>JBGSJB010000167.1:0-14897 GCA_041742175.1 Pirellulaceae bacterium
GGAGATATCATCCGCCAAAAAGCTAGTCCTACAGTTGCTTGATGTTGAATTGATAAAGCCAAAATCGCAACACCTACTCAACAAAGTTGAGTGTTGGTAAGCGCCAACTCGTACCAACCGGTTTTTGAGAAGTTACGTTGGTGCTATTAAAAAGTTCAGCAATCTTTATATCTTGGTTTTCGCGTCGAGCCGCAATTGCCCACCGGGCAAGCGTTGTTGTATCGACACCACACTTTGCCTCTGCCCAGCCTTCATGCAACACCATTGGCGGATCTGCGCAGGGCGAGCGAAATTGATTGAGTACCGCGTGAGCTAATTCATGTCGATCGACCGCTCCCTGCTGCTCCCAAGCGGGGCTCTCTTCACTACTTAAGGCTAACCCCAGTAAGGCCACGTTGCGTTGCCCAAGCAACGAACCACGGACCCAATGAATCTTGTCGCGAGGCTTTTTTTCTAAAAACTCAAAGAGCTGACTGACGTGCTGGTCCATTGCCGCTAAGTCTGCCGCAGGCGTTGTGAGGTCATCATAAAACATAACCAGATCATTCGATTCGGCTCGTTTTGGATACAGGTAAGATACCTGTAACTCCATCAGGCTCGCACCGCACATGATGGCGATCTGTCCTCGAATGCCACTTGGGACTTGCCTCATAGCCCATTGCTGTTGCGCATAGAAAAAGCAACTAACCAACAAAACCACTGGAGCCAACGTGACAATCAAAAAGCATAAAACACGTCGCCGAACTTGAGGTTGTCGTAGAAGTTGCGAAGCCCGAACCACACACCAGGCAAGTAGACCAAGGGTAAGAACAAGCAACACAACCAGAGCTTCACCGCTTGGGTGTAAGATACCAAGCCAGTGTTGCCCGAGCAGCAGTGCAGCCAAAAGAAGTTGCAAGATCCACATCGCACAAAAGGTTAATCGTAGTTGGGCCATTTTTTTAAATCCTTGGCGTCAACAGAAGGACATTGCGTTGGTAACTTCTTTATGCGGACTTCAACTTCATGCTCAGTTTAGTGTTACTTAGAAAGATCATGGATCTTCAACGTGCCATCTTCGCTTCCCGTAGCAATATGGTTGTCATCGATAAAGCGGACGCAATGCACGCCGGAATCTAATGACTCGACGCCTGGGATGGCATCGCCATTAACGAGACTCCAAACATTGATCGCGCCGTTCCAGTCGCAGGCCGCCAACCGTTGCCCGTTGGGCGAAAAGTCGAGACCTAGCGGCCAGCTCCGTCCTTTACCACCTTGCATCGTAAGCGTCCGATCAATCGCATAGCTTGCTGCGTCGGCTACCATGACCTTTCCGATTACTCCCAACATCGCTTGTTCAATGGAAGCGAAAGCCAACTCTTCACCGTCTGGCGAGTACGCGATTCGCGTGGTACCAGCGAGGACCTGTTCCAGCTTCCCCGTGTCGGTGCGATAGAAGCGGATGTTTCCTTGGGATGCCGCAGCGACAACGAGTCCATCGGGACGGAACACCGCCAACTCAACCCGATCGCCAATGTCCAATGTTCGCTCAAGAGCACCGCTGGTTAAGTTCCAAAGTTCCACACCACCTTTCGGGTTCGATTGATTTCCACCCCAGTCAATATAGGCGTTCGCCAATCTTGAGCCGGTCTTGTCGAACGAGACAAAGCCCATCGCATGTTCGGTCTCCATGGTGCGGGTCACTTCGCCAGTGGCGGCGTCGCGAACTTGAATTTCTTGCCCTTCGATTAACGCCAGTAAGCTCTTTTCAGCCTGCAGCCCAAACTTGACTGCTCCACCAACAAATTTAGTCCACCGAATTTTTCCGGTGCTCAAATCCCATTGCCGCAATTCCGTAGGCATATTGGACTTGCTTCCTTCTTTGTCTCGCAAGATCGCTGTCAATAGTTTCCGCTCGCGATCGACTTCAATCCAACCAGGTACTCGGCCACTGTAGAGAATGCCCGATTCTAGGTCTTGACCTTTAGTAAGTTGAACTCCAGTAGGAGCGGAGGCGAATGCAGGTTCGATCTCACCGGGTTGGTAACCAGCAGGCATGCTCAACGCAAAATGGTCCTGCGGTAGGTCTGGGTCCCAAGTGAATTGATCGAAGATGGTCACGGTTTTAAACTTCGGGTTTGGGTCCCGCAGCTCGATTCGAACTGGAAGGTTGGTTTCCTCATTCAGCCACATTGTGATCGTTCCCTTGCGACGGGAATCCAGCAGACCAAAATCTTTCATTTCGTATACGGATAGCTTTCTACCGTCGCGCCATTCGGACCCAAGAGATTTTGCCGCGCGTTCGCGAGCGGCGACGAGTTCCGCAAGAGGATTGATCACCGGAGCTGGTAATTGGCTCAGGTCGAACTCTTGCCAAGCCATTTGCTGTGTATCGAGCGCCACGGCTTTTCGATTGGCATGATCGAAAACGTGGACTCGCCGACCATGATCGTAACGAATTACTTGATCTCTAATTTCAATTGCCCCTTCGTTCGCCGCTTGACCTAGTGTGGAAGTCGAATAGTGAAATCGAACTGAACTGATGGCATTGATGCTGTCGGCGATTTGCGCGATGGCAACCAGACTCGAAGACGTGGTCCACCAAACCACGATCGCAATGCTGGCCGCGAGGGCTGCCAATACCTTAGTCTTTGGCAATCGGTTGGTAACCGGCGATGGCTGGACGTTCATTATTGCTTCACTGAATTTCGACGTGTCCGCCATGGGCATTGACACTTGCCGGTCGAATGGGATTGAATACGCGCGGTTTTTGACGCGTGCCACTGCAAGCTCATCGATTGGGTGAGAAAGGGTTGTTTCGATGGCTAGGTCGAGACAAGTATCTTCTGGGTCATTTGACCAGCCAGACGGAATTCGATTCATGGCAATTCTCCTTGTGATTTCAAATTCATAGATAGTAAATTTGCGAGGTGTTTGCGGGCTTTGTGAAGCGAGGATGATACCGACTTTTGGTTGATCCCCAGGTGGGCCGCAATTTCGTCTCGGCCCCATCGTTCGTAATAGGCCAGTGTAAAAACTGTCGCCTGTTGCGCTGGTAGAGTCGTTATGGACTGTCGAAGTCTGGCTTCAAGCTCGGAAGCGACTAGCCTGTCAAATGGTTGACCCCGACTAGCGGGGTCCCCATTTGCGATGGGAACGGTCAGTCGGCGGCGTCGCAACGCATCAAGCGAACGGAGGGTAGCGAGGCGAACCAGAAGCCCCGTCCAACACTGCACCTCCCTTAAAGAATGCAGCCGATAAGCTTCGATAAATGCCTCCTGCGCGACGTCTTCTGCGTCTGGAATGGAACCCAGGATGCGCATGGCGACACGGAACACACGGGTGCTATGTTCATCCACTATCTGGTTCCAGTCTGGAGGTACAGTGTTCATCAAAAAGATCCTTCCACAGAGTTTCTCCGATGGTAAAAGCTCGCGATTGATGGGCATGCGAAAAACTCGCATCGTCTTCATCCCAATGGTCGAAGCGGCGAGAACGAGATGACCCGAGAATTTGCTAATTTGCTGAAACTACTTTGAAGAAGAACATTTTGCACCAATTTTAGGTGACTCAGATGCAAGGCGGTTCATGCTGAACGCGAAGCTAAAAGAAGGATGCGCAAACCGCTCAAATTGGTGGATTCCCCAATGTTTTAACGCTACCCGAAAGAAGCCTGTGAAACTGATCGATCGCAATCGGTACAAACTGGATTTGCAGATTCCAAGGTGTCCATCGCAGGCACACCAAACGTCTGATCGTTGGGCTCTAAAGCGATGCACGAAATGTGCGCGCAACGGCGGGGAAAGCGGCATTATTTTTGCACAGCATATGCACGCTATGGAAGTTCCATTTTGTTCAGAAGAGGCGATAAGCCAACGGCTTACAGCAACAGCTGGAGTTTGAAAACCTGAGTTGACATCGTTGAGGGCACCGATTCGAGTTCTGTACCGCCCACTTAGAAAAATATGGGTAAAATGAGGATTGCGATACTTTTGTATCAACCCTTATCCGCAAGTTTATCCTCACGATAATTATACGTTTAGCAGCATACCACGCCGCTGTTCCGGAAAGGATCAGCTATGCGAAAGCCGTATTACAAGATGTCGAACAAACTCTGGTATGTGACCATCGATGGACGCCAAGTCCGCCTCGGTAGAACTGAGGAAGAGGCATACACCGCTTGGGAAAGAATGCGTGCTGCTGGGGGGTGCTGTGCCCCCAATGTACAGTTTCGAGCTCTTGCTGATCGGTGGCTCACCGAACACCGGCGTGAACTGACCGATGTCAAGTTCGAACGCTGTTGCTCCTATCTGGGGCGCTTCTGCAAGCACATCGGTTCGCTCCATATATGGCCGAATTCGTCGACTGGTATCGCCGCCGCTATTCCTTATTGCCTAAAGCATGACTCCTGATTGGCTTGTCCTCGAAAATCTGCTGATCGATTCAAGCGAATACGCAATTCGCAGATTTGTGGCATCGCTTAAACAACGTCGGCTTCTTGCGATTGGCTACGTTTTTGAACTTGGAAACAGTTCGACGCAGTTTGACCTTTGCGCAAACGTCTCAGGCAGCCGTGAATTCGTTCGTGACTTCGAAGATGATGATCGGTGGAACAGCTGGGATTACGAGTATCCGGCTGGTCTCCTTGATTCCCAAAGTGAGCTCGGCAATGAATGGAACGCCGCCATCGAAAAACTGCACGCGATTGCCAGTGATGACCACAGCTTACGCGATATTTACAATGGGCTAGTAAGGATCTCTTGCAACTCCCTCATCGATTTGGCGATTCGCGGCGTTTTACCATCTCCACTTTCCCTAGAATATAATGTCTCCGAAGTCGGTGACGACCTTTCGCTTGTCGCGTCGCGTCATACGTTGATTCTGAACGCGATAAAGAGTGGCCGACCAGGCGTTCGCTGAAATCAAGGTTGCTTGGCGGCAATCGTTTGCATCTGGCGTGTTTGCTGATGACGCACCCCTTTGTTCCCATCACCGACAAGAGGAAATCGAACAGATGTGGTTTAAGGTGCTGGGCGCTGTGATCGCCGTAGCGCTGCTAAGCAAAGCAACGATCGCCTTGGCCGCACCGCGGTATTTTTACGCTGCTCGCCGACGTCAGTACTCCGCGGTGTCAGTACCCCGAAAGTTATTTGTTGGCCCTTGCCTCGTCGTTGCGCATGCCATTGCAGCGTGGTACGCGACTCTCTTCCATTACAGGCCCTCTGGATGGATCGTCACAGGCTTCCTCACGTTGCTCGCGATACTATCGGTCGATCATCTGTTCCGTTGGCGTAGGCACCGGCGGGTGATGCTGAAAGTAGTTTCCAGCTCGAAGGTTTGGCATGTAGATTGCCTGTTGATGGCGCTCGGTTTTGGGTTCGCAGCGTTGGCAGTGGCGGTGTATTGAGAGCGAAGCTGGCCGCGAAGCACGCCGAACAACTGTTGTACCATAGCTCACTATGAATTTCGAGTTGGACGCCGTGTTGGCGGAGACTTCGTTAACATTGTCATTCTGCTTTTGGAGCCTTTGTCATCCGATGAAGACTACTGCAATCTTTGTTGCCATCATCGTGGTTACCGCTGCAATTTTGCTTTTCTGGATGAGATCAAGACGGCGCGAGATCAAATCGTTTTGGGATGTTGTGCGCAATCCTGAGGCGATGCCAGATCTCGACGAACTTCACAGGGAAGTAGACGCGACTGCCAAATCGCTTTCCGGCTCATCAACTGAAATTGCCCAACTCGTTGACTTTTTTGTCTTTGAGACGAATTCATCGGGAGATGCGTGGACGGAACTACAGATTCTGGCGAAACTTGGAAACGAAGCGTATCCTCGTGCCCTTGAGATTTTGCGAGACTCTTCCATGAAGGAACGTTTGAGTGTCTTGACGAAACATGCGAATTCATTGCCAGAAGCCCCAATTAATCGTCTCTGCGAAATCTTCGATCAGGGCGCACCGCCACCGGAAGAAGCAGCCGTACTACTCGCTCCCTATCTTCAATCAGAAAGCGACAGTATCAGAAAACACGTCGCACTCATTGTCGGGTCAGTTGGCTCCGCAGTTTCGCTGCCTGATCTCCGGCGGGCACTGACAGACGAGGATGAATACGTGCGAAGCTATGCCCTAATGGGCATTCAGCGAGCCATCGCTGGTGATCGGATTAAAGCATCATCAAGTGGAATTTTTTTTGCATTGGTAAGCGACTTGTGGCCGGGCGACACAAGCTTCAACGTGAGCGATAGTATCCCAACTGTTCTCTTGAAACTTAATCGAGACAGAGCGATAGACTACCTGCTTAGCGATAAATTGTTTTCCGTTCGCTTTCACTCAGTCTGGCGCATCTTGGAGGCGTTTAGGAAGGAGTCCGTAGAAGTCCCTCGCACACGCCTCCTGACCATCATCGACGAGGCTCGCAAGGAACCACTTGAATATCCAATGGACAATGCACTGCAGGAGGCATTGCCACTTCTCGGCGCGCATCGCAATGAAGAAGACTTGGAGATGTTTGGGCGTTTGCTAGATCACAGTAACGAGAAAGTATCGCGAGGAGCGACCGAAGCGCTTTATCAGTTTCATCGATACGATGAGCTTATTCGTGATCCGTGGAAGGTTGTCGACAATAACGGATGGCATGCTCTGACCGTGGCTGAGAAGCATATTCTTGCGATCAAGGAACTCGATGCCGAGGTCAATAACGGCGGATTTGCGCAGTACTACTTCAACTCTTCTGGCAACCACTGGCAGGATGCGCAAGACGGTCTGGCTGCAATAGGCGCGGAAAGACGCCAACGACTGATGTTGGCAACCATCGAAAAATTTGGAGAAACCAAACCAGCGGCCGACCGTAATACCCGCACATCGCAACTGTCAAGGATCGTTCGCAGGAAGGAGGATCCCTTCAACGAGCAGGATAATGAATGGTATAGAATTAAGAATGAGAACCTTGATCGATTGGTATTCAAATACAACTTGGCGAGTCTCGAAGGCCGGGAGGAGAAGCTGGATCCGATGGCCCAACCACCGACTTGGAGTACGACGTTTGCAAATGACGGCGGTCCGTTGATCGTCCTGCCTCGTGACTTGCTCGGCTATTGGCAGGGCTCGGAAGGCGTCTCTTCTCGAGACAACTTCCCGTTCGGTCCCGACTACACCAGGGCGTGTGAAGCGGCTCATCCCGTCGATCTCCTGAAAGTTGGGCCGGGCTTCGGGCTCGTGATTGGTTCCCGAGATCACGTCTGTACAGCCAACTGGGTACGGCTCCCCGAGTGGCACGGGGCCATCTTGGTGGGCTGGAGCTACGGCGACGAGGGCTCGGAAGACAAGGTTGTCCATTTCCTTCGGTCCGATGCTTCGGCGTGGCGACGCCTCCGCTCCAGAATCGAAATCTCGAACAGAGATCTCGTCCTTCTGCATGCGGCGTGCGCTGGCCAAACAGTGCGGGTGCTTGACTCCTTCGGCGAGGGGTATGCGGTCATCGGAGACGGTGTACCGTTCCGCATAGAGCCCGGGAGCTACGTGCTAGAAGTCAAGGACGTGGGCGGCAACTTCGATAGCGATCCGTTCGGCTGTGTCATCTGCCGGTGGGTGCCGTTCTAGCGGGCCGCCTAACCTCGCGCTGCAGCGGACCCGTCCGCCGCGGGCGCTTCGTGGTAATCTCGCGGCTGGTCGGCGGCGCCGGTCCGCTGAGCTTGGTCGTTCACTAATAAAGTCCACTCCGACCATGACGCTTAAGTAATCTGCATTGACAAGGAAAGGATGGTAGGTGACGCCATTTTTGCGATCCAGCTTCATGAAAGATCAATCAAAGATCATGCAATGCCCTGCGTCAATCCGAGATCAATTTGCGGGTAAGTTATTTGTTTCTGACCGAACTAGTGCGCGCTTAAAGCAGATCACGGTGTCCGTCGGCTGCGCGTTGTTACGAGCGACTGACGAGGAGCGAAGTTGGATTGACAGAGCTCAAAAGCTGCTCACTAGTGCTAAGCACTCCTGCGGCAATCAGGTAACGATTAAACGCGTGATTTAACAGGCATTGCCGCATCAAGACGCAACAACGCAAATCTTGTATCACCGACTTTCCGGCTGTATGACTGAAAAACCGTCTAGCGTGAATCATTACTTGTGCGTTCATAGGCACAGATTTGAACCTAGAATCGGCAACTTACAGTAAGTACGCGTTACAGGCTGACCACGCTTTAAAATCTTTGCGCTCAGCAAGGATTGCAAATTCGATGTCAGGGTCAACTTTCAAACTGACGTTCGTTTTGGTCCGTATTTTACGTTCATTACACTTTTCCCGACTAAAAAAGCTTTCGAAATCGAACGATCTATATTCAAGCGGTCATGCAGGCACTTATCAAAACCTACTATTAGGTGAACTATTTTATAATTGGACTGGAAATGACCGATTGCCAAGCACTCCCACAAACTGCGGAATACGATTCCGCAATATCCATTGCGAAGCGCGCTTTAAATTACATTGGTACTTTTAGAACGCCGCCCGTCCCTGAAGTCTATGAGGTTTGGTACCGATTCGCAGAAGGCTCCAATGCAGACATGTGCGAACAGCTTTCTCGCCTAGTCAAGCGTGAGTCAATCGGCATCTCTGAACTGGTTATGCTACGCGAGCAGTACATACAAGACGCATCGGTCGGCGTGAGCCATCAGATTAGCTCTAGGCTGAATGACGAGCTAGAGCTAATTCATGGACTCCTTGAGAGACAAAAGCACGCAAGTGCAGACTTTACAGGATCGATCAATGAAGCTAATTCTTGCCTTCAGCACGACGACATCAAGATAGACGATGTACGACACTACCTGGGGTTAGTGATCGAAAGTAACCTAAAATTGCAAGAGCAAATGTCGGTTCTTGATGATAAGCTCTCTGAGTCTAAAGGCGAAATTGAAGGTCTTCGGACTCAGTTGCAGGAATCACACAAAGCAATAACCACCGACACACTGACGGGTGTAGGCAATCGCCGCTTCTTCGAATCAGCCATGGCTAATGCGTACCGAAATCAAAACCAAAGAGGAATAACGTATCTCTTTTTGATCGACTTGGACAATTTTAAGATGATAAATGACCAGTTTGGCCATGCAGCGGGCGATGAAGTCTTGAGATTTGTTGCATCGACACTTTGCACGAAAACCGAATCAACTAGCGTCGCTCGTTACGGTGGCGATGAATTTGCAATTGTCGCTACTTTCAATGATTCTGTGCAGGCAACAGCGCTTGCGACAGATCTTTGCAGCTATTTCTCTGAAAACCACTTTGTGTTGCAGCGAAGTGGCGAAACGGTAAAGGAACTTACACTCTCAATCGGCGCGGCAATGCTCCGGACTACAGACAGCACAAGCACTTGGTTCGACCGATCTGACAAACTGCTGTACACCGCCAAGGACGGCGGCAGAAACCGATGTATGGTTGAACGAAATATCAGTTTCCCCATCGAAGAAATGTCCTAGCGGCCCCCTTCGCCTGCCAACACATGCTGAAAATGTTGAGTGAAATGCCCGGTCGAGTTCTGATGTCGATCGCACGTGACCGATCGACGCGATTCATTGAAGATTACAAAGCGATCACGCGGCAGTTTTGTTAACCCGTGACGCTCCGCTTGCTTCATTATTCGCTTCCAGACCTGCTCCACAATTCTGTTAATGCCCGTGTCAGCGTAGTTTCCATGCGCATTACGGTGCAGGTCCTACGATTTCTCATTGCCAGCTAAATCTGCACCGGTTGGGCACGCCGGAGCGTCAAATTGCACCGAGCGAGACTCAGCGTCCGCTGTCTCAGGTACCATCCGAAGAGAGATATAAGCGGGCGACTCTACGATGACGGTTTTTCTTGCAATTCCCTTCGCGCCAAGCTGAAAATGCCTGGACATTGATGGAGGGCAAGTGGCACCGCTAATTCGGCATTAACCCCTTAGCCCATTGCGGCATAAATATACTCTGAGACTGTCCCATGCACCTACTTATCTACCACGGTCCAGAACGCCGCAAACCGTTCGCTGCCGTCGCTGAAGTAGAGGTCGTGTAGTTTTAAAGTCCAATGATTTCAATAGATTATATGCCTGGGTGGCTTAATCCTTACGTTTCTCGATACTAGCAGGCATCATTGCTTGCAATATGACTCAAGAACTAGGCGTTACCCTTAGTGGGATGGCGAACGTAGTCGACGAAACCCCTGAAAAACAGCAACTTTAAAACTGCACGACCTCAGTACAATGGGAGGGTGCACGTTGGGAGTCGGCACAATCGATCGAACGCGCGCGACAGCGAATATTGAACTGGTCTATGAATGCGCTGGCGGTACGTTCAAACATTGCTTTGGCAAAAGGCGATACGGAAAGAATGGCATACCGGTAACGAATCTGCGTTTTGCCGACTGGTGGATTCCGCCAGAGCGGGTTTTTCTTTGAAAAACTGCCCAGTGAATTCTGACGGTTACACCGACTGCAACCCCGCTCACGCCATCAAACGCATAATCGCCTCGACGTTTTATCGTAGTTTGATTTGCTTCTTTGAATGGATACACCAATAGTTGCAAAACTAAAGTCTATGCTTCTTTGTTTACTTTGGAGAAGGGAAAAGCAATGTATCTTTCGCAATTGATATACACGAGTGAGATTGTTCCAGCCGCTTTTCGCCTCGATTTACCACTCGATGGTGAGCTGGAAAAAATGCTTGCTCCATCGCGCCAACGAAACGAGCAACTGGGCTTTACGGGAGTGCTGATGTACAGTGGGGGGCATTTTCTGCAAGTGCTGGAAGGTGCAGCGCTCAGTCTCGAACGGTTGTATGCAAAGATTGAAATCGATAAGCGTCATCGGAATGTTCAACGTTTGGCTAGTGTGAACATTGAAAACCGTATGTTTTCAAAGTGGTCGATGGGGTTGCTGAATGTTGATGATCGCCGTCATATCGATCCTTGGATTTTCGAGAAGTTCCAGGCCAGTGTTCGTCCAGGCGGATCCGAAGTTGAAATTGCCGGGCCGCTATATGAATTGTTGGTTGAGTTCAAAAATAATCTTGACGCCGACGCCCCGCTCGTCGGGTCTTCAGTCCGTCGCTGTTTCACTCGTTGACCAAACAAAAAAAGCCCCAGCTTTCCGCGTGGCTTATACGCAAGTCTCCGCGACTTTCTTGCGTCTGATCCGTGTTTTGCTGCCCAGTGCAAAACCCCCGAAGAAGTCGAGCATCGAGCGGCTAGGCTGTGCCGTTGTCATCTGAAAATTTCAACTAGCTTGACGGTTCGCCGGAACTTCTCAAAGTCAACTGTATCGCCCGGCTGCAAGTCTCTGATTCGCGGCTTGAAGATTGTCAGCACGCGCGGCAACTTTTCACCGCGCCAAGATATGAACCGGTAACGCACTCCTTCGAGCGGTTCAGGTGACATACCGCCCCTGCACACTCAGTGCCGCGAAGAAGAAGGCTTCTACTTGCTGGAAGAGAAATTACTTTCACGGTAGATGGTCAGCGGTAAGTAGCAACTGCAGGAACGTTTGCCAAAATGCCGACTGGGAACGCGGCATTGCTTCAAGACTAAAAGTGACCGCGTGGCGAATAACGGTTACGCCTGCGGGATTGAACAAATGTTCGTTGACATCGGGCTGCCGCTGACTGAAGGCTCAACTACGGAGTTACCGCCGACGATGAATAAAGTCGGGCACTTGCTTGCTGTAGCACCGAGCTATCGCATCGTAACCGACTGTTCGCAAAACGCAGATTTGCCTCGTTTACTTGGTCGTTAAGTGTAAACCAGTCGTAAATGAATCCGGTGCCGAAAAACCCGCCGGAAAGTAATCAAATAATGCCGGTCTGCGTCCCGATGCTTCTGGACAATTGTTGGCCTACCTAAAGCGCAATCAACGCTGATCCGCCACTTCCTTCTTTTTTGTAACAATACATTGCTCAAAGAAATTCCACATCTCATCCGTCGCATTCAACTTTGTCGAGTATGGCCCGACATATCGATCGGCAAGCGACGACTTGAAGCCCGGCCAATGATGGCCGTGTCCTTGCAGATAAAGCACTGTCAGCGTTGGCCCATTCAATCTGGAAGGATATTCGACCTTCCGTTCTGAATTCTTCTCTGAGATCACCGTTGGTTCTACCTCACAATCAATGGCCTTCGCCCATCTGCCGAGAGAGTCAGAAACGGGCTTGTATTGCCGTGTTCCCCATGGCAATTTGACTTCACCCCCATCAATTGGCATCAGCGGGTCTTTTGAACCTAGCACACAGAGCGTTGGTATCTGCTTCTTGGGCTGCGGGTTTTCCAAAGTAAGTAAGCCGGCAACCGCACCGACTGCGGTGACCCTCTCCGAAAGTTCGCTGGCTAAGCGAAACGCCATCATGCCACCATTCGAGTGCCCCACTACAAACACCTGCTGATCGTCGTAGTTCACTGTCGTTTTCAGTTGGTCGAGAAGTTGTTTGATGTACGCCACATCGTCAACCGCAGCCCTTGGTGAGTTCTGTTTGAGTTGCCCGGAATTCCAGAGTGCGGGATTCGCTCCTGCTGGTTTGAGTCGAGGGAATGCCGGAAGTCCGTTCGGTGCAACTGCAACGAAACCTGCTTGATCGGCCTTACAGGCCCAGCCGTCTTTCTCGAGAACGTAATCACCGCTTCCTCCAGCCCCATGAAGCACCAATACCAGCGGTGCAACGTTACCGGACTTATATCCAGTCGGAATGTGAACGTGAGCCAAACGGTCAAAGTTGCCCGATCTTGTGGCAAGCGTAAATGTGCCGGGCGTCGGCGGCGATGGCAGGGTTGTGGTCGGCTCAGTTGCCAAAAGGACGATGCGAGCAACGAACGCCATGACGACAACAGTGCAAAGAGCAGGGAGCCGACGTTTGCGTCGAAAATATTCCATTTCCATGTGATACGCTCATCTCAAGGGGACGCGCCGGATTCTTGATCGTCATCCATTTACAAAGGCGGACAGGTAACAATCAGGAATGTCGCGAGTGAACAAGTCTTAACCGAAAGTCGTCGTGTTCTCAAATCCAAATGCTCGGCAGTTTCATTCTCCTGAACCGTCGATGGTCAAAATCCTCGGATTGGGCAGGTTAAGGTATCGCTAGCCCGCTATGAATCATCGCTAATAGCCACCGGTGCCAATGAACTACGGGTGAATGCAAAAACTGTGGTTTAGACGCTTTCGTGATGTTCTATCGAACCGATTGCCTAAACGATCATTTCGCGCGTATCAGGAATGGCAGCGAGACCAACATTGGCGCCAGATACTATGCGAAAACTGGATTACACATTACGGAAGCCGTGACTGTGATCGATCACTTCAAGTCGAACAACCTCTTGAAGGTCATGACGGAAGTCACGGGTTCCCAGTTCTATAGCTTTGCCATGTCGCAAATGAACTTTCCTTAAAGATGCCGTAAAAATTCACAAGTTCAAGCCGTTGTATCCTCAGGATACCGCCGTTTAACTTCTTGAACTAGACGGTTGCGAATATAGTCAATAACTCAACTCACGAGACCGCGAATATCATTGCCGGCGTGGATCACCAGCAACTCGTCGCAACGCCCTTCAAAGTGGTTGCCGACGCGTGCCATCGCATCGGGCTATCTCCGTTCACCTGTGAACAGAAATGGCAAACGCGGGCTCTGCATATCCAACCCACTGGACGCTACGACAAATCGAGCCGCTTGTCCTATCTCACGATGAATTTCTTATCGAAAATTAAGAAGCGTTTTCCCAAGCCTATGTCGGCAGTACAGGTGTTGTGTAATTGACCAAGACTGACTGCGAACGTCTTGATGGATGGCTCCTCTTTCACTTAGAACGTGGTTAATCAGTACAAGTGGTTGCGCCGTTTGGTCGACCTGTACGCCTTTCTTCCGGCGGGAGACCGATACGCCTGAAGGACACCGGCGAGACGGTTGGAATTCGCGACATCCGCGAGAAAGGCCGACTCACTGATTTGCGTCGGTCCGTATCACGCCGGTGCAGCTTTCAAGTGATTCCCGCGTGCGGGGCTGAAACCGACCAAATGCATTGGCCTCAGCAGGTGTAGCAACTCAGTTGCGCGCTCATGACGAACCGTCCTGAGTCAGTTGAACACAGCCCGAACTCCCAAATTGCGCGTAACGCTAGGGCACACGTTGGGCACAGTTTGGGCACGCCGGTGCGTTTTTTTGTTGGTACAGGCTTGCGTCGCAGACCACGGCCGTTGTGTGGATCGCTTTGGTTTCGCGGACCATGCTAGTCACAAGCGACAAACAATCTCTGCCGTCGGACGGCAACGGAGAATTGAACGAGAAGCAAACTGATCGCTTCTCACTTGCATTGCAGGCGGTTTCCGCCTTTAGGCACTATTGCATCCTGCCGTCGAACGGCAAAAGCGCGAACAATCTCTGCCGTCGGACGGCAAACGGAGAATTGAACGAGAAGCAAACTGATCGCTTCTCACT
Organism: Pirellulaceae bacterium; assembly: GCA_041742175.1. Taxonomy (GTDB): domain Bacteria; phylum Planctomycetota; class Planctomycetia; order Pirellulales; family Pirellulaceae; genus Aureliella. The sequence goes on from JBGSJB010000167.1 coordinate 14,421, forward strand.
TGCATTGCAGGCGGTTTCCGCCTTTAGGCATTATTGCATCCTGCCGTCGAACGGCAAAAGCGACAAACACTCTGCCGTCAGACGGCGAAGGTGAGTTGCGGGAGAAGCAAACCGACCGGATCTATCTTGATTGCAGGCGGTTTCCGCCTTTAGGCACTATTGCATCCTGCCGTCGAACGGCAAAAGCGACAAACAATCTCTGCCGTCGGACGGCAGCGGAGAATTTAGGGACAAGCAAGACGATCGGATCTTACTTGCATTGCGGGCGGCTTCCGCCTTTAGCAACAATTGCGTCCTGCCGTCGAACGGCGAAAGCGACAAATACTCTGCCGTCGGACGGCGAAGGTGAGTTGCGGGAGAAGCGAACCGATCGCATCTATCTTGCATTGCAGGCCGTTTCCGCCTTTAGGAACATTTGCATCCTGCCGGCGAACGGCACAAGCGGGTTGCGGCTTCGCGCTCCTTCCGAACGAAGCG
>JBGSJB010000168.1:0-57027 GCA_041742175.1 Pirellulaceae bacterium
TTTTGCTGCCACTTGAAGTTTGCTCTCGGCAAATGACCGTTGCGAAGCCTCCCGTGCTCAACCGACTCGCCCGGCTCCTCGTGAGCCCGGCGACAATGGGCGGATTGTAGCAACTCCCACAACCTCTCGCCAGACTTACAATACCTCAACCGGTTATAAAGGCATTCAACCTAACTGCGCTCCACCCGACTGGCAGGCTATCTCCTTGAACTCAGCGCCACACTGCAACTTGCGCTGATTCGAAAGTAGTCCAACAAGTTTTGAGCGAAAAATCAGCTCGCGCTTCAGGCTCAAGGGAGAAACACTAACCTACAACGTTTTGCGCGTCGCTCTTATAAAAATCTGATCGCCGATTGAAATACCATGCTCAGCGGCCGCCGATCCGCGATTGACGGCTAATTCCAAGTAACCTTGCGAACCGATCAAGGCGAGCTGCACAGCGGGGTCGACGGCACCATAAGTTCGATTCCATTGCCATAAAGTCGATCGGTGCTGATGCTCTACTTCAAGCATGTCGCCGGTTTGTAGGTGCGAGAAAGCTTGTTGAAGTAACGAAAGCTGAATGTTCGTGGTCGCATTGCCAAAGTGGTCGATCGCCACCACAACGGCAGAGATCCCTGCCGCCGTTCGCTTCGCTTGCGGTTCAGTCAATTGCGTCAATGTCGATACTGGCGGACCGAACTCGCCAAGCGGTATACCGCTCGCTAAATGCGCCGCGACCGGAGCCATGATGTCGCGACCGTGAAATGTATCGCTCACCTCGGGCTGCCAGAAGTTGCGCTCCGTAAGCTCGACCGCCAGTTGAAGTTCAAAGTCTGTTAACATCCGCGACAACAAGCCGTTGTCAGGAAGTACAAAAAGCCGGTCCGCAATTTGGACGCCGACCAATCGACGCGACGTTCCGACGCCCGGATCGACTACGGCGACGTGAATCGATTGCGGCGGGAAACGAACGGCTGCCTCGCGTAAAGCCGCAGCTCCAGCAAGAACATTCTGAGCCGGGATCGCATGGGTGATATCGACGAGCGTGCAATCGGGAGCGATGCTAAGAACAACCCCTTTCATCTGAGCAACGTAAGTGTCATTAAGTCCAAAGTCGGTCAGCAGTGTGACGATCGGCATCGCGCTCTCTTCCAATAATTTGTTAAACGCTGGCAATTCCAAGAGATAAACTGTCCTCTTCCTGTCGTAAATCACCGACTAGTCTCGCGCCAGCATTACCCAATTGAGTGGCAAATTTCACTACGACTGACTCTACCCATAGAATCGTTCAACTTTCCCATGCGAGAATCCCGATACCCCCACAGTAACGCAATTTAAGCGGCTTGTTCTCAGCCTACTGAGTTCCAGCACGATGCACAATTGGCGGCAAGGATGGGGCAATGACGAAGCATATTCAGACTCGCAGTTCAACCGCAACAACCGGGCGAAACAAACTCCGCCAGCTACTTCGATCCACTGTGACAGCCGGTCTCGTTGTTGGAATGAGTGCGATCGCTTCGGCTCAGACCGTAACTCAAACCGAATCGGTCTTGCCAGCGTTCCCTTTCGAACCGAGTTCGCTGTCGCTGCCTGTATCGCAAGACGCAGCGTTTCTTCCGCACACGACGGCAGTCTCAACCAGCAAGAAAACGACCTCTCATCGCGCGTCGGTGCTGTTGGGATTGAAGAAGTGCAGCTCATCGCACACTCATGCTCCAGCGAGCACCCCGTCGACAGCGTTGCCAAGCTTTCCATCGACCGCGCCATCACTGTACTCATCGAGCGGCCGCAGCTCGACGGTCGCCAGCACGGAAACTGTCGTACTCGCATCGGCTCAGGAGTCGCCAAGTGAGCACGCACTCGCCGAATCGAGCGACAAACAGCATCTAGTTCCGCCGACTTTCGCATCCGACGAATCGGCAGAAGAAGAGTCGTTAATCGATATCGAAATTCCAATGACGGCTCCAGCGCCGGTGGCTCAATCGGGCAGTCGATTGCCTGAGCTTGTAAAGCGCCCGCCCGCGATGCAACTCCATATCGGAACTGTGTCTGACCGCACTACAAACAGCATTTATACTGCAAGTGCGGAACAGTCCGAACGCAAGACTCAACAAGTGTATGCACCAGAGTTGGCTCAAGCGAACTTTTCGCTGAGCGACTCGGATGAGCAGTTGCAGCCTGTAATGCCAATCACCGAGTTGCAACCGGCGCTTAGCATTGCGGTCCAGCCAATGCTTAGCGAATCAACTTCGAGCGTCATGAACGTTCAGATCGAAGGCGAACCTAGCTCAGGGCAAGCTTTATCGCGGGCAATGGCTCCCAAGATGCCATCGAAAAATCCACCGACAACCGCTCCGGCTAGTGTGCCGAGTGCGCCTACTGAGAGTTCAAGCCGCATAGCAGCGACGCTCAAGTCGGTCTCAGACAAAGTCGCCGAGCAAATTCCTGCAGTAGGTGAACGATTGGAAGTCGGCTTGCATGAAGCGACCAACGTCGAAACTTCGCAGCCGATTAGCGGCCTTTCGGTCGAGCACCCAGAACTATGCCAAGTCCTGAAGAGCGGAGAACGGATGGTTTCGCTCGTCGGACTCAAAGCTGGTCAAACCCGCGTTGCCCTGTTCACAACTGATGAAACCGGTGAACGCAAGATTGAGATTCGCGAAGTCATGATCGCTGGAACGGAGTCGCGTCAAGCCGACATGAAATCGATGGCGATCGACATCGGTCGAACTGTACACAACATGTATCCAAAGAGTCGCATCGAAGTGATCGCAGAAGACGAAGGACTGACAGTCCAAGGCTATGCGAGCACGGAAGATGAAGCGAAAAAGATCATCAGCTTGGTGCGGCGTACTTCGTTGCAACCGGTAGTGGATCGCCTTGCGACTTACAAATAAATCGACGCTGGGAATTCGACGAACTGTCGGTCCTAGCTCAAAAGGCCGCGAGCGCGCGGCGCAAAATTCGGATTTGACTGTTCGCCGATAACTGCGAACGCTGACGGGGTGGCTTTACTAGCAAGAATGCCAATTTGAGGATTACCATGCGTAATTTCCTAACAACTACAAAAAGCGGTTTGTCGGCTGTCGCCGCAGTTGGCCGCCGAACTTGTTTAGCTGCCATGCTGGCGACATCGTTCTCAGCAACCAGCGGCGGGTTCGCAATCGCACAGACGCTTTATGGAGCGTCGCAGCCATCGCTAGCGATGGGTGATGCTGGCGAACAAAGCTACGGCTTAGTAAGCCGTGGCTCGATGAGCGACGTCACACAGTCGATCATGACTGGTTCGCTTCCGCCGGAATCGGCAACAGCGCAACAGATCAACGGTTCGGGGCTAGCGTCCACCAAACGCGTGCCCGCAACTCTGGCTTCGATGCCAGCTGTCATTGACGGCGGCTACTACGACGGTGGCGTGGTCTCTGGCAACAATCCATGCTTCACCACAGGCTGCGACGTATCATGGTACGTCGGCTACGAAGCTCTGTGGCTGCGTCGCGAAGGCGATGATAATTTTTCGCTCACACAGTTCACTCGTATGAACGAGTTCGACTACGAGCTGGGTGAGTTCGGTGGACGAATCACTGCTGGCCGCTTGTTCGATTGCACAAACGGTATCGAAGGCGTCTTCACCGGACCTTACAAGTGGCGTCGCAGTTCAAATGTAACTGGCCCTGGAAACATTAGCAGCCGTTTCCTGCCAACCGATGGACTCGACGGCGGCGACATCGATGCATTCAATGACGCAAACCAACACGTCCAGACCTACGAAGCAAAGTTCAGCAGCTACGAACTGAATCGTACCTGGTGGACATGGGATGTGCTTCAAACCATGGTCGGATTGCGTTACATCGACTACGAAGAAGACTATGCACTCTCAACCGCAAGAGCTGGTGTTGGCAACGGCTTGTTCCAATCCAGCATCAACAACAGCGCGATCGGACCACAAATTGGCGCACTGCTAATGCGTCCAGCAAGCTTGCGAACCAACTACGGTATTCGCGGCAAAGCGGCAGTGTTTGCAAACTTTGACGAAGTTTCAACCTTCATGAGCAACGCGGGAACATTGGTCTTGAACGCGAACGACGACGCAGTTGACCTCGCTGGTCTGGTTGAAATGGGCATCTTCGCAAACTATCAAGTTGTACCAAGCGTTCGCTTGACCGCCGGTTACGAGTTCATGTACTTGCCAGGTTTTGCAACTGTGCCCGATCAGAACTACACCTTCTTGACTCCGAACACCGGTTCAAGCATCGAGAACGAGGACGAAGTATTCCTGCATGGTGGTAGCGTAGGCGTGCAAATTCTTTATTAGGATCTGCTGCAGGCCAAGCACTTAGGGCCAACTCAAAAAGTCGCATAAAACGCAGCGTGAAAACGCAGCGTTTTTTGCTTTTACAACTCATGCATGCATGGCCTTGACCGCGGAGAATGCAGAACTATTCCGAAAACGCGAGCCTCACACGTTGACTCGTTCGCGCTAGCTCCGTGGCTACCTTTTTTATTTCGTCAGGCTTCGGTGGATCACGCTCGAGTTCGTGTTCAAGCAATTCAAGCCTTTTGCGCAACAATTGTGTTTGTGCTTGTTGGTAAGGACGGAGCTCGAACTTTCGAATCGCATTGCCAACTTCCAGTCGACGCGACCATTCATCCCAAACGCCTATCCAAAACAAAGCGTGTTCCTTTTCACCTGAACTTGCACCGGATAGCACTTCCGCTCGCGCAACGCGCATCTCTTCAAGCGTCTCCTCGGCGGAGGGATAGTACGCATAGCAGGCAACGACACTGAAGGCGACTAAGCCCGCGATGCAGGTAAGCCCAACGATACGCGGAGAAACTATCAGATCACCGCGCCCCGTTTTCGGGTTTTCCAGCGTAGATGAAGTAAGCAACCGCTCGATGCGATGCCGCGGAATTCCCCGTAAGCACAAACCGGCAACGATCAAAATCGCCAACACCACAGCACTAATCTTTTCGCTGATCGCAACGCTCTTGTCGAGAAGCTCAAGCACCGCGCCAATGGTCAAAGTAGAACCTGCTTGAAATGGGTTCGTGTAGATATCGAACGCATGGGTATGTCCAGCCGGTTCAACGCCGGGCGGAATCAGCGGGCGGTCCACTGCGTAGGCACAGCCCAAAACAATCACAACTAGGGTTGTGAACCAAATACAGCACGACTTGAACCCATAATTTTTCGCAATCCAAAACAACGTCGCAAAGTTCATTCCCGTTCCCAGCAGCAGCAAGCTGAAGGCGGCTCCTGGCGAGTTACCGTGAGCGAACATCATCCCCAGTTGGCTCATGGCCAGCATCGGAGTCGCATAAATTGGTACGGCGATCAAAGTCATCAACGCTGGTGCGAGCGGGTCCTTCTGCTCGACTGACGTTTGCAGTGCTCCGTGAGGCAGGAGCATTCCAAGTAACAGCGTGCCGCTAACCGCGACCAAGGTCAGCAAGCCAGTTGTACCAACAAGTTCACGCATCGAGAAAATCACACAGGCAAACAGTCGACTGATTCCTATCGGTTTAAAATCATCGTTTTGCTCCGGTGCAACTGTTTGTTTACTAAAACGATCCCAAATCATGCCCAGAGCGGTAACCACGAGTAACGACGCGAGCGCGAATCCAATGATTACCGCCGGCCGTGAGAGAGTTAATCCGTAGAGAAGTGAAAGCGGATTGAACAGTGGAGCAGATATGGCAAACGCCGTGATCGCCCCCGCACGCACGCCAGCGCGTTTCATTTCCCGAAGTATTGGTATCACACCGATGGAACAAACTGGAAGCAACATCCCCAGCAGCCAACTTTGCGGCAAGGATCGAAGGCTCTCGCCGCCGAACAACCTCTGAGTTCCCGCCACGCCAAGGTAGTATCGCAGCACCGTGGCGATGAACAGGCCAATCAATAGAGTAGGAGTCGCCGAAGCCAACGCTTGCAGCGCCCGAACAAGACCACCAAGCAAAATTACGTCCACGGTGGTTCCTCTACTTAGTTATTGGATCGCTGAATGAGATCGCTTTATCATCATGCACGACGAGCAGTTTCTGAGACTCTTCGAGCAAATTACAGAGCGATTCAATCTGCTGAGCCAGATCGGGTGACACCTGACTCGCCTTCTGCATCTGCTTTCGAGCAACTTCACTGGCTTCATAGACTTTGTTCCACTGCTGCTCGGTCAGATCCGTGTCGGCAGCCACTTCTGGAATCCAACCAACAAGATCGCGAAGTTCCTTGAGATCAACACTCACGCCGTCATTGTGCGTCGAGTCGAGCGTGCCTAGATTTGACAACCGTATTCGCATCTTTTCTGCAGCGTCGTTTAAATCGACTGGCCAATGGGCAGGCGTCGTATGATCGATTTCATGGAGCGAACTCTTTGATTCGCCGCAGCCGAGCAGGCAACCAAACAGACAAGCGACGAGTACCGCCGCGGAAGCAATTCTGTATCGCATCGTCTCGAGCTCGCTCATTGATATTTAGGTACAGCGATGGATGAAAGAATCGAATGAACAACGGATTCCGAGTTCTTGACACGAGCAACTAGGCGAACGGTCAGTACAGGAATCGCAACGGCTTGAATATCTTCAGGAATAACGAAGTCGCGGTCGGACAGTTTCGCCCAGGCCTGCGCGACGCGTTGCCACAATAGCATGCCGCGCGGACTGACGCCCAATGCGATGGATTCGTGCTGACGAGTTGCATTGCACAATTCGATCAAATAGCGCTGGATGCGAGGATCAACTCGAACCTGCGAGGTTTCGTTCTGCAGTTTAGCAAGCGCTTCAAGCGTCAGCGAAGTTCCCTCTTCCGTTGCCTTCGAAGTTGGTCCACAAGCCGCGCTGAGAATCGCTAGCTGCGCTTCTGAGTCCGGGTAGCCGATCTCGACTCGCATGGCAAACCGATCAAGCTGCGCTTCAGGCAGCGGATAAGCACCGTGACTATCAATGGGGTTCTGCGTGGCGATCACGAAAAAAGTTGACGACAGCGTACGCGATATCCCGTCGATGGATACCTGTCGTTCCGCCATCGCTTCAAACAACGCGCTCTGTGTGCGCGGTGTCGTTCTGTTGATTTCGTCAGCCAGCAAGATGTCAGAGAAAACCGGCCCCGCATGAAACTCGAACTCACGCGTCTTCTGATTGAACAGATTGAAGCCAGTGATGTCTGTCGGCAACAAATCAGGCGTACACTGCACGCGCGCAAACTTCGCCCCGAAACTCTGCGCAACCGCCTTCGCTAAAGTCGTCTTACCAAGTCCAGGCAAATCATCGAGCAACAAGTGGCCTTGAGCAAGCAGGCAAGCAAGCACCAATTCGATCTTGTCACGCTTCCCCAGAAGGACGCGATTCAGTCGCTCGCGCAGCAACCCAAGCGCTGCATCGCCCGTCTGCTTCGGCTTAGAACTCAGTTGTAGCATGGACACTCACCGTTTCATTCGTTTTATTAGTTTGCCAAGCGGTTGACTTGTGCGGTCGCAATCGACGCAGGTAGAAGGTACTTGCCTCGCGCCAAATCTCCTTACAAGCCTTACGGCCTTCAGCAGAAAGACCTCCACCACCACCGTAATTCAACTGATCCGCTTCGTTGAAAAAGCGATTCAAAGAGCCTGACCAAGGAGTGCGGTCTAACGCTAAGTTGCGCAACAGCCATTCTCGAGGCGAGATAGATCGTGGTCTGGCGATGCCTGCGAATCGACAGCGACGATCAAGTACACCTACCACGAAGCGAACTCTTCGCCGATCACTTACTACCGGCGGGAAATAGCTTGCGATTCGCAAGAGACACTCGAACAGATACGCTCGACTAAGCCACAGCAAGCAAGCACCCGATAACAGGCCAACAACAGTGCCAGCGATCATACTCGCATTCCGCTTAATCAGATACAACCAAGTCGTGCGATAAGTTGGTGTTCGATATCCTGGCGTGGGTTCCAACGGAATCCATGTATCCGCGCCTATATTCACTTCAAGCCAAGCATGAGCATCAGCCGCAGTGATCGGAGTCTGTCCGGCCATTCGATCGTAGCTGTTGGGGTCAACATAAAATCCCGTCACAAGTCGAGTCGGAAATCCGAGCTCGCGCAACATCACCGCTGCGGCCGTTGCAAACATCACATCATTGCCGCGACGCGTCATCAAAAATGTTTCAAGCGGAGTCGACGCACCCTCATCGAGCGCGGTATCTGATTCCGTCTCGGGATCAGCACCCGGCTCAGCGTTGGAAGCTTTCGCTAACGAAGTCGAACCGCTACGGTCAAAAGCAAACTCGCTGCGCAAGCGCTCAACCAGTAACTGCACATCGGCCCAACGGCTGCTTGAATTCGGTAACCACTCGCGTGCAATCTGCTTCGCTAACTGCACTCCGCGGTCAGACGGCAACTCAGGTTCACTTGATGCCGGTGCGATTGCAGCTCCGGTGCTGGCACTGGTTAACGCTTCCAGCTTCTCTCGGTCGATCAATCGACTCACTAGGCGAACTGTGGTGTAATCAGGTACGTGATCGCGTCCGGGCATTTCGAGGCAGTGATCGCCCGTGAAGCCAAAGAAATCGGCTTTGTCGACCAAATCGATGTGCCACATTTGGACGCCGGCGGGCGTTGGAATACGATTGGAGCGAAAGCGTGTGAACTTGACCGCTTCGGCAACGGAATCCGCGTAGGGACCCGTTGCTAAGCCAGAATTGGCGTCGGTCGAAAACCAGACCCTCTCGCCGATTTTCAGTTCACCGAAGGTGGGCTTATTCTCCTGCAGTTCCTGATGCCACTCGGTTCCGTCAAAACGAGTATAGCGCTCGGTTGCCAATCTCTCTCCCACGCGCCCGATCCAAAACATAGTCGCATTGGATCTGACGTCCTTTAGCGGTTGGCGAGGTTTGGGTTCGCTGCGTCGAGTGGTGAACGACTGTGTCGAAGAGTTGGACTGAGCAGTTCGCGAGCTTGTCGATCGCGTGTCGCGCGGCGCAAGTGCGATAGCGCGTTCGGTCTTTTTTTTGCGAACAGGTTCACCAAACTGATCATTAAAAATGTCGAAGAGACTCGGCATAGGCGAATCCAAGAACACATCGGTATCAACCGCTCCGAAGGATGCCGCATGATCGCGCGCTGCGACAACTGCGTCACCGTTACCGACGCCGGACCGAGCCGCGGCATCATACCGTCCGCTGCCACCACTGGTTTGCACTAGTTCGAGGGATGGCCGACTAAACATCACGGACCGCCCACTCGCCGTCCATGCCGCAATGACGAATACCAAACCTCCAGCGATGATGGCGAGAGGAGTGCGCATATTGGTCGACTTCACCGAATCGATCTGACACGCTTCAACGCGTTCCCAATGGTTCGCGATCAACCACCACAGACATACCATGCCCCAAAGAAATGCGATGTAGACCGCTTGATGATGATCCGAGCTGACGGTTGTAAAAAGTGTTAGGAACCCGCTGCAGACGACTGAAATACTCAGCGTGCGATTCAACTGCGCGAACAGCGCAGCGACTAGCCCACCCCAAGCGAGTGCGCCCAAATAGGCGATCTCTTCCCCAGTCCCTCCACCTGCTTGTCGCGCCAAGAAATTTGCGACGATGGGAAAAAGCACGCACACCGTTCCTCCGATGAGCAGGAACGTTTGTGGGTTGCGAGTGATGGTTGCTTTGCCTGAGCGATCGCCTTCTGAAACGCTACGCTGCGAAGTTGTTAGGCCGCGAGTGCCCGAGCGTTTGCTAATCGCAAAAATCCAGCCGGTCGCACCTACCAAAGCTGCATGTAGCGCTGTCTCGATCGCGATAACTCCGAGACTCTCACACGTTGATCGCAGTCGAACGAGCGCGGCAATGGAAATTACCGCTAACACAATCGCACCCGATCGACGGCGATCTAAACTAAGCCGCGAAGCACGCATAGCTCGCCTCGCTTAAAAAATGATTCAATTGTGAAGCGAGTTCTTCAGTAAGGTCAAGGTTGGCAACGTGCTGTTTCGTATGGCCGCGCACACCGGTCGATGGTTGATCGATCCTAATTCCAACGCGACCTACAACAAGTTGATCGCCCGTAAACTGCGGTAGCCCGACACAGATACGCGTTGCAAGTTGACGCGCAGTCGACTGAGTTACAGTCGACCGAGTCGCTGCCGACCGAGTTTCGGTTGAGGCGAAGGCATCGAGCGGAATCGTTGCCAAGCGATCAAGTGCCAGCTTCAAACCCCTTTGCCCAGTCGCAAGTAGTTGCTCTTCACCATCGACGACCAATTGAAACGGGATGTGCCTTGCACTCAACAATTCCGCCAGACTAGCCACAATGCGAACTCGCCAAGCCAAATGTTCGCGAGCGGCTCGCGCGTTCGCATGAATCGGTTGCGTGTGGACTTCCAGGGAAACTGTTTGACGCTGCGGGCCAGCTCGATCGCATACAACCAACGAATCCAACCTTGCTGTCTGAGCCCAATGGATGCTGCGCAGTGAATCGCCGCGACGAAACGCACGCACTCCCAAGAAATCACCGGTGGTACCAACACGCTCGCCCACACCTTCATCCGCTGCATTCGCTCCGCCAACGTCGAGCAGGCCGCTCAAATCACATCGCATCGGCCACACCATTACGGAAGTCACTTTGGAAAGCTTACGATGCGCGGTCCAGAGTCCAAACGGAAAAGCACAAGCAACAGACGGCGCCTCTACCGGATAGACGCCACGGTACTCTGGGCGTATCGACAATCGAAAAGTAGCTTCACACATGGGCGGAACGCAGGCCAATCCAATATCCGGCTTGCGCTCGGTTTCCGCCGAAGCATCGCCAAGCAAACCTCGTTGTTGCATCGGAGCACTTAAATAACCTTCGATCATCAGTCCCCAAAGCGGCAACGGCAAGCGATTGCGAACGGTAAGCAGTAATTGACTCGTTTCCAGCTCATTGATTTCACCAATGACAGGTTCGAGCTTGCACTCAGCAAACCGGACGGCGAACCACGGCAACACAAGCCCCGCGACAATCATTGCGATCAAACCGGCGGCAAGCGTCCAGCCAATCGGATTTAGAAAGGCACCTACCAAGAGACTGGCAACTGCGGCAACCGCAAACCAACCGACGGGCTCTTTAAGCCAGTAAACGTAGCGATTGAACTGCGGACAAAAATCGGTTTTTAGCAACCAAGCCGCGAAGGATCGCTCTCGCGAAGCGACCACAAGGTCTTCCACCGCCTGCGAGTTTGCGTTCATGAACGCGTCGCGTATTACAACAGTTGCAGAGGAATCTGTGTTTGATTCGGCAATCTGTTTTGGTTCAGCAATTTGGTTTGTAGGGGGCTTCGTTAAGACTGCAGACATAGCGTTGCTTCACATAAGCGAATCGTGATCGACGATGACACTTTACTTGCGTTGAGCAGAACCTAACGATGTCACTCGAGTTGAGAGCGGTGCAAGGTCGCTTCGACCAACCGACAAACTGCGATGACAACATGTAAAGACTGCGCAAGGACCGGTGTAGTTCTGAACTTCGTCTCTCAAGACTTGCGCGTAATCAGCCCGCGCGTGATACAGCGAGCTTCTGTCGGACTACTCCGTACGCAAGTTGCAGACAAGCAACAGAACTGAACTAAGCCGGCGGTCCGCGCTGAGAAAGCGCCGAAGAAAATTCTTGACCTAGCGAAAGCGTAACGACCGAGTCGGTTACCCAATCCGCAAGGACTTCGAAAGCCGGAGGAAGAACCGCATCGCACACGACTGCGAACCGACAAATCAACGCACCCCGGCAAATCGTACAGCGATCACAATCATGGGCAGGCGCAGGCAGCGAACTTTCGCCTTCCGCCGGTTTCTGAGTACAAGCATGACTGTGACAGCTGCAACTCCGCGGATTGCCGACATCTGTTGCCGAAGTCTCGGAAGACTGTGTAGCTGGCGAGCAAGATGCAACTGGCGAGCAATTTGCTGAATGCACGGCAATTACTGCATCACTCACTAGGAGCGAGGCAATTGCCAAGCATGTCAAAATTGTTCGCAGGTAAAGCATAGGTACTCAAATAGTAACTCAAGAACGCCAACTCGTCTGCTACGACTTAGCCGAACAAAAAGTTCACTTTTCAATTAGTATCAAAATCGGCGTACTTTTCAACAGCGCAGGCTCCAGAATGCAGCACGAAGCATTTTTCTCTGGGGCAGCAGCTAAAAATTTAACCTGCGAAACCCATTAACCGATGAAGTTGAACCCAAAATAGTTGATGCCCACACGCCATTGCGAAAATGAACAGCGTGATTGGCCTCGATTGCAGCCAGCCGAAAAGTGGCAACAAGTACGCGACGAGAACTGGCAAAAGCAACAGCGCAACTGTTAGGGCGGCTTGCGGGCCGAGTGTCAGTCCAAGAAACGCCATAGCAAAACCGGCATCTGATACTCTAGTCGGCGCGACGGCCGGTTGTCCATACTTGGAGCTTCGGTCGCTGGCCACCGGCAACACAGTCGAAGTTGTGATCGCCGAGTCAGTAGCCATTGCCACTTCCGCATTTTCTGCGTTTTGCGCATCTACTAGAATTCTTGCAACGACTACCGCTTCGTTACGGATGTCTGTGACCAATGTAGAGTCGCCTGCGACTTTCAGCTCGACTTTGCGCTCGACCGGCAAAAGCAACTGAAAAACGCCCCCAATGCAACTACCGACAATCAGGCCGACAAAACAAGTTGCAAAAGCGGGGACATACGCAGCCGAAACGGGACGCAGCGCAGGGATCCCAATCGACAACGTACCGAATGCAACAACTAAGAAAATCGCTGCCCGCCGAGGAAGCCGAAACCCGTCAACATTGATCATCGCAACAACGAGCAACAGGCTGAGCATCACGCAGTGATAAAGATACAGCCCAAGTAAATCCCACTTGGTGTAGAGAAGTATCCACACAACTCCCCGATACGAATTGGGCATGCGAACGGGAACGTTGTCACCGCCGGAGAGTAATTCGACATAGTAAAGCGTAATAAATATCGCTGCCACGATCGCTTCAATGATCGGATAACGAGCTGAGATGGGAGCGCTGCAGGTGCGACATCTTCCGCTTAACAGGATCCAACCAAGTACAGGAATGTTATCTTTGCCCTGGATTCGCGTTCCACAACTCGCACAGCTCGACGGCGGCCACAGCAATGGCTGGCCGCGCGGAACACGATAGATCACCACGTTGAGGAAACTTCCGATGGTTCCACCGAGGGCCAAGAACGTGAGCATCACCACCCCAGTGACGCTATGCAATCGCATCTTCTCGGCAAGCGTCATGTCTTCGAGGACTCGACCCGACTTGGGCGGTGTCATTCGCTCCACCGCGTACTCGATGGACGGGACAACGACCATATACACAACCACGAGCGACAGGATTAACAGTAAAGCCCACTTGAGCCCACGCCGTGTATTGGGATTCGCATCCGCGCTGGGACTTGCGCTTTCTTGCAATTCGCCGGAGCCGTCGCTGCCACCGGAGACGAGCGGAAGCTGTGCAAGCGGAAGCTGTCCTGGTTCCTCGCTAGCGGCCGGCCGATTCAAGTCCATACTGATGCTCTGCTTACCTGTCTGGTTCTGACGTGGTCGTGCCGCGTCAGGGTGTTCTCGTCTTAAAATCAATTCGCTTGCAAGGAGAATCGCTGACAATGTCCACCAACTGAAGATCGCCTCCTCTTTTGGAATGGCCAATCGTAGCTGCGGCCCAGTCGCCTGCCAAGCTAGTGCACAGACCAGAATGATCGAGACGGATGTAAACCAAGCACTGCGATGCGTGAATAAACTGCATTGGCGCAGCAGGATCCAGCCGCTTGTCAGCCAACACACCAAAGCCAATCCCGGGTAAGAGGGTTGGTGCGCAAGCGCCAAGCTCCACCACGCTAGCGCACAACAGGCGTGGATTGAAATCAGCTGATGAGCATACTCGCTCCACAGCCCTGAGCGACTGCTTTCACAAAGAACCTGCGAATCCTCGGGAATCACTTTGGCGCGTGCTTTTCTAGCGAGACCATCGCAGCATCAATGTCACCTGCGACGTCTTTGTAAGCCATCTCGTCGCCACCGTGCATCATCTCGTCGAGCTTCCCGAAAGCTTCGAAAAGCGATTCAATAGCTGCCACTACTGCGACCTGATCTGCTTCAGCCATATCCGAGGTCTGTGCAAGTTTCTGCAGCGACTCAAGCGTATGGCCGATTTCATGCAAGTCGTGGTGAGCGCTTTCCGGATCGGATTTCTCGAACGCCGACTGAATATTGGCCTTCATCGTCGCTAGACTGCTTAGGCCTTCTGCAAAGGTCGCCGGAGCGTGGTGACCTTCTGAGCTTGTATCTCCCGACGCCGTCGGGGCTGTTGAGTCCGGGGCCGGTTTGCAACCGACGATGCTTAGCGCAATGTAAAGAAGCGCGGTTGTTTGTAGTATCGAATACATTAAGGAAGTCCTACGAATCATCATTCAGTCTCCAAAAGTTGTTCAGGAAAGGGATCGTCGAATACTGACCACACCGCAGGTCCGCATTCGAATTCTTCGTCGGTCAGCAGACAGTTATTTAGCTCAAACTCGAGCAGCGAGCGCTGCATTTCGATCCCGATAAAAACCAATTCTTGGCGACGATCGCCATACTGGCCTGAAAAGTCTTTGCGAATCTCAGCGCATTCATCATCGTCTTCTGGCCAATCCTCCGGCGAAACATCCGCCCACCAGACCCCTTCAGGTTGCAGCTTGATTGAGCATCCCGCTTGCGACCACAGGAAGACATCGTCGTGACGCGTTGCGATCCACGCAAAACCTTTGCTTCGCAACACTCCTGCCATCGCGCCGCTAGAAAACAACTGAAACAATCTCTCCGGATGGAACGGCCGACGCGCGCGGTAGACAAAACTGCTGATGCCATACTCGTCAGACTCGCTAGTCTCTTTGCCTCGCGGTTGCTTCATCCAACCACGCATCTCTTCGGCTTGCTCCATGTCGAATAGGCCGGTGTTGAGAATCTCTTTCAATTCCACTCGGCTGTGATCGGATCGCAACAGTTTTGCCGTCGGATTGAGTTTTCGAATAATCCGCTCGAGTGCATCCACTTGTTCTGACGAAACAAAATCCAGCTTGTTGATCACAACGACATTGGCAAACTCAATCTGCTCCGTCAGCAGATCTACTAAGTTACGATCGTCTTGATCGCTCAACTCCATACCGCGATCCTTCAGCGCATCGCTGGAACCATACTCAGTCAAGAAGTTCGCCGCATCGATGACGGTCACCATCGTGTCCAGTTGAGCAAGATCTCCCAAGCATCGCCCCTCTTCGTCTTCGAATGCGAACGTCTCCGCAACCGGCATCGGTTCGCTGATTCCGGTTGATTCGATCAATAGGTAATCGAAGCGTTGTTGATCGGCCAGCTTGGCAACTTCGACCAGCAGGTCTTCGCGCAACGTGCAGCAGATGCAGCCGTTGGTCATCTCAACCAGTTGCTCTTCGCTACGACTCAAAGCTGCATCGCCACCCCTGACAAGCGCGGCATCAATGTTGACTTCGCTCATGTCATTCACAATCACCGCTGCTCGCAAGCCTTCACGATTGGCTAGCACATGATTGAGCAACGTTGTCTTCCCCGCTCCAAGAAAACCAGACAGCACTGTCACGGGCAGTTTTCGCATGGCGCTCTCTTCGTCGTTGATTTCTTTGCGTTTGAAAGTTGTGACTGATCATGCCCGAAATGCAAATCGCTGTCAATATGGGTATGCACTTGTTATGCATCTGCAAATGCAGCGGGTTATCGTAGCAGATAACCGCTTTATAAAGGTCGACAAATTTAGAACGGTAGGCCGGCGCGCCAGAGCGGATTTGTGGGCCGGTCGCACACAAGACTTCGACCTGCATCACTTCGGCCATCGCCTCGCGATTCATTGGTCGCTTCGCCTTGTCCAGTACCGCTGGCCACAGCTTCGATCTGGCTTATCTACTTATCCGCTGGTTCGATTCCTTCGCGGTCGCTTTGGCTGTAGTGCCCTTGCTGGCGGCTTTGGCGTTAGGCAATGGCCTTGGTAGCCAAGTTCATGGCCGCTTGTTTTGCGATCTGCGTTTTCACGTTTGCGCCGTTGCCAATGTCCGTCACACAGTTACTACTGAAGAGAAACCGCATCCAGCCGATTCATGGCAGATTTAGAGAACTTTCTTTGTCGGCCAACGGGCTTGTGCGCTACGAGTCGCCGTTAGAAAAGAACGCTTAGTCAAGACCTGCAATTATCCGGTCGAGCTTTCGATCCGATAACTCAGCAAGCCGTCGAAAGACTTCAGGGCGAGCGATTACGCGAAGGCGGATGTGCTCTGGTACTTTACCAGCGAGCAGCAACAACTCATCTTCGTCGCCGCCGAGTTCGAATGCTAAGGACTGATGCAATCTTTCAGAAGGGCTGTGCCCATCTTCTAACTTATGATTTTCGATCTTTGAAAGATACGTGAAACCAACGTCCACGCGAGACGCGAGTTCACGCAGCGAAAGCGTTTTTACTGTTGCCGCTCTTGCCAAACTTGGCGAACTACAAAGCGACCGTTTTCCGTGACTTGCAAGACTTCGCCGACCGGAGACTAGCTAGAAGCACAGAAGTGGGTAATCTCTTTTGACGCAATGTGGCTAGTTGCAAATGGCAATCGCTGCATGCTAGGCTCTCGCATTCGCTCTCCGTGCATTGCGGACATTGCGGATCGGTGACTTGCTTAGTAGCGGAAGACGTGCAGTTACGCGTCGCACAATCGCTGGGTGCGGTCGAAGAGATTCTGTTCCGAGGCATATGCTACAACTTCCTCGATGTTTCTCTGACCCGCTAAAATCTAGCTCAGCTCAGCGACTGGTGTTGTCCAGTTGCGAAGGCCACTTGCAGTTCTTAGTCGACGCGCCCGAACAAAGCCACCGCATCAGCGCGATCCACTGGAGGTTGAACTATGACCGTATTGATCAAGACCTTTTACGACTCGCGAATGTCCTGCCCCAGCGGCGGTTATTCCCCATCAGGTGAAAAACCATCCGCGGTTGTTGCCGACTGGTTGGAGCACAAGTTGATCGAAGTCGTTGAATTCGCTCCAGCAACAGATGACGATCTGACGTTAGCTCATGCACCCGGTTATGTGCACGGAATCTTCGCTGGAGAGATTGAAAATGGTCATGGCAATTTGATTCCCGAAGTCGCCGAGTCAACACGCTGGACAGTCGGATCCATGGTCGCTGCGGCACGGGCTGCCTACGAAATCGAACAAATCACCTGCTCGCCTTCCAGCGGCTTTCATCACGCGCATTACAACCACAATCATGGCTTTTGCACGTTCAATGGTTTGATCGTAGCAGCAACAAAAGTCATTGAAGAATTTGAGCTCGATGCAGTGGGGATACTAGACTGCGATTGGCATCATGGTGACGGGACGCAAGATATTATTAATCAGTTGTCACTCAGCGAACGCGTCAAGCATTTTTCCTCAGGTGCACGATGGTTGAAGACTACTTCAGCGTACTTCGAGTGGCTCAAGTCTGCGGTTGACGAATTGGTTGCGATGGACGTTGGTTTGATTCTCTATCAAGCCGGCGCGGACGCTCATCGCAACGACCCCTTAGGCGGCTTGCTAACCGATCGTGAGCTCTTCGAACGCGATCAGTTTGTTTTTGAACAGTTGAGCAAACACTGCATTCCAGTCGCCTGGAACCTAGCCGGCGGCTATCAACGCGACGAGCGAGGTTGTATCGACAAAGTCCTAGCCATCCACCGCCAAACCATGCTCGCCGCACATGCAACGCAAAGCGCGCGGTAATGCCGGTGTAACTCCACGTAGGTCGGACATTCCTGTCCGACCAGTAACAACCAAACGCTGATCGACCGGACACGAATGTCCGGTCTACCACGAAGTTAGGTGAGTTTAATAATGAACGTTCAGCCGAGTTCGTTCAACCTTTCCGCACCGCCTGGTTTTCGCGGAATGCACCCAGACATACCGCTGGAAATCTATCATCGAAAGTTGCCTCATTGGCGTCAGGCCGGCGCCACCTACTTTGTCACCTTTCGGTTGGCAGATTCAATCCCGCAAGACAAACTGCAGCAACTCAAAGAGCATCGTCGCCGCTGGGAGCAGACTCACCCTGAACCGAGATCGGAACAGCTTTGGCATGCCTACGCACGTGAGATTACTGAGAAAACAGAGCGTTGGCTGGACGAAGGCTACGGAGAATGTCACTTTCGTCAGGCGATAAACGCGAAGCTGTTGGCCGCAGGTTTGCGCAACTACCAAGACACAAAATGCCGTACATCGAGTCTGGTAGTGATGCCAAATCATGCTCATGCTGTCATGAAACCGTACGCTGGATTTAAGCTGGAGGCTATCTTGCACGTGATCAAGGGCTATGTATCGCACCAAGTCGGCCAAGGTAGCATCTGGGAGCCGGAAAGCTATGATCGAATCATCCGCGATGAAGAACATTTGTATCGAATCATCCAGTACATCGGCCGAAACGGCGCACGTGCTGGTTTGCCAGCGGACGAGTTTCTACGCTGGATCCATCCAGAATGGACAGAAGCTGGCTGGCAGTTCCAGGACCAATCGTAATTTCACAATCAAGACTTAAGCTGCTCGGTACTCAAAACCGCTGATGGACCGGACAGGAATGTCCGGTCTACCGTGTATATGTAACCAGCAAAGCGCCCGGCATTGGCGATGGCCAGGTCGTACTAGAGTACGAGCTAATTGGTCGGTTTAAAGTGAAGAGTTTTATCGGGCTTAGAGAATTGAACGTAAGCGCGCGGTGCCTTGTCCACTTTCATGCAAGTGATTAAGCGATACGCAGGTCGCGGCAAGTCTGCTCGTAGCTGCTTTCCAAATCCAACGAAATGGCAAATGTCTCTGAAAGCCAGAGTGGCAAAACGGGCAGCGATTGGTTGAGAGCAAGCGTTTCATTCCATGCTTCCAGCCAGAACTCTGCGCCGCGCGGATGCCAACGACAAGACACCGCATAGGTTGCTGAGGGTGGCACAGAGAGTTGCGGGTCGAGTTCGCCGATCAAGGATAACAACTCGCTGTACAGATTAAAATCCTTCGACGTCACAATGTCTACGAGCACTACGCACACGCTATTGCGAAGAAGTGCGGCATACTTCGCCACAAATTGAGCCCGTGTCTCGGGGCGGTCTTTGTTGCCAGGACTAATCAACTCTATCGCGGCCACCAAACGACGGTCGCGCCGGACATCGTAGACTCGCACCTCGTACTCGTCGATGTCGCCAAGCGCAGTTTGGATTTCCAGCGATGGTTGCGGAGGTGCGTACAGTTCTGTCGCCAAGCCGCCTTGGGAGTCACTACTGGTAGCCAGAATCGACTCTTGATCAAACGTTCCAACGTCAACTTCAATTTGCGCCCCCACGTGCACATGCGGTCCAGCCACATAGTTAGCAGGCAACAAGCGTCCAAGATGCTGAACTAAGACAGCGGGCCATTGTCCGTAAATTTCTTGGTAACTTGACGTTCGTGAAAGCGGGGGGCGAAAGTGATCGCGAAGTGGCATAATGGTGCAGTCTCCTCGGTTTCATCATAGTATCCGCTTGGCCAAGCATCAATGAATCGAAGTGATGCCGGCGGAGACATGCGATGAAAGTGGAACGCCGATTTCCAATTTTTGATTTCCGAGTACTGAGTGCCGTGACGGCGCTGCGCTTGTTACGGCCTACGTGTCTATAGGTCCCTTGCAATTGAGCGAGAAAGTGTCTTCGATTGACTGCCTGAAACAGATCGACGAGTTGACGAGAGTAGATGCTCGCTCGCGCAGAAGTTGGAGCGTCAGTGGCCGATCTACTTTGATTCTGATGCTAGTTGCGTTGGTTGCAGCGTCTTGGGGATTGAACGCAGTGATGCCTCCAGCAAATCTCGAGGCCGAGTTCAATGGCCGCCTGCCGCTGGTTTACTGGTATAGCGGACCGGCTGGACAGCAACGCGACTACAGCAATGATCCGCATGAGATCAACGAAGATCCGATCAGAATCATGAGCGTCGATACGGGCGAGATCACCAGCGCGACTCGAGCTGAGATGGTTTGGCGCTACGGTGTCAACGGAAGGGGCGAACGCCTTGAATTGGTGGTTCCCATCACAGAGCCGTCACCCGCCAACGCAACAGAACAACCGGCTGTAGCGCGGGTGCATGTTTACTTCAAAAACATGGAAACTGGTAGTTCGCTGCACGTTGAGTTCGATATGCCTGGGGTCTGTCATCGCATTGTCAACAATCGTTACGCCGTAAGTCGAGATCACACTCAAATCTACGCCGTCGATCTGGAGGACGCGACGCCTTTGGTATTCAGTATCGCTTCGGCTCGTACTGGCACGGATCTATCGGTCAATGCGATTTATGGCACGGAGTTACTTCTTGAGGTCCATCCACCGAAGCAACCCAATTCGACACGCCACAAACTCGAACTGTTCAGAATAGCGGATCACCAGATTCAGTTGGCGAAGACGCTCGAAATCAGATGCTTTGTCGGAAGATTCGGCGGATACACTCGCTACGATGGACAATTGCTGACCCTAAGCGTGGATGGTAAGAGCGTTGCCTTTCATTCGCTCGACAGTTTGGAACTAACCAAAACAGTCGAGATTTCTGAACAGATCCTTGCCGAGTATGACGTGGACTTTGTCGAAGGCGTTTTATTCCACGGAGTCAACAAGCAGACTGGCGAAGGAGCTTACTTTAACATCCTCACGCTGCAGAGACTCAAGTTGCCGCCGAGCGTGACCAACATTCGTTGGCTCCCGGCCTCAGGGGATCGCTATGGGTGTTTCAGCGATAGAGTCAAACCGCAATCGCTGTCAGTTTACGACATGCAACAGCATCGCGTTTGCTTACAAGTTCCGAATCCGCAAGACCTATTGTTGTTGGAAGACGGGCGATTCGCTGTTGTCTATCCGTCATTTGGTGTTACCACGATCGTTTATGATTTACGAACTGGTAAGTCCATTCGGCAAGCACCTTATCGATGGTGTGCGATAGCGCTTGCGGCCACGATGCTTGCGTGGTTCGGTTGGTGCATCGCGTGGTTGGTCATTTCCGCTCGTGAAGGCAGCCCATGTTGGCTCGACCTTGGGATGATCTTTCTCGTTGTGCCTGGAATTTTGGCGTCTGTTGGCGTTGGAGCGCTTCTACCAGTCCGCCCAAGTCTGTTTGTGCAGGTGCATGTTTCGGTCAGCGTTATCGTCGGCGTGTTCTTAGGCTTGCTATGCTTGAGCGCAATGTGGAGTGGGCTAAGACGGCAAAGGCGCTCGATGGATATGCTACCGGTGACTCTTACCTTCGCAGCGCTAATCTGGTGGCTGAACTCAATTCCTAGCAGCAATGGATTACGACCTGCTTACTTGCATGTCGTCGTGTTAGCTTTCATGCATGCAGTGGGAATCTTCCTCGCTAGCGTCATCCTGCGGAAAGCGAAATCATGGTACCTGACGCAAGGCGAAACTCTATCGGTTTCGACGGGCGAGCGGCATCGCGTGACATTGCTTGACCTGTTCATCTTCATGGCGTGCTCCGCAGTGATCGTCGCAGCAACGAAACCGTACTTTCAATCGTTGAGCTCTTTTCGTGTCTTGTACTTTCTTTCGCCAAAGTTGCTGGTAACTCCGGTTTGTTTTGTCGCCGCATTGGCCGTCTTCACTCCCCGACAAAGGACCTTCCGTTTGGCATGCGCGACAGCGGTCTTCGTTTGGCTGCTTTTCGTTGCGCTCGAAGTGTGGGTCTTTAGCGGCTACCGACGAGACCTATTGCTGAACTTCGACCGCTCCGCTGCTCGAACTATTATCGTGGCAGCGACGAGCACATTTATCTGCGCGTTAGCATTTCGTCTACGCAATTACCGGTTGCTATCTGGAGTAGAAAAGTAGTCCTAATCAGTAGCTGCCAATCGTCCCAAAATTGCTTGCGACTAATGCGACTTAGCGAGTCCAATCGAGTGTTCTATCGGGCTCGGAAAGTTTAACGCTGAATTGGTGCCAGTCGTGAGGAACGCTTGGGGCAAGCGTGGCGTCGTCGCCGGTGATCTTTAAGCCGAGTTGTTGTTCAACAATGACGCGGTATAGCCATGCGGCTGAGCCGGTGTACCAAGTCCAACCGCCTCGGCCTTCGTGCGGATGGACACCGTACACATCAGCGGCAACCACGTAGGGTTCCGTCTGATAGCGGAGAACTTCTGCGGGTGAAAGTGCATGGTTGATGGGATTAATCAAGTCTAGCAAACGCATCGCTTGATCGCTCTCACCAAGCTGAGCGAGCGCTTGGACCATCCAAGTCGCAGCATGCGTGTACTGGCCGCCGTTCTCGCGAATCCCTGGCAAATAGCCTTTGATATAGCCTGGATCCAGTTCGCCTTTGTCAAACGGAGGCGTGAACAGCAGGATCAACCCCGTATCGATTTGCACCAGACGATTGACCGCTTCGTTCATCGCGCTGCGAGCACGTCCTGGATTCGCATCCGCAAACACCGCCCAGCTTTGCGTCAAGGAATCGATCTGGCACTCGTCATTCTCAGACGAACCCAGTGGCGAACCATCATCGAAGTAGGCACGACGATACCAAGCTCCATCCCAAGCTTCCTTTTCAATCGCATCTCGCAACTTGATGGCGATCGCTTGAAAACGTTCGAGATTTTCGTGGTCGCCACGTTGCTGCATCACAGGCACGAACTTCTTAATCAAGACTAAAAGGAACCAGCCAACCCATACGCTTTCGCCTTTACCGCCTTCGCCAACTTTGTTCATGCCGTCGTTCCAATCACCGCAGCCCATCAGCGGCAAACCATGCTCGCCGAACTGCATCGCTCTGTTCATCGCGCGCACGCAGTGCTCATAAAGCGTCGCACTTTCATTTGCAACTCGTGGCATTTCATAGCGTTCGATCTCGTGCTCTCGCAGTTCAGGTGATTCCAAGAAAGAAACCATTTCGTCAAGCACGCTCACGTCGCCAGTCACTTCGATGTAGTGACTTGTTGCGAAAGGTAACCACAGCAAGTCGTCTGAAAATCGCGTGCGCGTGCCTTTGCCGAGTGGAGGATGCCACCAGTGCTGTACATCACCTTGGATGAATTGCCGCGATGCAGCGAGCAGCAAGTGTTCACGCGTGAGCTCAGGTCGAGCGTAAACAAGTGCCATTGAATCTTGAAGTTGATCGCGGAAACCGAAGGCGCCGCCCGATTGATAGAAAGCGGATCGGCCCCACATGCGACAACACAGCACTTGGTACAGCAGCCAATGGTTGACCAGAATGTCGAGCGCGCGATTGGGTGTTTTGACTTGCACTTGTCGAAGCGTCGTTTGCCAGGATGACAACGCAGTGTCGATCGATTGATCAACGGCCGCTTGGGTCTGGTACTTGTTGAGTAAGTCGAGTGCTTCCGTTTCATCGCGACCCGCGCCGAGCAGAAACGTAAATACGCGAATTTCTCCAGCAGCGAGCGCTGCATTTACTTGTAAAGCCGCGCACGGGTCGAAACCAACTCCAGTGCGACCGCTAAGTGTTTTTTCGCGGAGCCCCGCAGGCTGTTCCCAGGTGCCGTTGCGACCGATGAAGTCCGCGCGATCGGCGGTGTAAGTCGATGTCGCGTCTAGTGATTTTATGAAAACAACTTGATGTGAATATTCAGGATGAAAAGGATTGCGAAACAGCAATGCATGGTTTTCACTATCGATGGCTGATTGCAGGTACCAATGCGATTGCTCGCGCGTCACACCCAAGACGAGGTCGGCGAAGTACGATACGCTGACATTACGACTGCGTTGCGAGCGATTCGTGAGTTCGAAGCGAATGAATTTGACCGGATCGGTCTCAGCAACTGAAAGCTGCACGCGTTGCGACCAAGTGTGATCTTGTTTTTCAAAGACCGCAGAGCCCGCAGCGTACTTCGCCCAGCAATCACTGCCTACGTTGCTATTCAAATGCGAAGATTTCGACGATCGCGGCAGGCAAGTGTAAGGCAGCCATGTTTCACCGCTGTCGGTGTCTCTTAGATACAGCACTTCGCTGGGCGGATCGCAAACGGGATCGTTCGACCAAACCGTCAGCTTGTTCTCGCGACTATTTTCAAACCAAGTGAACCCGCCTCCGGACTCAGTAACTAAAAAGCCCAGACGTTTGTTGGCGACAACTTGGGACCAAGGCATGGGCGGCAACTGATCCGAACGTACACGAATGTGATATTCGCGTCCGTCGTTAGCAAACCCACCGGTACCATTCCAAAACTCGAGGTCGGTTTGCAGCGAGCTGGCTCCGGCGTTTGCCACCGAGCCATTTGCAATGCTGGCAGCAATAGGCAACTGCCCTGTCGGCAACTGCCCTGTCGGAAACGACTCAGCGGTTTGTGCAAGTGCTAGTGCGCGCGCCTGAGCAGATTCGATTTGCTGTATAACAGTTCCTTGGTCTCCGTGCAAGACGCACGCTGCGACGGTTTCAAATAATGCAACTTCGTCCGTTGGCAATTGCGAACCGCGGAGCAAATACACACTTGGATGGTCGGGCGAGTGGAAGATTTCGCGCAGCAGGTTGACGATCTGGTCCTGCAACGCATCAAAGTAGCTGCCGGGGTAATCGTTGATCAAAACAAGATCGGTGACAAAACCACGCTCGCGCCAAAACCGCTGAGCCAAAGCCAATTCGCGAACGAAGGCGAGTTGTTCGGGTTCGTTCACATGAGCAAGCATGATGGGAACATCGCCCGAGATACCGTGCCGCCACAAACCGCTTTGACCAAGTCGATTTTGCTTGATGCGCTCCGCATCGCCTCGCAAGCTCCAGTGCGGATAGAGCAGGTACGATGCCAGCCGCTGGTAAAGGTGCACTTGACCGGGAGTTAGATGTTGATGACGCAGTTCAACTTGCGCGTAGGCCCACGCCAGCTCGAAGACGCGCTGAACATTCCGCAGCTCATGATATTGATCGGCAAGCGCAAGCGCCTGTTGTCGGTTCTCGGCAACTGCCGTGGTGTAGGCAAGCGTAATCGACGCGCCGGGCGGCACCTCAACTTCGCAACTGAGTGAAAAGATAGGATCGAGCACAGCACCGGTTGTGCCGGTGGAAGATGAGCTTTCAACGTCTCTGTCACCTTCAAAGTATTGCGGCGAACGGATCGAACGGCGTCTACCTAAGAACGCTTGACGACTCGTCTCATGTTGAATGTTGCGAACTGCGCCCGGCGTCACGGCCAGTACGTGCAACGCCCACTCAGCTTGCTGTTGACTATCGCGCGGTCGGCGCCGAGCGAACAATGTCGAGTCCTCTTCGATAAACTCCGTTTCAACGAACAACTTCTGAAAAGCCGGATGCGCCAAGTCGGCAGCTGGCTTAGCTAACGATACTTCCGCATAACTCGTGACTTCAATGCGTCGCGTTTGATCACCGTGATTGATGATTCGAAGTTGTCGGATCTCGGCGTTGTTTTCTGGCGAAACAGCAACTTCCAGTAGTGTCTCAAGGTCACCTTGGCGGCGATGGAAGTCAACTTTGTCAATCGCGAAGATCACTTCGTATTCATCCGGCGTAACGCATGTCGGCTGATACGTCGCTGACCAGACGCGTTGCGTGTTGAGATCGCGGAGGTAGATGTACTGTCCCCAGTTGTCCGCGGTCGTATCAGCTCGCCATCGCGTGACATCGAGGCCACCCGAACGACTAAAGCCGCTACCGACACTCGATAGCATCACACTGTACTTGCCGTTGGACAGCAGATGCGTGCGTGGACTTGGACTTTCAAAGCCGATCAGCCGGCGACTTGTCAATTGCTGCTCTTCGGGCACTGTCTGCAAGAGCTCCGACTCATCGGCTTGCGGCTCAAACGGAACAATCGTCGCTGGCACACGCTCTTGGAGAAGCAATTCCGCGGCGCGTGCCATCGGGTGCGAATTGAATCGCCGTTGGATGCACTGGTTGTTCAACACATTGGCGAGCGCGAGCAGACTCATACCTTGATGGTGAGCCATGTAGCAGCGGACGACGAGACGGCGTTTGTTGATTGGCACGCGTTCGCTGGTGTAATCAAGCGCTTCATAAAATCCCCAGTGACCGAGTGCGCCCTCTTTTATCAAGGATTGCAAGTTTGCAAACGCTGCTGCGGGATCGATGGGGAGCGCCATCATTGTCGAGTAAGGCGAAACAACGAGGTCCTTTGCTAACCCTCGTTTCAGCCCCAACCCTGGCACGCCGAAAGATCGATAGTGATAGTCAGAGTTGATCGCCAGCGCTCCATAAGCCGACTCTGAAATCCCCCAGGGGACTTTGTGCAACCGCCCATATTCTGCTTGCTTGGCGATCGCCGTACGGCAGCTCTGCGTTAGGATCGAGCCCTCGAAGTGACGTTGAAAGAGCGGCGGCATTAAATATTCAAACATCGTGCCGCCCCATGAGAGCAGCGAGTATTGGCCTGCAGCGAGAGTTGCATGGCGACCGAGTCGGAACCAGTGGTTCGCTTCGACGTCACCCTTGGCAATCGCCAAGTAGCTCGCTAGGCGAGACTCGGAACAGAGCATGTCGTAGTGCGAACGATCCAGTTGCGCTTCTTCGATGTTGAAGCCAATCGAAAACAACTTACGCTCCGAGTTGTATAGAAAACGAAAGTCCATTTTCATAGCCATCACTTCAACTCGACCAGCGATGCGAGTCAGTCGTCGCAGTGTGGTCGTCGCAGCTTGTGAGCTAGCAGTAAGCGATTGCGAGAGTTCGCTGGGTAGACCTTCGCTGGATAGGCCATTAGGCAATTTGGAATTCGCTGCAATGTCCGCCAATTCGCGGAGACTCATCGGCCGCAACAGTGCTTGCAGTGCGGAAGCTTCAGGTGTTGAGGGCGCACTCGTGTACGTTGCTCGCTGCGACTCCAGTTCCGGTCGACGCAATTGCAGTACGTGCGGCACCCATGCATACAACTCATCGAACTCAGTCAGGATGCCAGCGAGTCGTTCGTGAACGAGGCGAGTTTTCTGGCGCAGCCGTTTGTAATGGTCGTTTGATGACCGTTTCGGCGAATCGGCGAAGGAACTGGTTGCAAGAAAAGTAACAAAGTCCCGGAGCGCTGGAATCGCCCTAGCCCAATCGTCCCAGCCTAGCTGTGCGTTCGCGTACTCGCTTGCAACGAGGTGTGAAGCGGCACGCAACTGCTGCGCATAGCGTTTCAGTTCAATCGGATCTTCGCTTGTGACGGCATCGCAAGCTTGAATGAGCAAGCTCAACGAATCCGAAACTCCCCTGCGGTAGCGATCCAAATCGAACGGCTCGTCAACTAACTCAAGAATTCCAGAATGCAGCGTTAATAAACAAGCGACTAGATTGCCGCTGTCGACGGTGGAGACGTAGCGAGGGGTCAGCGGTTGAAGCGTCTCGGTGTCGTACCAATTGAAGAGATGACCATTCAGTTTCTCTAGTCGATCGAGCGATTCCAGGTTTCGTTCTAGCAGTTCAAGCACGCGACAAGTGCTGGCGAATCCAAAATCGTGTGCGATCAGCGTTGAGACTAAGAACAGTCCCTCGTTGGTCGGCGACAACCTGCGAGCCACTTTTTCATGCGGCTCTTCTTGAACATTGTCAACTGGCAACCAGTTATCCGCAGCCGTTACATAGGCTTCGAAAAAACTCCACGTCTCAGAAACGAGCAACCTCAGTCGCTCTCTTTGATCAACATCCAGCGTCGAGCGATCGAGCGGCAAAGGTCTGTTCAGCAACGCGATTATGGCTGGAGCGATCAACCACAGCACGAGCAAGCCAGCGGCGAACGGCAACGCAGCGGCGGGGAGAGTCAACGCGAGTGCAATCGCGAGCGCTGGCAAAATCCAGAAGTCAGTCAAGCTCCGCCAAGTTGAAGCGTGTATGCGTTTTTCAACAGCCGCCGCAGTCTCCCACTCGAGCAGATGCTTGCGAGATACACAAACTCTCCAAAGCGTTCTCACAACAGCGTCGGACATCGACAGCGCCCGAAACGGTAGTATCGTCAACGCTAAGAAGGACTGCGCAGCGGTCTTTCCAAGGTTCGTTGAAACACTTCGCAAGTAATCAAACACGCCGATCTTCGACGGTCGATTTCGTATACTCAGCAATGCTTGGACGATGACTGGCAGCAGCGCGAAGAGCATTGCTAAACTGGTCCACCAGACGGCAAGAGCCGGCAGGAAAAACCACCCCGCGACGACCGCCAGCAACAGTGTTGGTGCGTTTAAACTGCGTCGCAAATTATCTGCGATCTTCCACCACGAAAGCCAAGACAGTGGATTGCGTTTCCTGCCACTTGCTGATGGAACATAGGGAAGCAACCACGGTAACAGTTGCCAATCGCCGCGAACCCAGCGATGCGTCCGCCGCGCGTCCGCTTCGAATCGCGATGGCTGGCCGTCGAAGACTTCGATGTTGCTGACTAGCCCAACACGAGCGTGGCAGCCTTCAACCAAATCGTGACTAAGAATGGTGTTTTCAGGAAACGCATCCGCAAGCGCTCGCTCAAATGCGCGAAGATCGTAGATACCTTTACCAGTAAAGCTTCCTTCCCCAAACAGATCTTGATAAACATCCGAGGCCGCCGTCACATACGGGTCGACTCCGGGGTTGCTGGAATACAACTTCGAGTACCGTGTCTTGCCTGCGCTCTCCAGTTGAACACTAACTCGAGGTTGAAGAATCGTGTAACCCGACTTCACTGTCGCTTTCGCAGATGCACGTTGGTGACGTTTGTGTGATGGTATTCGGTCTAGCAAATGGTCGTCGGCGAATTGTGGTCGGTTCAGTGGATGCGCGAGCGTTCCAATCAGCTTGCGAGCGGTGTCGTGCGGAAGTTGCGTGTCCGAATCGAGGGTAATAATGAACGGAATAGAGTCTTCGCTGCGAAACCGATCGAGCGCATGCAAATCACCAACTTGAGTCTCGTAGGTGGTTCCTTTCGATCCGTGCAAAAGTTGGCCGAACTCCATCAACTTGCCGCGTTTTCGTTCCCAACCCATCCATCTGTTTTCGTTCGCGTTGAATTTTCTTCGCCGATGAAACAGATAGAAAGGATCATGACCTTCCGCCCGATAACGATCGTTCAGTTGACGTATGCCAGCGACAGCTTGATCGAGTAACGCCGCATCTTTGCTTGTGTGTTCCTCGGAAGCATCGCTAAAATCCGTCAGCAACGCGAACGATAACGCGCGATCGCTGTTCGATAAAAAGTGACTCTCAATCCGCTGCAGCAGTGAAGCCACTTCGCGTTCATCGCTTAGCATTGCAGGCACGACGACCATGGTGGGATAGCGGCGCGGCACGCCACTTTTGAAGTCGAATCGCGGAAGGAGCCGCGGCGGGACAACGTTCGTCACAAAGAGATTTGTCAGGTTCAGCGAAACTTCGCTGATTGGAATCAACCACAGCAATAACACTAACAACGCGACGCTCTGCGGCGCATGTCCGTTCAGAACAAGTGCTAAACCGAGCACGCCGAGGGCAGTCAACAAGCCAAGTGTGCCGAAGTAGTAAACATATTGGTGCCCGAGCATCGACCGTCGCAGCGATTTTATGAAAGACGCGCGATAGCCGACCTTGCGCTCGAGCGATGAACGTCCCTCGTTTATCAGCCAATAACCGACATGTTGCCGACGTTGACTATCAATGCTGCTTGCAAAGTTCTCGCGCGCCAACTCAATGACCGCATGGGCGATCGCAATGTCGCTCTTTTTGGTCCGCTTTGCCAGTTCTTCAACCACGTGCCGATATTGATTGCGACTTTCGAAGTGCATTTCGCTGTACACACCGGCGGGATCGGTGCGGAGCACTTGTTCGGCGCAATTCACGCGTTCAAAGAAATCGATCCAATCGAGACTAGCGATCAAACGCATACTTGTGATGACGTTGCCGATTGAAACTTGATTGGCCGCCAATCGATGATGCTCTTGGCGAATGATTTCGGGCAATTGCCAGCCGCTGTCCGCTAGTCTTCGTTCTAGTAGCGAAAGGGCGTCGCGAAACTCAGGTCCGTGATCGGGCAATTGTTCCAATAGCTGCGTGACAGTAGGAATGCACTGAGGTGTCTCGCACAACTCAATGTCTAAGCGGCGCTGCGTTCGCCAAGTCTCCAACATCTCGATGGCCGACTGGCGACATGTGTACGTGAGCAACATTTGTGCACACAGTCGGTGGAGGTTCTCGATCAACACTAGGCGAAGCATAATGGGCACTGCCCATACTTCACCGATTGAGAAGGGTGAGACCGATTGAAACGTTTGTACGCAGCGCTCGATCAGGTCTGCGTCAATCGCGCTGTCGGTATGCACCACGAGTTCGCGAGCAAGTTCATACACGCGAGGATGACCAGCGGTTGTTTTCGGTAGCTCTTGATAGTAGCCGCGTGGAAGATCGTCACGTATTTCGCGGAGCTGTTCATCGACGACATAGTAGTTGTCAAGCAACCACTCCGCTTCAGCCGGCAGTTCCTCACCTGCTCGGGCCGCTTTACTAACTATGCTGTAAGCTTCAACGATGCCGCGCGCGTTCGATTCAAACTGCTGAATGAAACTGGCGCTTTGGTCACTCGGCTTGTTCGTAACGACTTGGTTTTCGGCAAGCAATCGGAAGTGGGCTTGAAGATGCTCCGCACCAAACGAACCGCCTCGAAATGGAAGCAAATCGTCGACTTGCCCCGTTGGCTCAGAAGGCAGTTCAGTAGCTTTTGTCATAGATTTTCGAGTGCTCGCCATTCCATCTTCGAACTATCGTCAAGTTAGAGACTCCGCACGTCAGTCTCATATAAGCTGTTGCGGAGTAATAAGCGTTTGCAGATGCTGTCAAAACGCAAGCCTTTGGGAGCGGCGTGATCTTGCTACTTTGGTCGACGAGTAAATCGTTCTCCGACGCTTCGCAGGTTCCGACTGTTCTGTCCACCGCTGCAGGCGGCTAACTTGGCATCAACACGTTGTGAAGGAGTTAACACCGAGCGGACATCCGCGATCATCTCTTCCGTTTGAAGGTGGTGATTCGACTTGATCCGATCATTGGGTTGCAAACTTTTCTGCATATTTCGATCCTTTTAAAGGAGGTGATAGAGCGTTTCACTTGGATAGTACACACGCTGTCACGCAGAACATCGCGGTATCGAGGCTATAACGCAATTGCTGTACCAAGTTCTTGCTTCGCTGCGACTTGTCTACGTCGCACGGATATGCAGGCGACGTTACGACCACACTGAACGATCTTCGCTCGCAGGTGTAGACGGGAACACTGTTTGCTATGCTTTCGAGCCCCTATGAAACAAAAAAATAAAACATTGCAGGAACTGTGGACACTTGGCCAAAGAGCTAAGCAAGTATGGCCTTTTGTCGAACGCGAAGACAAACTGTCGCTTGGAGCCGCAACGATTTTGATTGGCATCACAAGCGCCGCTAACACGGCAGTAGCGTTGCTATTAGGCAAGTTAGTCGATCGAGTTGAGATTGGATCGCAATCAAACTTAGAGCCGATGGAAATGTATCGAGCGGCTGGTTGGGTGCTGTTCGGTTTAGCAGCAGTCTATATTGCTCGCGAAGCAATTAATTTGGTTCGTCGTATCATCGTCGATCGCAGTGTGACGCGACTCAACCGCGATATGCAACTCAAAGTGGTTGGCCATGTCATTCGTGGCGACCTATCTTCGCTGGGAGCCGAGAGAATCGGCACGTTGCATGGCAAGATCTTCCGGAGTGTTGATGGTTTGATACGCTTCGTGCGGCTGATGTTCTTGGACTGTCTGCCTGCCCTACTGACTGGGATGTTCGCGTTTATTGCGGCCTTAAGCAAACAGCCTGTGCTGGGCTTTATCATGCTGGGCGTCATTCCACTAGCCGTTTACTTGACACTAAGACAACTGCATTCGCAAAAAGATGTGCGGCTAAGTCTGATGCGTGATTGCGAAGAACTGGATGGCGCGGTGGTCGAGCAACTCGGTGGCGCAGAGTACATTCGCGTTGCGCATACTTACAATCTTGAAATGTGGCGGCTGTTTCAATGCGCGGACAAACGTCGTTCGCGCGAAGGCACCCATCACTTGCATATGTCGCTGTTCGGCTGCGCAAAAGCGCTCAACGAAGGTCTATTCCACATCTTAGTCTTAGCGCTGGCGACCTATCTTGCCATTCATGGAAAAATCAGCTTCGGGGATGTGCTGACATTCTCCGTGCTCTTCGCCAACGTAATGACGCCACTGAACGAGATTCATCGCGTACTGGACGAAGGCCACGAAGCGGGGCTGCGAGTCGGCGATCTGCTACATATCCTTAACTCGCCGCTAGATCGCGCATTCGATACGCAGGACTCAAACATCGTCCATTTGGAATCAAGCAAGCCTGCCATCGAAGTTCAAGACTTGCTGGTCAGTTACCGTACAGCGGATGACCAGCGACGAGTCGTACTGGATCATCTTTCGCTGACCATTTTTCATGGCGAGACGATTGGTATCGCTGGTAGATCGGGTTCAGGTAAATCGACTTGGATCAAAGTAATGATGCGCTTGCTACATCCTGACCAAGGGCGAATTCTGTTGGGTGGTCAGCCGCTTGAGACGGTCAGTCGCGCGGAACTGGCAAGTTTGATCGGCTATGTTGGGCAGAACCCGTTTGTGTTTTCAGGTTCGGTTCGCGACAACATCGCGTACGCAATGCCCAACGCAAGCGACGATGCGATTCGACACGCCGCTGAGTTGGCCAACATTCACGAAGAGATTGAAGAGATGCCCGGTGGCTACACGGCAGCGGTGACCGAGCGAGGTCAGAACTTATCCGGAGGCCAACGTCAGCGGCTTGCGATTTCAAGACTCTTTCTCAAAAATTCGCCGATTCTCATTCTTGATGAAGCGACGAGCGCGCTCGACAACATTAGCGAACGCCACGTTCAGAACGCGCTGGGTATGCGCGTCGAACGGAGCGATCGAACAACCATCTTGATCGCTCACCGGCTCAGCACTCTGAAGATTTGCGATCGCATACTCGTCTTTGACGAAGGACAAATTATTGAGCAGGGAACTTACGCTGAGTTGGTCGCTGGCAGAGGGCTTTTCGCTGAGTTGGTGCAATCTGCGGAAGACGCTGACGAGCACACTCCCGCTGGTAGTGTTGCGTCCAAAGTTTGAACGAGCATAGGCGGCCAGAAAAGTGCGCGAGTTTGCGTTACCTGAACTTCTGGCTGCTTGAATGTCAAATTCGGGATTACGGCCAAGTTGTTTTTAGCTAATATTGCGGGCATGAAAACACTTGGCATCGTAATTACCTTTCTCGCAAATCCGTCGCGCCGTCGCAATTTCCTTGCGCTCGGCAGGTTACTGGTTGTCTTTGCACTCATGGTTTTCGTCTTTACCGTAGTGTTCCACCAGTTGATGAAGTTCGAAGGGCAGGAGCACTCCTGGGCGACCGGCGTTTACTGGGTGCTGGTCGTGATGTCGACGCTGGGCTTTGGCGATATTACTTTTCAGTCTGACGTGGGCCGGATCTTCTCGGTAATCGTGCTGCTTTCTGGATCCGTGTTCATGCTGATCTTGTTGCCCTTTATGTTCATCCAGTTCTTTTATGTTCCGTGGCTCGATGCTCAAGCGGCTGCGCGAGCTCCTCGCGAGTTACCATCCACAACTTCGGGACACGTCATTCTTACCGGACTTAGCTCCGTCGAACGTTCGCTGATTCGTATGTTGGATCGAGAGAAGTGGCGGTATGTGTTGATCGTTGGCGAGTTGACCGAGGCACTGCGACTGTACGATGAAGGTTTTTCAGTGATGCTTGGCGATATCGATGATCCGGCCGCTTATGTGAGTGCGCGAGCGGAGAAGGCAGCTCTGGTTTTGGCGGCGCAGCGCGATACAACGAATACCAACATCGCATTTACAGTGCGTGAGATTTCAGCCTCGGTGTCGATCGTCGCGATCGCTTCGTTCCAAGCTTCGGTGGACATCTTGGAACTAGCCGGTTGTAACCACGTACTACAACTTGGCGACATGCTCGGCCAATCGTTCGCACGGCGAGTGTTCGGAAGGGATGCGCGCAGTTTCGTTGTGGGTGAATTCGGCAGTCTGTTGATTGCTGAAGCAGCGGCGGCTGGAACACCTATGGTCGGTCGAAGCCTCAAAGAGATTCGACTGACCGATTACGCTCGAGTCAGCGTCATCGGCGTTTGGAATCGGGGAAAGTTCTCGATCGCCGGGCCCGATACTCGGATTGAATCCAGTGCCGTTCTATTGCTCGCCGGAACGCGCGAGGAACTTGACGAGTACGATAGTTTGTTCTGCATCTACCGAACAGCTAATCCGTTTGCGGTGATCCTGGGTGCGGGGAGAGTTGGCAGGGCGACTGGCAACGAACTACTCGCGCGCGGCACAGAATATCGAATCGTTGATCGCAATCCCGATCGTATTGGTGATCCCGAGCACTATATCCTGGGTGATGCTGCGGAATTGGAGGTGCTGCAGCGGGCCGGAATCATGACCTGCTCCTCAGTTGTCATTACGACTCATGATGACGACGTCAATATTTATCTTGCCATCTATTGCCGCCGCTTGCGTCCCGACATTCAGATACTTGCCAGGGCCAATCAAGACCGCAACGTCTCCACACTGCATCGCGCAGGCGCTGACTTCGTGATGTCGTACGCTTCCAGCGGCGCTAGCAGTATCTACAGTATTCTGAAGCGAGGAAACTCCATCCTGCTTGCCGAAGGCCTGGACGTATTCCGCGTCTCCGTTCCTCCATCCTTAGTTGGCAAAACACTTGAAGAGTGCCGATTGCGCCAGATGACTGGCTGCAACGTTGTCGCCATCGAGCAAGGCGGCGAGTTCAACGCCAAACCTTCGCCCACGTCCGTTTTAACCAAGGATTCTCAACTAGTGATCGTAGCCGACGTGGAGTCAGAAAGCCGATTCTTCGCCGCATTGAGCAAGGATAGAGGTTAGTTGAATTAAGTCAATTCGGTCCGAAGTAGCGAGTAACGCAAACAATCTCGCGAACCACGTCAACGCTTTGCTTGCTGCTAACTCCGCCTCCTTCTTCGAAGGGTGAGCCAGCCAACTCCGGTCCCGACAAGCATAAGCAAGCTCGAGGGTTCGGGCACTGCAGTAATCGTCGCTATTCCGGGTAGCGAATTTGTAGCAACATCAAATGCTATCTCGTTGCCGCTTCCATCTTGAAATGTGCCACTTATCATATTGATGGAAAACGTTGCACCCGCCGCTAATGAGGGGCTGACGTGCTGAACATCAAGTCTAACGAGTAGCCTTCGGTCAATTCCAACAGTGACCGTTTCATATGTGGTCACATTCGGGTCGGGGTCACTATCGTCACTATCGTCAGTGTAGTCACCTCCTATGTATTCAGTCGGACCAATCGCATCTGTTGTGAAGTTCGATGTTGGTCCAAGCTCGAAAAACAAGTATCTATGGTTCTCCAACTCGTTAGTTTCTTGGGTTCCCAAGAACTCAAGAGATCCAGAGCCTGAAATTGGAACTATTTCGAATTCGTATCCCGCGAACGAGATTTCGTGGGATCCTGCTGTGGCGTAGATTTCGACATCGATCCAACCCACGCCTCCAGCGACGATATTGCTTTGCTTAATATCAACCATTAAGTCAGCGCGTGAATGTAAAGGGAAAAGCGATACCAGGATTAAGCAAACTACAGAAGCACGTAACAAAATTGAACTCCGCGAATTGCGATAGGTACTAGGGGATGGTGGCTTAGGGAGCAGGTGATGGGTTGAGTATTGCGATGCTGCGGCCGCGTTGCCGTGTGGTGTAACTCCTATCCGTAACGTCGACTTTCTGGCTGCCGTTGAGATCGCCATCAAGGTTTGCACCCAGTCGTCCCATCAGGCTATCAACCACAGCGGTGTCTAGAGCGCTTACCTTTCCATCTCCATCTGCATCGCCCAGCAAACGATGGAAGTCGAAATGAGCATCCTCATTTTCGCCAAAGATCCCATCCCGATCTAAATCCAGGCGAATTCGGAAGTAGCCATCACCGGCTATCGTCGTCTTAGAGTTTCCAACGCCATTCGGCCCGAAATTGATGTTCAGCTGATTTCCATGTACAGCGATTTGCGATGGCGAAAGCAGCGTTGCCCCGGTCGATAAGTCCGTTGCGCTGATCGCGAATTTCTGAATCTCTACGTACTCTGTTCTGAACCAGTCGGAAAGCAAATTCGTGGAAGTGAATGCGATCGCGACGGTCTGAATAAATGATCGTTGATTCGCTCCTTGCTGTACAACGATCCCAGTCGGCGTGGGCGTTGTATTGTTAGGAGGATCGAATCTGGCCGTGGTTACGATGTCAGCGGGTGCATCAGGTGTGTCTTCTGTGTTGCCGACCGTGTCAACTGCGCGAGTGAAGAAGCGATACTGGTAAGTGTTTCCATCGACGATTCCCTGGTACTCAAAGGAAGTAGCATATACGCCGACGTTGTTGGCTGTCCCCGCAGACGGCGACCCAACGAGCGTTGGTGTTTGCCCATCAATTGAGACGTAGAGGTCAAACCGGCCAAGCCGCGAACCACCCGTGTCGCTCCCCGACATCATCACTAGGAATCGCCCGAGCCCGCCAGCAACAGCTTCTGATACTGCTGAGACAGGTTTATCCAAATCGCCGGTGCGTGTCAGCGTGTCTTCAAGCAAAGCTGGTTCAAACTCCTCATTCCCAGCGTTGTCTCGGGCTACGCTGCGGAAGAAGTAGGTGTGATTGCTTGTTGCGGCGAAGGTCGTGCTTGGAGAACCTGCAGGTACCGTTGCAAACTTGGTAAACGGTCCAGAATCTTGCGCGACGTACAGATCGTATTCCTTAACGCCAGTTGGGCTTCCCTCGGTGCCTACAGGGTCGCTTCCTGTAACGGAAACTGGAATGTGCAAGGAAGTGGCGCTCGCAGGCATGGCGTTCACGACGCTAACAGGCGGAGTAACATCGGTGAACCCGAGGTCGATCGTTCCCGCGAAAGCAGAGTCACGTGACAACTCTGTAACCGAAGTGTTTGATGACGCTCGTACGATGCGAATCGAAGTGGTCGGATTCGTGAACTCAATTGGCGCGAATGCATTCGTTGCGCTTCGAATACGCATTCGGCCGGACTCGTTAGCGTCTGCATCCTCAATGATGATGGACGCAATACCGCTTGGCAAGTGAACAATCAACTGCTTCATTTCAGAGACAAACAACTTCGATGACTCAACGTCAACGCTGTGCAGCTCAAGTTGACCGACCACGCTGTCCGACATGAGCGTCAGCGTGGAACTGTTGGCGCTCGATATCGTGTAGTTAAGATCCGAGAATACTCCCGCCTGAATATGTATTTCATCCGTTGCGCCCGACTTGCCATCAAAGCTCCATGTGTCGGCTCGGTAGCGATTCTCAGAAAAGTCAATTCGCCACGTGTCGGCAACGTTCATTTGACCAGCCAAATGTGATTGAACTGGCGTGACGAGCAGACCATTTAGAATCTCCGTGTCGTTGTCATTCACTTGAGTAATCCCGTCGCTTAGCGTCAGCAATAGTTCGTTCACTGTCTGACCTGGGACCGCTGTAGTTGAGAAGTGAAACGCATCATCGTTGTGAATGTAACCGCGTCCTTCCCCTTGTCGAATCACCAAGCGTGAAGGGTTGCTCAACAGAACTCTAAAGAACTCGTCCGCTTCGAAAACCGTATCGGCTTCGATGGGCACATGAATGTACTTAATGCCAGTTGCGCCAGTTTCGTTGGCTGCCCAGGTTAGCGTGCCGCTGTGCGATTGATAATCGCCGATCAGTTCGGGGGTTGTAGCGACTGCCGATCCATCGGCCGTTGAAAAATCAACGCTTACTGGATAATCATGGTTGCCCGCGAGAGTTGCGGAAAAGACCAGTGTCAGTTGACCGCTATTGCCTTCCACGATGCCAAGTGAGTCGATTTCGACGAGGGGCGGCACTGTGACCGTGGCGACTTGAACTGCAACTAAACTGGCGATGTTGCTAGTTGTATAGGTGCTGTTAATCGCCGCAACCGTTTTCTGCCCCGCTCCAAGTAGCCGCAGGTCTTCAGGCAAAGTGCCTTGCGCAACTTTTTTAGCTTGATAGATACTGGCAAGGAAAGCTTCGCCCGCTCCGGCCGTATCTGAAGTTAATGTTGTCTTTCGAAGTTCCAGGATTCCATTTGAAATTGCATCCGCGGCCGCGCTGAGGCTCTCGCTATTCAGTTCACCGATTTCTTGCTCCCTCGCAACGGTCTGAGCAATCTGAGCGATCACTTCAGCATTGCTAAGATCCAGCGTTGAGCCTTCGGTGGATATGAAGTCTGCAAGTTCGTCGAAGATGATGCTGCCAAGAGCCCCCACATCGCGACTTGAATTGCCCGATAGCGCGGAAACACCAGTTAAGTACTGCGCTAGGCCAACGGCTACTGAGTAAATCTGTACGTGCGCCGAATAAGCTTGGGCTGCCAAGGCGTCGTTCTCAAGGACTTGGTAAAGCGAAATGCCTTCCGCCAGGCTGTAGTTCTCGATATCAAAGGCTTGCGTGGTTCGATTCATCGCGTCGAGCACACTCAAACCGTGTTTGCGAACTAGGGATTCTGTAATCGTCGATAGTGGCGTTACGTTGAAGAGTCCAACGGGGGCAGTAAGTGGAATCAGTCCAACTAGGCCTGTAGAGATGTCCGTACCTCCAGCTAGCACCAATCGACCTTCACTTGTACTTACGACTCCATCGTTGTTGGCATCGAAGTTGTCGAGATAGAAAGCGAACGAACCATCGGCAGCGGTAACAGCAGGTGTCTCGGAGATTTCGCCATCATCCAGTATCCCGTCGTTGTCTGAATCGATGAAGTCAAGCACACCGTTGAAGTTAATGTCAAAGAATGCGACCGCTCCATCGACCGGACCTTTACTTCCCGAAGCGACAACCAGCGCTACCACCCCAGGCGGCAGGATCACATCTGCCGGGAGCGCCTTCCCATTCGAATCGCGCAGCGCGGCTTTCTGCGCGCTCGAAAGATTGGGCACATCACCTGAGAACGCACCAACTTTAGGAGCGGATTGAACGGCAACTGTTCCGGCTATAACAAGCGCTTGATTGGGTTCGACGATCGAGGCTCGCCACCTTGCGATGGCTTCTGGATTGAAGTCGTCGTCGTAACGAAAACCGAGCGACGTGGGTGGACTATCGTCGTCCACAATAGTGAATTTCCTAGTTGCAGTTGGCCTAGGCAAAACGCCTGGGCTAGTCACTGCAATGATGGACACTAAAACCGTTTCGTTGCCTTCGAACGTAGAATCCGATATGACTTCAATGCGGAAAGTGCTCGTCTTGAACCCCTTCCTGATCGTGAGCCCAGACCTTGCGTCAACATCATG
This sequence comes from Pirellulaceae bacterium, assembly GCA_041742175.1. Classification (GTDB taxonomy): domain Bacteria; phylum Planctomycetota; class Planctomycetia; order Pirellulales; family Pirellulaceae; genus Aureliella. The sequence continues at coordinate 39,289 of JBGSJB010000168.1, forward strand.
GATCCGATAGTCAACTCCGTACTTGGCTGTGCCACTAAAGGCTAAAGCGACCTGGATATCGCGCGACGCAGTTTGAGCCATCTGGACGGTAGCTGTGTAGATTCGGATCTTTTTGCCTTCGATAGTCTCGGACATAGAGCCATTGGCGGTTTGAAACGTCACCGCATTGGCATCATCGTCAAGGATACTGACCGAGGCTGACATGGCCGAGCGCGACGGGAGGGCTGTCGTCGTAGTTAACGCAACGGTCGCCGTGATCGTTTCGGTTGACTCGAAGACCGTGTCATTACCAATGGGTAGTCGATAGATGATCGACTTGATCAGTGGTGGAAAGATGGCAAGTACAGGCAAGTTGATTTCCGTCGGGCCGTTCGGTACGATCCCACCCAAGGCCGCCGTGTAATTGAATGCCCGTACGTAATCGGAGTTGAGGGTGGCATTGCCACTTAAGTATACGTTCGCCACAACTGCATTATGAGTAATAGCGCTCAGCGACAATTCAAATTCAGCTACGCCAGTTTCGGCTACAGTTGCTTTTAGTGGTCGGATCGAGAGAATTGGATCATCGTCTCTAATGGTTATAGAAGTTGATGCGTTCGTGCCGATGCGAACCGGAGTGCCAGATGGGAGCGAGCCGAATGAAATGCGAACCAACTCGTCCGCTTCGTTGAAGTTGTCAGGAAGTATCTGCAACGTGGCAGTTGCCGAGGTTTGTCCTGCCGGAATCGTCACGGACACGACGCTAAAGTTGTAGTCACTACCTTTTGTAGCGTAGCCCGCACCACTCGCCAAGACCAACGGAACCGTAACACTCTCCGCTGCAACTCTGCTCAGCGTTACGCGAACGGTGTAGTTGCCCGCGTTCTCCCAAAGCGATGTCGCTGCCGTCTCGAACGAAATGAGAGCCGTATCGTTGTCGACAATCGTAATTGCTGTCTGCGATGTCGAGCCGAGTCGATAAGATGGTGAGTCATCTTGCAAGCGAACGATGATATCGTCATTGCGTTCTGCTGATGAGTCGTCGGTAATTTGTAGTACCAGTGTGGCAGTGGACTGGTTGGCCGCAAACACGAACGCTCCTGGCGATGCGATTGAATAGTCGCGTCCTAAACTGGTTGAAATGGCTGTTCCACCAAATGAAATCGGTACCGTTGTCGTCTGGGTAAATGGGCGATCGGTCCTGGCGACTACCGTGTAACTTCCGCGCGCTTCGCTGACTTGGTCTAAGCTCCGATTCATAACAACCGTACGCTCATCGTTGTCGCGGATAGCAAGCGCGAAGGTTGTAGCATTTGGATTCGCAAACGAGCTGTACGTTGGCTCATCGAATCGGATCTTCAGCAATTCAGACTGCTCAATGATTTCATCATCTAGAACATTGATGGTGAGATTCGCTGAACTCGCGCCAGCGGGAATAAGCAAATAGTTTCCACCGCTTGGAAACTGACTACCGCCAGTAAGATTGAAATCCACGTTCACCGTCGTAGTTTCTGCCAGCAGAGTGAATGGCACAGCAACGTCTTGTGCTGCAGGCGCGGAAAGTCGCAGTCGGACAGACACGCTCGTACTCGCTTCGCCGACCGTTTCACTTGTTTTTTCGAGCGACAAAGTAGGCGGTGAGTCGTTATCTGCCAGCGTGACCTGGTGCGTAGCGATGGTCCCGAGCGTGTAGAGTGGCGATGAATTCAATCGCACCGTGAAAGTCTCTGTCCCTTCATGGATAGTGTCATCCGCAATGCCTATGGTCATCGAACCCGATGTAGCACCGCGCGGAATCACAATGCCTGGTGGGAGTGCAAAATCCGATTCCGCAATCGCTGTTCCACCAGCAAGTGCTGACACTGGCACGATCAAATCATTGACAGCAGCAACGTCAAGTTGGACAAAAATCGCATGCGTGACCAGCGATTCCGATGTTTGGCTTTGCTGCACGCTGAAGTTCACTGTAGGCAAGACACCTACAACCGTGAGCGTAACGCGCGCTTCGTAGGAAGTTAGCGAACCCTTCTTCACGGTATAGAAGAAAGTATCTTCGCCGACAAAGCCCGAATTGGGTGTATAAGCGAGATTTGGAGCAATGCCTGACAATGCCCCATGTGCTGGTGCCTGTGTAATCGTGTATACAAATTCCGCGTCGTTGCCACTGAGCGTAATTGAGGCTGATGTGCCTTGATCCACCGCGTATGACAGATCCTGTGCGACCGGCGGTTTCGCCGCTTGCGTGACATCTATGACGAATGTCGCCGGAAGGCTGGAAGCCAACAGACCATCGAGGGCGACGATTCGAACAAGAAGTTGTCGATCGGCGAGATCATCGTAGCTAAACTCTCGCGTCGTTCGCAGTTGATTTCCGACGATTTCAAACCCCGAGTTATCGTTCGGAAAAACTGGCGAGAATGCAAAGCTGAGCGGAGCTGGACCATCAACATCAAAGGCCGCCAAGTGACTAACGAGGCTGCCTGCTGCCAGCGACTCAGGAAAACTGTCGTTAGAGAGCAACAGATTGACGGGGGCTTCATTAGTGTCTGTAACCGTTACCGTCAGCGTCTTGGTCTGGCTGCGAACGCCATCACTAGCTGACACTTGAACGATGTAGCTGTTGTTTCCATCTGTGTCCGTAGGATTCTCGAAGTTCGGAATCGCTTGAAAAACGACTGTGTTGCCTACTATGCTGAACCTCGAGGCATCGACGCCTCCAACGATCGTGTAAGTAAATGATACTTGCGGCAAGTCAGCATCGGTGGCTGTTAAAGTTCCAACATTAACCGAATTCTCAGCAACGCTATACTCGGTCGGCGAAGTCAACTGCGGATCAAACTCGTTGACTGGCGAGACAAAGATGGAAATATCACGAGTGATAGAAACGCCACCGCTGGTAGCGCGTATTTGGATCGAATAGTAGCTCGTGGCTTCATAGTCAAGGGTCGCTGCGGTCTTGAGTAAATTGTCTTCGATGACAAACGAACTGCTGGACGCATCGCTCACGATCTCAAAGGTGGTTGACGCCAATTGAGAACCAACTGTGCTCAACTCACTAAAGGTAGTCCCAATCGGAGTATTCTCAGCAACGGTGTTCGAACTAAGGAGAATTGAGGTCGGAACAGTGGGAGCCTCTTCGACAACGTAAAGCTCCGTACCATAGAGTTGCGTCGTTGCAACAAAAAATAGTTTGGAACCTACAGCGGTTAGAGAATGCGGATTACTGCTTTGTGACTCTCTAGCAACATTTAATACAAGATTGGTCCCGGTAGTCGTCCCGTCAGTCTTCCATACTTCTTGACCATTTATCCCATCATTCGCTCTGAAATACAGGGTCCCACCAAGCTGCGTCAGATAGGACGGACTGGAGCCGGTGGCCCCCGTATAGATATCTTTAACTAGAACAGTTCCAGCGCTCGTTCCATCAGTTTTCCAAATCTCAATACCTTGAGTGGAGGTGCTGGCGGCAAAGTACAGATTGGTGCCTGCCGTTGTTAGCCAACTGGGACTCGAGCCACCGCCGCCACTAAATATGTCTTTAACGAGAACGGTTCCAGACGATGTGCCATCACTCTTCCACAGTTCAATCCCAACCGATGCACCGCCGTTGGCGCTAAAGTACACTTCCCCTCCGAAAACGCTTAAATTCGATGGGCCGCTTCCAGTCCCTCCTACGATAATATCCTTTACTAAAACCGTGCCGGTACTAGTGCCATCTGACTTCCATAGCTCTCTTCCGGCGACAGCGTCATCAGCGCTGAAATACACAACTCCGTTCAAATTGGTCAAACCGAACGGATAAGCGCCGGTCGCCCCTCCGCGGACGTCGCGAACCATGACTGTTCCGGCTGCGGAACCGTCGCTTTTCCATAACTCATTGCCGTTAACACCGTCTGTCGCGGTGAAGTACAACGTTCCGTTAACGTTAATCAATGAAGATGGTCCGCTTCCATTCGCCCCTGGTCGTATGTCCTTCACCAAGACTGTGCCGGCGGCTGTCCCATCACTCTTCCACAACTCTTGACCGGCTGCTGATGTTATCGCTGAGAAGAAAAGTGTTCCATTGACATTGGTTAAGATCTGAGGAGTTCCGCTTGCTGTTCCCGCGATTATGTCAGAAACCAGAGCTGTTCCGCCCCCAGTACCGTCACTTTTCCAAAGCTCTTGGCCATTCGTTTGTGTAAAGGCGCTGAAGTATGCAATGCCGCCGACGTTTACAATCTTCGATGGTTCGGAGTTGTTAAACCCTACATTGATGTCTTTGACGAGAGTAGTTCCATTGGCGACTCCAGTCGAAGACCATAACTCGCTTCCCAGTAAACCGTCACTAGCCTTGAAGAGCAGTTTGCCGTTTAGGTTAGCAAGTTGGAAAGGATTGCTACTGGTTCCCTTATCCATGATGTCTCGGACGATGGTTGTGCCTGATGACGTCCCATCCGACTTCCACAATTCTAAGCCAGTGGTACCATCGTTAGCCTTAAAGAATACTGTGCCATTGACATTGGTCATTAAGATAGGAGATGAACTTTCAGCCCCAACACGGATCTCCTTAACCTGGACTGTTCCGTTTGTTGTACCGTCACTTTTCCAAAGCTCATATCCGGTTGCTTCAGTCTTAGCGCGGAAGTACAGGGTTCCGTTGATATTGGTCAGAGAGCGCGAATTCGAGGAAAACACACCGGGCGAGATGTCCTTGACCAATACGGTGCCAGTCGCTGTACCGTCACTTTTCCAAAGCTCGTAGCCATTAAGACTGTCTCTGGCTTCGAAAAAGATTGTTCCGTTGACGTTAGTAACTTGGCCGATGCCAGAGCCACCAAATGGCAAAATGCTCTTAACAATAATTGTTCCAGCGTTGGTTCCATCGCTCTTCCAGAGTTGATAGCCGCTGCTGGCTGTGTAAGCCGTGAAGAACAGACTCGTTCCGTTCGAAGTGAGGCCGTTTAAGCTTGAGCTTGCTGAGCCGGGATTAATATCCCTGACAAGAACCGTTCCCGCATCCGTCCCATCGCTCTTCCAAAGCTCCGTTCCATTAGGAGCGGTAGTCGCGCCGAAGTACAGCGTTCCCGCAACGTTCGTCAAGTGGACCGGTGTAGAGCCATTGGTGCCTGTTACGATATCCTTCACAATAACTGTGCCAGCGTCCGTCCCATTGGATTTCCAAAGTTCAATCCCTTTTATGCTATCAGTTGCAACGAAGTACAATGTGCCGCCGACATTCGTAAGTCTGGCGGGCGCGGAGTTTGACGCACCGCTGCTCAGGTTCTTAACGAGCATTGTTCCTGCCGCGGTTCCGTCACTCTTCCATAATTCTTGGCCATTGATCCCATCGTTTGCGCGAAAGAATAATGTGCCTCCGACATTGGTCAGATACTGCGGAAACGAGTCCCCTCCACTCCAGATATCCTTAACCATCACTGTGCCAGCAGCGGTTCCGTCGCTCTTCCAAAGCTCTTGTCCGCTCACACCATCAGTCGCGCGAAAGTAGAGAGTGCCGTTTACGTTAACTAGGTTTGCTGGTGATGACGGTTGCGTTCCAGTACGGATGTCTTTAACAAGAACGGTCCCGGTGGACGTTCCGTCGCTTTTCCACAACTCTGCTCCGTGCTCATCGGTGGTGGCCGCGAAATAAACAGTGCCCCCTACTTCGATAAGCTCCGAAGGATTAGAGGATTGCACTATTGCATTGATGTCAAACAGCGGGGCAACGTCGACCGTCAGTAGTTTTCTGTCCTCCAGGGTTTCAATCTGCAATCGCGCTCGCAGATTCCGTTTGAGACTGTTCTTAGTTTGTTGGCGTTTGCTGTTTTTGCGAATCATTGGGTACTTCGTGCAAAATATTTTTGAAACTGAGTTTTTAGATTTGGAAACTGCCAAAGAGAGTTTTCGGCGCTAGACTATGGCTTTCGGCGTCTTAAGCGAAAGCCAACTTGGCCGAGTACGAATGTCGTAAGAAGCAGGAGGCTGCTGGGTTCAGGGACGGCGGTGATGGTTAGGAAACGATCGCTGCCAATGACAACTAAGGAGTCGCCGGCATCGGGCCCCGCAGGTCCGACATCAAGGAACACATCGAATGGTGCTGCACCAGAGATCGAGTTGCCAACTTGGAAAGGTGCTCCGGTTACCGCTCCAGCAAACGGCAGTCCCGCCACCGTGTACAGTCGAAGGGTCCCCATCCCAGTTGGCACCAACATCTCCCATCGCATTTGCAGATCCGAAACGACTCCACTAGTGATCGCGCCAAACCCATCGCGTGTGATGCTCTGCAACTCGCCGCCCACAAACTCGTGTGGCGACATCGTTGCTCCAGAAAACATCGCTGGCGCATTGACTGTTAGCACGCCCGTTGTATTCGTAAACGCCATCGTTGTAGCAAGGGGGTCGGAGTCATTGAGCGTAAACGTCAGCTGACCGAATGCGACAAACGGAAGAACTGCATTATCAGGCAAGCCCAAGACATTGCCTGGAACCGCTGTGAAGGTGAAATTCGCTTGAACATCACTGGTAAAGACTAGCGAAGCCTGACTGTGACTTGTAAATCCCAGCGCGAAAAACAAGCTTGCAGTGACAAAGAAGAAGCTGGACGCCTTCATTGAATTCCTTTTAATGGACGTGTCCGGTTTTCAGTTGTGCGAACTTGTTGTTGGTAGAGCTCATCAAGACTGCGTTCGCTACGTTAACAAGTCGTTAGGTGGTTATCTTGGTTCGGGCGGCATTCGCCGCAGGTTAGTTTGTGCAGATTATGCCGGTGATTACACTCATCGAACAGGAACGGAGAGCGAACGGTACCGGAACGGAACAAGAACCTGGCAGCATCGCCCGATGCTAGGCTCAACTGTAAAACGGTTGCGTTTGCAAAGTTGTGGCGTAGAAGTTGCTCACTCTTCTGTTTCGATTCGAATGTCCTCCCAACACCACAAGGAACAGCATGCCGCCTCGCCGCACAACTAGCCGCTCGATGGCTTGCAATGGAAAACTGATTTCACAGTTACGAAAGCGACTCGGTTGGACACAGAACGATTTGGCGCGGAAGGCGGGGTTTACGGAGCGGTTGATTGTTAAGGCAGAAAGCAGTCAGAACATCGCTGCTTCGACGTTGCATATTATCGCTACCACGCTGACCGAGGCGGGCGAGCAGGTTTCACCAGCCGATCTAGCAACGGATCCGGCTTCATTGGCGAGAGTGTTTTTTCTGTCGACTTACGAGCATGGACCGCGGACTTTGGATGTGAATAGCCACTTCGTATCGCCGGATCTCGTTGTCCATTTCGCAGGAGATGTCGCGGTGTTTCCTTTTGCTGGAACGCACATCGGAATCGAGGCTGCCCGACGCGCATTCGCGCTCTTCTACAGCGTGATCCAAGCACCAGACGATCCGTCGGAGATGGACCGCATCCAGATTGTCTCGACCGGCCATGGAGCATTGATCTGGGGCGAAACTTGGGCTCATCCCATCGGCATGCCAATGACGGAGCCGATGAAGTTTGCGATCAAGATGGATTTCGACAAGGGAATGCTTACCGTTTTTGATGATCGTTTCGATACCTTGGAAGGCGCGAAGTACTTCGCCGACCTCGTGCAAAACACCTGATCAACCACGTTCCATTCACACGAATCTCACTGCTTCGCTGAAAAGAGTCGGCCTATACGATGCGAAATGTTCCTTCTTCCACCGGACGTTCCATGCCGTGCAATGGGAAGTTGATCGCTCAGTTGCGTAAGCAGTTGGGATGGACTCAAAACGATCTTGCAAAGAAAGCGGGGTTCACGGAGCGGTTAATTGTAAAGGCGGAAAGTAGTCAAAACATCGCACCTTCAACGTTGCACATCATTGCCGAAACGTTGCGCGAAGCGGGCATGCACGTTTCCGCTGCTGATATCTCAACGGATCCAGCGGTCCTGGCCAAAGAGTTTATCTTGGCGATGTACAAGCCGGTCCAAAAGTTATAGAGGCAAACCAGCGCTTTCTGTCGCCAGAACTTGTCGTGCATTTCGCTGGAGACCCCAACGTGTTTCCGTTCGCAGGAACGCACGTCGGAATCGAAGCGGCGAAGCGGGCATTTGAAATTTTTTACAGTGTTATTCAACCTCCTGTAGATCACTCCGAGATCGCGAACTTTCAATTTGTATCAACAGGTCACGGAGCACTGGTGTGGGGCGAAACTTGGGCTCACCCAATCGGCATGCCGATGCCCGGACCTATTAAGCTGGCCATTAAGATGGACTTCCGCGAAGGTTTGATGACCGTATTTGATGACCGCTTTGATACTCAGGAGGCAGCCAAACATTTTGCGGACGCTTCATCGCAAGAATGACATTTGATTGCAGTTGCACACTGTTATTTTGTAAAGCACAGCGTTCATCGAGTCAGTTGGATTCCGGCAGAATGCTGATCTGCGGCATGGCCAGGTAAACGATCGGCATTTCACCGTCTTCGGAAGTGAAGTAAGCGATGTGATAGATGCCGCATTTTAATTTACCGCCGCCGGTTGGATCAACTTGTTGCCAACCTTGACCTTCGCGATAGAACTCTGCCCACACATGGCCACTGCTTCCGTAAAGCCATCCAGCAACTTGGCGGCTGGGCACGCCGGCCGCGCGAGCGAGCGTGACGAAGCAATCTGAGAAATCCCAACAGTGACCAAACTTTTGTTCAAACACTTTTAGAGTGCCCCAACGAGAGCCCGTTTGGCCGAAGTATTTTAAGTTACTCCCAGGCGTGAGCCATTCGAGAATTGCGATCACTTTTGCTTCGTTGCTCGACTTGCCAGCGGTAATCTGCTGCGCGAGCGCCTTTACTCTGTGATCATCCGCCGGCCAGAATTCCGTGGCCGCAGTTAGGTGAACGGCTGGCGTGGAATCGAATTTGCGAAACCCCGTATTGTCGACTTCCGTTTCAATGGTGGCGATAACGTATGGAATTCCTTGACGTTGGGCGAGTTTATCAAATGAATACTCGATCGTGGTAGCGGTTGTGCGACTTGCTGTTGAAGCAATCGCAGGCGGTTGAAAAGCGTGCGTCGTAGACTTTCCATCAATGAAAGGATTTCGGAGAGTTAATTCTTTTCCAAAGGTGAATGTCTTCGAGAGCGATTCGATCTGCTTAACCGCATCTGCGGCACTTGTGTCTTTGTTGGCGGAGTTCTGGAGGGCAATAAAGTGATTGAATAGCGGGTTGCAGTTCATGTAGTCCGCTTTGGCGACTGTAGCCAACTCAGCGATCACTTGGTAGCGCAGCGAATTTGGTTTGAGCTTGAATCCAAGTTCGTACGAGGTCTTCAGCGCAAGCGATTCGTCGATGCTGCGGCCGACGTACTCGACTACGAGAGGCCCTTTCCTCACGACGAAAAACGCAGGCTTGATTTTCACTAGCGAAGCTTCAATGGCGATTGCGTTGGTCTCATCGACTGCAGTGATGCAGTTCACTTGGATGGTTCGGCCATGCACCCGCACATGCGAGTTTGTCAATCGTTGAATTTTACCGCCCAGCTTTGCAGCTATCGAGCCGGTTTGAGCAGCCGCTACTTCCGTTGAGCTTTCGACAAATAGACCGGGTGGAAGGTCGCGAAGCAGTGGCTCAGCGACCTGGGCGTTTTGGGTTACGATTAAGAAAAGTAGAGCGACTGGTGCGTAAGACATTCGTTCAACCTTCTGTGAGCTTTTCATCGTTTTGCAGAGCGTGACTCGGTGTTCATGGTCCACTGGATTCTAAAGGCTCGTTCATGTGGCAGCAACATTTTTGCGATCACGAACGGTGCGTAGCTGAAAAACTCAAGCCAGCGCGATAAGCTGTTGGTCATTTCAAGTGCGGATGACTGCCTTACGACCGCAGTCGCGACTAGGCGTCAGCGAGCCGCACTTCTCCCGATGAACTAGTTCCACTTTTCCACGAGTGACAACGCATGAATAGCGCTCACGATGACAAGATTGCAAAGCTGACCTTCGCGTCTGTCTATCCACACTACGTAGTGAAATTGGAGAGGAAGGGCCGAACCAAAGATGAACTGCATCAAGTGATCACGTGGCTTACGGGTTTCGATGAGCAAGCCATTACCAAGCTTATCGAAAGCAAGGTAACTTTCGAGCAGTTCTTCAAGAAAGCAAAGTTGAATCCGAACGCGAAGCTTATTACAGGCGTGATCTGCGGCTATCGTGTTGAGGAGATTGAGAATCCGTTAACGCAGCAAGCTCGCTATCTCGATAAGCTCGTCGACGAGTTAGCGAAAGGTCGCAAGATGGAAAAAATCTTGCGCTCGGAGTGAAACGCTCGCAGTGCGCATCTTTCGAGCTTGGTGGCGATCTTGCGGCTATCGCTTCCTTGGTTGTCTTCGTTCAATCGAAGATGGTCGATAGAATGTATCGATCGAAGGAGGCCGAATTATGGAATCAAAATCAACACTCATCATAGCTAATCAACAGTGCGCAGGGCTGGTCTTTCCGTTGCTCGACGACTTGCAATCCGCAGCGCTCATTTCACCCATCACTGGCTCAGGCAACCACGCTCACTGGATACTCGGCCATTTGGTTTACTCCGAAGGTCGCTATCGCGACATGATGCAGCGTGTCCCGAATCCATGTCAGTCACTGCACCAGAAGTTTGGCGGTGGTTCTCAGCCGGATCCCAATGGGACGGAGTACCCGCCATACGATCAGCTTCTTGTGCAGTTGCGTTCGATGGATGAACAGTTCATGCATTGGCTTGAGAGCACTAGCGAAGGGGACCTTGATCAAGCGATCGAGGGGGTGCCGCCACAGTTCGAACTTTATTTCGGCACTTGGCGACACATGTTCCTGATGAGAGCGATGCACTGGATGCATCATCGCGGACAGCTCGCCGATTGCCGTCGCGCTGCCGGACGCAAGCCATTGATGATTTAAGGTATCGCAGTTCAATGGGCGCGAGACGCGGGACGTTAACGCGACGAGGCTTCCGAAGAAACAAGCGACATCATGTAAAGCATCTCGCTACAGATTTGTGCAGATCGTTCGTCGTATCGCTGCGCCTCGAACTCAGTGTCGTCCGCAACTTTGGGATCTTCGTAGCGGATAGGCATGCGAAGATCGCAGCCCATCACCAGCGGGCATGCGTCGTCGGCTTGCGAACAGGTCATCACCGCACAGTAACCCTCGCTTGGATTCGGTGGATCGGAATACGCCTTCGAAAAGCAGACTTGGGGAGTCGACGAGTCGGACGTGGTGACGCTGTATCGCGGGTTGTTCGCAGCAGGATCGTCGGCAACGATCTTAAGTCCACATCGTTGCATGGCCGCAACCGCTCGTGGGTTGAAGGCAGTTGCTTCAGTGCCACCTGAGAACGTCTCAACGCCAACCAAGCCGCAATATTCAGCAGCAACTTGTGCCCAAATCTGGGACAGGTGGCTGCGTCGCGAATTGTGCGTGCAGATGAAAGTCAGCTTGGCTGGCTCCGACTTCGACAAGCGTTCTCGAATGTAGTTCGCAACCTTGGCAAGTTCCGCTTTGCGATCATCAGGTATCGAGCCCATTTCCGTCGCTCGTGCATCCAAGTACTGAAGCAGCTCCGGGTAAAGTGAGCTGGTTGATTTCGCGGGTTGTTTTCCAGTCATACTAGGACTTTCTACTAGCTTTCATAAAGGCTTGATGCGAGATAACGCGCCCGGACCTATTTACATCTGACGTCCTTAACCCCTAAGCGCTACTGCAAGCAGATGTTTTTAGCATCTTGACGTCCGTTAGGGAAGCCGGTAAGCTTGCACGCTGACGCAAATATGCATGAAAAGGCGGTCGACTATGAAACCACAGGAAGCTTCCCAGTGCTGCGGGCCGATTGACGACCTGCTTGACGCTGAACTGTTCAAAGCGTTGGGAGAGCCGACGCGATTGAAACTGCTCTCGTGCTTGGCAAAGTGTGGACGAGCCTGTTCGGTAACTGAACTGACAGAATGCTGCGCGGTCGATTTTTCAGTGGTCTCACGGCACTTGGGGGTACTCGAGAAAGCGGGTGTGCTCACAGCGACCAAGCAGGGCCGCACGGTTTACTACGAAGTGCGCTACAAGCACCTGACAGAAGCGTTTCGCGGGCTGGCTAAAGCGATTGAAGGATGTCGTCCTAAACGTGGTGCTAAAGCCTCGTAATGAACACTATCACACGACTCGCGTTAGCGTCCGGATCCCAGTCAAACCATCAAACAATCCCTCACTAGCAACCGCACTCTCACGCGCTGCGGCCGGATGAGCTCAGAAAGAATCGCACCATGGATAAAGCTGAAAAATCAGCGATCAGCTTCTTTGAAAAGAATCTCACCTACTGGGTCGCACTCTGTATGGTGATCGGGGTGCTCATCGGAAAATTCGTGCCGGCGGTACCAACCTTTTTGGCAAAGTTCGAGTATGCCAACGTGTCCATTCCGATCGCCTTCTTAATTTGGCTGATGATCTACCCAATGATGATGAAGGTCGATTTCGCCAGCATCAAATATGTCGGCAAGAACCCCAAAGGACTTTACGTTACTTGGATTGTGAACTGGTTGATCAAGCCTTTCACCATGTTCGGCATCGCGGCTTTTTTCTTCTATGTAGTCTTCAAGCCCTGGATTTCTCCGGAACTGGCCAAGGACTACCTGGCCGGCGCGGTGTTGCTTGGAGCCGCTCCTTGCACGGCGATGGTCTTCGTGTGGAGTCATCTAACCCGTGGCAATGCGGCTTACACAGTTGTACAGGTAGCGACCAATGACTTGATCATCTTGATCGCCTTCACGCCGATCGTCGCTTTCTTACTCGGTATCGGTGGGATCACCATTCCCTGGATGACGCTGATCGTTTCCGTAGTCCTGTTCGTGGTTGTGCCTTTAGTTGCTGGAGTGCTTACGCGAAATCTGGTGATCCGCTCCAGAGGCGAAGAGTACTTTCAAAACGCTTTCATCCCCAAGTTCAACAACGTCACGATTGCCGGTTTGTTGCTAACGCTGGTCTTGATCTTTTCGTTCCAAGGCGAGGTGATCATCAGCAATCCCTTGCACATCGTGTTGATCGCCGTTCCGCTGATCATCCAAACGGTACTGATCTTCTTCCTGGCTTACGGAGCATGTTATCGACTCCACTGTAGTCACGATATCGCAGCTCCGGCCGGGATGATCGGTGCATCGAACTTCTTCGAGCTTTCTGTAGCTGTAGCCATCACGCTCTTCGGAGCTTCCTCACCGGTTGTGCTAGCCACGATTGTAGGTGTGCTTGTGGAAGTCCCTGTCATGCTTGCCCTCGTTGCGTACGCGAATAAAACCCGTGCAAATTTTGCAACGACGCCGTGACTTAGTTTTGGTTGCCCTTCGCAGAGTGAAACAGTGGCAGAATGAAACCGCGGCAATGGAGTGTCAGACAATCGCTCGAACGCAGACTTTGCGGCCTTCGATAGTGACTCGCCCGCGCGCGATCGCATTGATCGTTTCGGGATAGAGCTGAAATTCGACTTCTGCGACACGTCGTCGCAGCGATTCGGGCGTGTCACAGTCGAGCACTGGGCAAGAACGCTGTGCGATGATCGGTCCGTGATCAAATTGGTTGTCGACAAAATGCACAGTGCAGCCGGTCAACTTGGCACCCATCTCAATCACCGATTTGTGAACACGATCGCCGTAAAATCCTTTGCCGCAGAATGCTGGGATCAGCGACGGATGGATATTCGTCACGCGATTCTCAAAGTCTGATGGAATCTTCAGCAATTCGAGATAGCCGCCCATAACAACCAATTGCACATTGTGCTTGCGACAGACAGAAAAGATCGCTGCGCTGTGCGTATCGCAATCCGCGAAATCGCGACGTGAGATCACTTCCGTTGGAATTGCCGCTTCCCGCGCGAAGTCGAGCCCCTTCGCGTCCGCGCGGCTGCTAATAACAATTGCAAAGTCGACCTCCAGATCTCCCATCCGCTGCCACTCGATCAGGTTGCGAAGCGTTGTGCCGCCACCCGAAATTAGAACTGCGATTCGGAAGTTGGACATTGCGGGCTGCCTAAATTACTTCGATGCCTAACTGTAAAACATGCTCGCCGATTTCAACCGACTGCATCTCAATTCTTTCCTTTGGTTGCTCGAATGCGATTTCGATCGCCAAAGTCTCGGAAGTAATGTAGTCGATACTCTCTTTAAATGCGACAACCAATTCTGCTTCTGAGCAAACTACATAAATGCGGATACGATCCGTAAATTGACACTGCATCTGTTTGCGATTGTCTTGAATCAATCGCACCAAGTCCCGCGCGTAGCCTTCGCGAATCAACTCCGGTGTCAGGTCGGTCGACAGAACCACAACACACTGCTTGCCTTGCGCCGCAGTCCAACCCGCTTTCGCTTGCAACCGGACTTGGATGTCCTCATTGTCTAACTGCAACGCAGTGCCATCAACATCCAGCGAGATCCTGCCGGAATTCTGCAGTTCGCCGAGCAACCTCGCGCCATCAGCGGCGGCGAGTGCGTTCTTCAATTTCGGCAGCAACTTTCCGATACGTGGTCCCAGTCGTTTCAGGTCTGGCAAAATCTTGTATTCGATAAAGGGACTGTTGCCCGCGTTGTACTCAATTTCCTTGACGTTCAGTTCCTCGCGCACGATTGCGTCATGTTCTCGCAACCAGTCGATGTGCTCGCCGCTCGCCAAACTAACTTCGACTCGCGACAGAGGTTGACGCACTTTCAGTTTCGAATCCATACGAGCGCTTCGACCGAGCGAAGCGATTTCGCGCAGCACTTGCATCCGCTGCCCCAACGGTAAATCGCAGTGCTCTGGCGACGGCGCAGGATAATCGCACAGATGAACGCTCTCGCGCACCCGGCCGCGCACCGGTTCGGTCAGGGTTTTCCAGATCGTTTCCGCTAAGAATGGTACGAACGGCGCGATCAACTTTGAAGTCGTCAGCAACACTTCGTACAAAGTCCAATAAGCGTCAGCCTTATCTTGACTCTCCTGAGCCGTTTCCTTGCCCCAGTACCGATTGCGGCAACGGCGAACGTACCAATTGCTCAGTCCGTCGACGAGCGAATTCAGTTGCTGGCACGCGCCGAAGCTGTCGTAACGATCCATGCGCTGCACCACATCATCTACGGTTGTCGCCAGTTCGCTGAGGATCCATTGATCGATCTCGCTGCGTTGGCTGATCGGTCGATAGGTTTTGGCGCGTGACAGCTCATCGGAATTCAGTTGATCGAGTTCACCAGTGATTTCACCTGGGCCGGCGAATTGATCGATCTCTGCGTAGATACTAAAGAAGCTGATCACGTTCCAAATTCTCAGCATGAATTCAGGAATGCTGTCGCGAATCGCGCGTTCGCTGTAGATGATCGAATTCCACGGCGCTTGATTTGCGAAGAAGTACCAACGCAGTGCATCGGCGCCGTACTTGTCAAAGATCTCGTTAGGACTGCGATAGTTCCGCAGGCTCTTCGACATCTTTCCAGTTTTAGAAACGTACTCCGCACCGAGCGCTTGTTTGGCTTCTTCCTCCGTCAAGTAACGTTGCTTGCCATCCTGGCTCTCATACCACTCCGCTAACATCAAACCGAGCACGATGCAGTTGCGGAAAGGATGCGGAAAGTCGCGTTGTTCGCTAGTCTTATTGCTCGCCGTGCTATTGGAAGTTCTGGCCGAATCGGCATCCGCATCTCCGACCGGATCGCCGCCAAACAACATCGTGCTAATCGCGAGTTGGCTATAGAACCAACCGCGTGTTTGATCGATCGCTTCGCTGATGAAATCGGCTGGGAACTGATCCGCAAATTGGTCTTTGCCTGCGTGAGGGTATCCCCACTGCGCGAACGGCATCGCACCGCTGTCGTACCAGCAATCGATCACTTCGGTCACGCGTTGCATGCGCGCACCGCTAGCGAATGGCGAATCGTAAGTGACTGCGTCAATGTACGGCTTCTGAACTTTCAAGTCCTCTACCAACTCGGGATTCGCTTTCTTCGCGTCGGTCCACATTTCAGTGCCCGCGATGCCTGGCTTCTTCAGCAGTTCGTCGTACGATCCGACGGACTCCATTTTCCCGGTCTGTTCGCAAACCCAAATTGGCAGCGGCGTGCCCCAGTAACGTTCGCGCGACAGCGCCCAATCCACGTTGCTCGCGAGGAAATTTCCAAAGCGACCATCACGAATGTTCTCTGGCATCCAGCCGATCTTGGAGTTGTTCTCCAGCATTTTGTCGCGGAACTGAGTCGTGCGAATGAACCAACTTTCGCGCGGATACTGAATTAGCGGATCCTGCTCAGCTCGCCAACAGAATGGATAGTCGTGCAAGTACTGATCAAGGAACAGCAGCCGACCGCTTTCCTTCAGTTGCCGAATGATCGCTTTGTCAGCGTCTTTAACCCACACGCCTTGATGTTCGGGCACCACCTCCGTGAACTTGCCGTCGGGCCCCACTGCGCACAGCAACTCGATTTTTGCTTCAAAGCGTTTCTGCTCAGCGATCAGCAACTCGTAGTCGACTTCGCCGAACGCCGGTGCAATGTGGACCAAGCCTGTACCGCTATCGAGCGTCACAAAGTTCGCCGCCACAACTCGCCAATAAAGTTTCTGCGACTTGCCAGGTGCATCGATCAGCTTGCCTTGGGTGTCAGACCGCGTGCGACTGTAGTAATCCATCGGTGGCAAGTAGTGCTTGCCGACCAGTTCGGCGCCCTTGACCGTCTTCGCAACTGTCCAAGTGCGTTTCGTTTTCTCAGCGAGCTGTTCGACGAGTGCAGCGGCGATGATCAGTTGCTCGTTGGCTTCTTCATCGACGCAATACGCATAGTCGATGTCGGGATGGACGGCTGCGAACATATTGCTGGGCAACGTCCAGGGCGTGGTGGTCCAGACGACGAGCGAAGTCTTCGGATCTTCGACTAACGGGAATTTTACAAACACGCTCGGATCAGCGACTTGCCGGTACCCCTGCCCGACTTCGCCTGAAGACAACGCGGTACCGCCCTGAGCCCACCACCAAACGATCTTGTGTCCACGATACAGCAGACCGCGATCAAACAAGTTCTTCAGCGACCACCACACGCTTTCGACGTAGCTTTGGTGATACGTCACATAAGCTTGACTGAGGTCGATCCAGAAACCGATGCGCTCCGTCAAGCGTTCCCATTCTTGCATGTAGCGCCAAACGCTCTGCTGGCATTTTTGGATGAACGGCTCGATGCCGAAGCTTTCGATTTCATCCTTGCCGTGAATGCCGAGTTCTTTGCAGACTTCGACTTCGACCGGCAGACCGTGTGTGTCCCAACCGGCTTTGCGCTCGCAGCGAAAGCCGCTCATCGTGCGGTAGCGTGGGAACAGATCTTTGATCGCGCGGGTCAAGCAGTGTCCAGGGTGCGGCATGCCGTTGGCTGTGGGCGGGCCTTCATAGAAGACGAACGAAGGTGCATCGCAGCGCTGCTGGAGGCTTTTCGCGTAGATTCCGTTGTCTTTCCAGAACTGTAAAATCTGCTGTTCTTGTTCGGGAAAGCGAATATCAGTGCTAACGGCTTTGAACATCTTGTTTCTAGCGTCTAAAGTGAGTTGAGGAAGCTCGCTAAGTTGGGTAGACGATTTTCGCTATAGTTGTCGATGAATCAAAGGGCACCCCGGGCTTTCCTTGTCATCAACTGAGGTTTTTTTTGCCATTCTGATGCCGTAAGATGCTCGCTTTGTTCGTTTTGACCTCGCTTGGACGCTGAGGCTCGTTTGGAACTGCACACTAGAGGCTGAGCCTCGAGAGGAATTCTGCAACATGTCGCTCCCCGAAGAACTGGACAAGTTTCCTGA
>JBGSJB010000169.1:0-8332 GCA_041742175.1 Pirellulaceae bacterium
TGGGCACAGTCAGCGCTCGTGCAGTCGCTTCAGGAATCGATTCAGCCGCTCGTAAAAAGCTACAAAGGCGACGTTGCAGTTTCGGTTTATCACTTTGAAAGCGACACGAGTTGGTCGAATCGCGGCGACGTGCCAATGCCAACTGCCAGTTTGATTAAGCTGCCGGTGATGATCGAAGCTTATCGTCAAGTCGAAGCGGGCAAGCTCAAACTGGATCAACGAATCGAAGTCCGCAAAGAGGATATGGTCCAAGGCTCAGGGATTTTAACGAGTCATTTTTCAGCGGGTACAGTGATTTCGCTGCGCGATGCGATTCGGCTGATGATGGTTTACTCCGACAACACAGCTACCAACCTGGTTGTCGATGCAATCGGATTGCCAGCTACTGCAAAGCTGATGCAAGAACTCGGCTATCCTGAAACGCAATTGCATGCCAAGGTCTTTCGGGGCGATACATCGATTGCACCAGATCGCAGCAAGAAATACGGACTTGGCAGCACAACGGCGAACGATATGGTCGAGCTGCTGAAGCGACTCAAGCGCGGCGAGTTGGCTGCGCCCGAGTCGACGGAGGCGATGCTCAATCACATGCTCAATTGCGATGATAAAAGTCGCTTTACGCTGTTGCTGCCTACGAGTGTCAAAGTGGCGCACAAGACCGGTTCAGTAACTCGCGTACGCACGGATGCTGGGCTACTGATGGGCAAAGACTGCACGATTGCACTCTGCGTTTTGACGGATAACAACGAGGACATTCGCTGGTCGGATGACAACGCGGGCAATCGCCTATGTGCTGAAGTTGCGAAAGTCGCCTACGAAGCTCTCTCGCCTAAAGCGGAACCGGTCGCCGAACCGCGTTCGAACGAATTGAAGGTTGGAGCGACTGGAGAACTAGTTGAAGCTTTGCAGCGAACATTGAACGCGAGAACGGAACCGACTGCGGGACTGTCAGTCGATGGCGACTATGGGCCGGCGACCGAAGCAGCGGTTAAGGCTTTTCAAAAGCAGAAGCAGATCGCGACATCCGGCGTGATGGATGAAGCAACTTGGAAAGCGCTCGGAGTTTTGATCGATCAAGCGGAGCCAGTCCCGGCTCCCGAGTTGATCAACAATGAGGAACTTAAAAAACGAGTCGCTGACGATCCATTTGGCCCGCCGCAAGTCAGTTGCGCTGCTTGGGCGATTGTCGACCGAGCGACTGGTAAGCTCATCGCGGGCGAAAACGCGGAAGAGCGGATGCACATCGCGAGTACCACGAAGATCATGACCGCTTATCTTGTGCTCGACTATGCGCGCAATCAGCCCGAAGTACTCAACGAGTTGATTACGTTTTCGAAGCGAGCCGACAACACAAACGGATCGACGTCAGGCGTGAAAGCGGGCGAGCAACTGACGGTGCGTGAACTCTTGTATGGGTTGTTACTACCTTCAGGCAACGATGCATCGGTCGCTTTTGCTGAGTTTTTCGGACGCAAGTATGCTGGCGATGAAACATTAGGCGACGTTGATTCTTATGATCGCTTCATCGATCAGATGAATGCAACTGCGTTGGCATTAGGCATGCACAAAACTCACTTTGTGAACCCGCATGGACTGACGAGTGAACACCACCTATCCACCGCCATGGACCTTGTGCAACTAGCGAAAGCAGCGCTGGAGCTTCCAAAGTTTCGCGACTACGTAACTTGTCGGCAGCATGGTTGCGAAGTTTCAGTTCCGGATGGATACAAACGCAATGTGAAATGGGAAAACACGAACCGCTTGCTGGCCATCGAGGGTTACACAGGTATTAAAACTGGAACAACCGATGCCGCGGGAGCGTGTTTGGTTTCGAGCAGTCAACGAAACGAAATGGAACTGATCGTCGTTTCACTGAAGTCCGCTAGTAGCGATGCGCGCTATATCGACGCTCGCAATCTGCATGCGTTCGGTTGGAGGAAGGTTCTTTCGAAGTAGCGCAGCCTACGAATCGCTTCGTTGTTCAAATGACAGAACAGCAAGTTGTTTTTTAGGTTTGCGTTGGAGCAACGCATTCGATTTCGCAACGGTAATTCCGATGGTCACGATTAGTCCGAAGGGCAGCGAGTTGCGGAAGGTTGCGAGCATCGAAGGAGGACTAGCGGGGTTAGACTCTGCCGCTTGCAATTTTGTTTCTTCGGGGCTGGGGTTGCCGTGCGTCAGTGCAGAATCTCTTGAAGATCGCTCGCTTGCGGCTGGATCTCCGCCTAGATTGCGGCTGTCCATTCCCTCCGCCGCACTCACTGTTTGCGCGGTGGGAAGATTGGATTGAGCATTTTCAGCGTTGGCAACTATGCTCGCTGTAGTCCCACTTTCTCGGCGGAGGACGAACACCGCCTGTTGTAAACGCGCACCCCGCGGCAGGATCGCTTGACGTTTAATTTTTGACTCGAATTGATCCGATTCTGCCGCAGAGCTAAACATTTCCTTGAGTGCTCGATCGAAATTCCTTGCTGGCGTTTTTGTATTCGCAGTGGAATTTAAAGTTTGATTCGCTTTGGAGAATCCGTACGTGCGCGATGTCGTGTGATCTGAACGAATGTCGATCGCCTTTGGCCGAGCGTTTTGTTGGTTCGTCGATGACTCGTTCAGTTGTTCGGCTGACGTCACGGCTCTAACGGTCTGACCGGTAGGCGGCAAGGGAGTATTCAGTTCGTCAGTTTGCCGCGGTTCAACTTCAGTTGTGTCACCCGCTAGGCCATCCGCAGCGTCGTTATCAGCGAACGTATCATCGCGTGGTGAGAGTTCATCCGCAGGTGAATGCAGCGACTTGTTCGGATCCTGTGTAGCTTGGCTACCTGTATCGACTTCGCTACCGCAACTTGGGGCCGCGACAGTTGTCTCTGATACGGTTGACTGAAGAGAGTTGTCGGCTGGCTGTGCGACTACGTGCGTGAACTCAAGCTGCGCGACTTCGCTGTCACTTGCAACCGCGCAGTCAGACTGCTGTTGAGTCGCTGCCGATGTAGACTGCTGCTGAGCGCTTGCGGTACCGATTGGCGAGCTTTCCATCGCACTGTGTGGAGCGGAATCCGGTGAGCCGATATCGGCAACTGCGAAGGCGACACTCAAATCACTTGCAAGACAAAAGCGAAGCTCGAGCGACTGAATGGATAACCTGCGTCGCGCACGCGTGACGCTGCGAGAGCGCCTGGAAGCACTTTCACGCGCGGCTTTGTTGTTTTTACGAGAGGATTGCAACATAGTCCAAGTATTCTCTAGTTGACTTCAACCAGATCCGGCGCGTCTCGCAGACTTAATAGTCGCGCAAGTTGTGTGCGATGTTCAGTGAGAAATTCGCTGCAACGCGAACTTTCTGGCGATTTGGCGATTGCGGCTTCTTGGTGAACGATCGCTTGCCTGAGCAACTCCTCAGCTTGGCGAATTTGATTTTGCGATTCTTTGACGAGCGCCAAATTATTGCAAACGCCGCCGAGACTGCTGAGAACCAGGTAGTCGTCCGTGACTGCTGAAAGCTGGGTTAAGATCTGTCGAGCTTCGTCGAACGCTTGTTCGGCGGCAGGCAATGACTCCATCTCCAGTTCGGCTTGACCGAGGTTGTTTAACGTGCTCGAGAGATCCAAACTAAATTGGATGACCGACGGATGATCCGCATGCAAGCGACGAAGTTCGACGGTTGCTCTCTCAAAGTTCACTCGTGCTTCCTCGGCGAGCCCTTCGGAAAGCAGATGCGCGCCGAGCGCGATTCGGCAAAGACTCAAGTCATGGTCGACTTTCAAATCCGAAGCTGGTTCAGTGGAGCTGTGATGGGCGAGGTTACTTGCATTGACGACAGCTAACTCGATCAGCGTTCGCGCTTGCTGACGATCAGCAGCAATTTGACTAGCGTCCAGCAGCGCATTGGTTAGTAGGCTGGCGATTTCGAAGTACAGATCATCTCCTTTAGTCACGCTTGCACGCGCATCGATCGGCCGGTTGGCTAGGAACGCGTCGGCCTCCGCAATGCTAATCGCATACTCGTATTTGGCTGCGTGCGATTCGCCTAGCTCGTTGAGTAAATACGCTAGATTCAACTGCAAAAGCAACTCACACGCTTGCAACTGCCGACGGTATCCTTGATCGAAGGTCGCGTTCGATTTGGCAGAATCGAGACTCACTAGAGCTTGTTCAAGTTCACTTCGCGCCGATGGGAGCTGCCCCATACGAACGCTGGCGACGGAAAGATTGTTGTGGCACAGCAGCAACCGCACGGCAACCTTCGAATCGCTTTCGTGACCCGTTTTATGGAGCTCACTGAACCGCGTTCGAGCCTGATCAAAATAGGAGTAAGCGAGCGCGGGTTGTCCCATTTGCAGTTCCAGATCGCCGCAAGTCATCAATGCGTTTGCAACGTCCAACTGCATCGCAGCGTCCGACTTGGCGTATGCCGCGAAGTTCTGAAAGTAAGCCAGCGAGTCGCGAGCGATTTGCAACCGCAGCGTCTCTGAACCCGGCAGTAGTTCCAAGTGCTGCAGCTGTGTTGGCCCAAAGCGATAGAGGACTTCGTTGGCGATTTGCAAGTGCTTTTGTGCGAGCTGATTTGCGGTAACGACTTCGCGATTCTTGGCTCGAAGCATTGCGGCAAGCATCGTGCTGACCGCGAGCATCAGTAGCAACGCAAGCGCCGCCACAGCCACAGCTTTGGAATTGCGCCGAACAAGCCTGGCGGACAGATCGATCCAAGTCGGACGTTTTGCCAACGGAGACTTACCGTCTAAAAATCGTTTGAGATCCTCCGAGAGTTCATTGGCCGCTGCGTAACGTTCGTCACGATGTTTTGAAAGCGCTTTGAGAATAACGTTCTCAAGACTACTGGGAACTGCGGGATTGAATTTCTGTAAGCTCGGTGGATCCACTTGTTCTAACTGGCGCATCATGGCAATTCGATCAGGTGCATCAATTACCGCACGCAAAGTCAACAGCTCATACAACGTCGCACCCAACGAATAGATATCGGTGCGATGATCGACTAGATGTGACCGGCTGCTCGCCTGTTCGGGGCTCATGTAACGCAACGTGCCGATCATGTCACCGGATCGTGTTAAGTTGCCGTGGGCGTTGCCAAATGCATTTGCATGGGAAGTGCATTGCGCCAAGCCAAAATCGGTTATCCATAGTTTCCCGGACGGTTCGATCAACAAATTGGATGGCTTGATATCGCGATGAACGATTCCGTGCTGGTGCGCGTAGTGCAAAGCCTCAGCGGCTTGTACACCCATCTCAGCAACTTGACGTACGTAATCCGAATTGCGCACCGAGTTTACGGTCGCCGCATTGGCAGCGATACGAACAGTGCTGGCATCTTGACGACGCGGAAGCGGATTTGCGGCTGTAGTTGCATTATCGGTCGCAGGTTCAATACGACTCGAATCAGCGCGCCGCATTTTGGCCACCGCGATTGAAGACAGCTCACTGCCCGAGCGCAAATCCTCGATCGCGAGATCCAACGATTGACCTTCGATGAACTGCATGCTGTAGTAATAAGTGCCGCGGTCGTTGCCCACGGCGAAGACTGGGACAATATTCGGATGGTGCAAACTCGCGGCGGCTTGGGCCTCGTTTTGAAAGCGCGCGATCTGGCGCGAATCAAGCACTGCGGCAAACGGCAGTATCTTTAAAGCGACGCGACGTGCAAGCGAAAGCTGCTGAGCTTCATAGACGATACCATGCCACCGCGACCAATTTCGCGAACGAGCCGATAGTCACCTAACTCTCGATGAATCGAGGTGGACGTATGCGCCGATTCGCGATTGTCGTTCGTCACAGGTACTTCGTATGCGGCGCACTGGAGCATTTGAATGCTGTGCATGTAATGGCGAATGGACGAGGCCAAGTCGGGATTGCGTGCGCAAGCAGATTCAACATCGGGAACCGCGCCCGCTTCCGCTTCGAGCAGGAGTTCGTCCAAGATTTCGCCCAACCGATTCATCTGTTCGCTGTTGAGCGGACGCGGCGATTGCGAGTCGGTACAAGCGGTGGGCCGGCTGCGTCGATAATCGGGGGAATGATTAACCGGTGCGTTCATCAGTTCGTTTGCTCCTGCAACACATCGCGCAAATTCTCGATCGCGCGCAACCACAACATACGGCAAGCACCGCTCGTTCGTTGCAAACGATTTGCTATTTCACCGAAAGGTAGACCGTCGATGTGTCGCATGATGACAACTTGCCTCTGCTCCAACGACAATTCGCTGAGTGCATGCGCAAGCTGACTCGACTGCTCCTTTCCGCGAACATTAGCGCTTGGAGAGATTACTGTGGCCCGTATCGCGATTTCAATTCGATTCTCGTTGTCACCTGCGGCCTCGAGTTTCTGAATAGAGACTTCGCGTCGCACATCGCGTTTCTCGGTCTTCAAGTGCTGCTCGGACGCATTGATGAGGTTGTGAATCAAGATTCTTCGCAGCCACCCCACTAACTCCGCGGTAGTCGAGCCCCGAAAACTCTTGAAGTCACGAATCGCTTCCAAGAGAGTATCTTGAACGAGGTCCGAGGGGCTAAGTCGATGGCGCAAGCGTCGGTCTAGTTGGTTGTTCGCGAGCGCTCGGAGGTATTGCGTATGAAGACAAAGCAATTGACCAACATCAGCAAGTTGCCCTTCCAGTGCGACATCGAGCAATTGCTGCGATCGGCCGTCCGTACCTTCCATAACTCAGCTCCAAGTTTCCTATACGATCGCTTTGTCACAATTGATTTGAGGAATGATCGAATTCGGGTGGCACGCTCTGAGGCTCTGCGAAGGGCGTGTTTAGCGCGACAGTCGCCGCGCCCTTCGCAAAGCCCTCAGTTTTGGGCACAAAGCCTCAGAGCGTGCCACCCAAAAGCTATTTGCTGACAAAGCGCTGCCTCTGCGACTGACCGCTCGCAAACGGCGCGATAAGCTAGTACATACCGCTTCTCCATCTAGGCCAAATTTATCCGCGGGTGTCACTGAAACTTAGGGAAAATCTTGCATTTGGCAACTCGGCAGCTTGAGGAAGGGGCCTTCGCTGGGGCTGTGAAGCCAAGAGAATGAAGTCCTTTTCAGGCAGCGACGTGATAAGCTAAGCAGCGGAACTCGTTGAGGAAGCAGGGGTTCTAGTCATTGGCTGTATTTCAACATGGCCAATACAAAGCTCTTATCACGGTTCTTCTTACGGAGGGTTCTATGAGACGATTGCGCTGGAAACGCTTGTTGCTACTTGGCTTAACCTGTTCCTTTGGAACGTTGCAAGACTCAAATGCGGCGGATTGGACTCGATTTCGCGGACCCAATGGATCTGGAATCGCGGAGGGTGCCGATCCGACACCGGCGACGTGGAGCGATCAAGAGAACTTGAAATGGAAAATCGCTTTGCCTGGCGCGGGCGTTTCGTGCCCAATCGTGGTTGGCGACAAAGTGTTCGTGACCTGTTACTCGGGGTATGGAGCTAGTCGAGAGCAACTTGGTAACGCTAAAGATCTCGTGCGACATTTAGTTTGCATTGACCGCGCAACCGGCAAAACGCTGTGGGAAAAATCAGTGCCTTCGACAGCCCCAGAGGACCCGTACGAGGGCATGGGCGTTCCGCAGCACGGTTATGCTTCGCATACACCGACTTCCGACGGCAAGAACGTCTATGTGTTCTTTGGCAAGAGCGGCGTGCTGGCGTTTGATGTGGCGGGCAACGAACTCTGGAAGACCAGCGTCGGCACCAGCTCAGACGACCGCGCGTGGGGATCGTCTTCGAGCCCGATCGTTGTCGACGATTTGCTGGTCGTGCCGGCGGGACCGGAAGGGCGTGCGATTGTTGGTTTAGACAAATACACTGGCAAAGAGACTTGGCGTGCGCCAGCGGACTCACTGGGAAGCGTGTGGGGAACTCCAGCGGTTGCAAAGGTTGGTGAGTCGACGGAGTTGGTAATCGGCACACCCTCGGAAATTTGGGGCTTGAATCCGACAAACGGCAAGCTGCGATGGTATTGCAACTATGTTGAAAGCGATCAGTTCAGTTCGAGCGTTGTAGTGGACGGTGATACTGTCTTTGCGATCGAAGGTCGCGGTGGTGGTTCAGTCGCAGTAAAAGCTGGCGGTCGCAACGACGTTAGTACGACTCAGGTGGTCTGGAAAGGTCGCGACAACTCACGATTCGCTTCGCCGATTGTTTATGACGGTCGGCTGTACTTTGTATCCAGTCGGACTTTAACCTGCTTGGATGCAAAAACTCACGACAAGATCTTCGAAGGCAGATTTAAGGCAACGGCAGGCGAAGCGGCTGCACCAGCGGCGGACGCGGACCGCGGTGGCGCGGGAGGGCCCGATGGAGCTGCTGGACGTGGCGGACGAGGTGGCGGCG
>JBGSJB010000170.1:0-13881 GCA_041742175.1 Pirellulaceae bacterium
GCTGTGATCGGTGCTGCGTATGGCGGTTCGATGGCGGTGACGACCAGCAGCGGTCCCGGTATCGCACTGAAAGCGGAAGCGATGGGATTGGCGGTGATGATTGAATTGCCGCTGATCGTTATCGATGTTCAGCGTGGCGGACCGAGCACTGGTTTGCCAACGAAAACTGAACAAGCTGATTTGTTGCAGTTGCTGAATGGACGCAACGGCGAAGCGCCGATTCCGATTCTCGCAGCGCGCAGCCCCGGTGACTGCTTTGATACCGCTGTGGAAGCTTGGCGTATCGCAACTCAGTTTATGGTTCCAGTTGTGATCCTGTCTGATGGCTACATCGCCAACGGAGCCGAGCCATGGCTGATTCCAGACATGAGCAAGTTGATGCCGATTCAAATTACGCATCCTGGTCCCAAGCAAGAAGGTGATGGCAAATTCTTGCCATACTCTCGCAATGAAAATCTTGCGCGGCCTTGGGCTATTCCCGGCACACCAGGACTGATGCATCGCGTCGGTGGACTTGAAAAGCAGGACGGAACTGGCAACGTGAGCTACGACGCGGAAAATCATCAAAAGATGGTTCACATTCGCGCGCAGAAAGTGGCCAACATCGCTAAGGTCATTCCGCCGCAAAAAGTCTTCGGTCCAGAAGAGGGCGAATTGCTGGTGATATCCTGGGGCGGTACTTACGGCGCCTGCCACACGGCGGTCGATGAAGCGTTGCAAGCGGGTCGCGCCGTAGCGCATTGTCATTTGCGTCACTTGAATCCGTTCCCCGCGAACTTGGGTGATATCATCGCGAATTACGATTCGGTCCTGATTCCTGAGCTAAATATGGGGCAACTCATTCAACTGATTCGGCACAAGTACTTGGTGGATGCAATTGGATTCAACAAGGTTAAGGGCAAGCCGTTCTCAGTCGGAGAGTTGGTCGAAAAGATACTTGAGCTTACAACAATGACCAGCAAATTGGTCGCAACTTCGAAGGCGGGCTAGTCGCTGTTTTCAATGTCAGCTGGTCTGTTTTTGTCAGCTGGTTTAAACACCATTTGGCCGAAATCAGACCGCTTGCTTCAATCCCAACTCACTACAATTAGCTTTGCAATAAACGAACAATCCGATGAACTTACCAGTACTTACCGCCAACGACTTTGCAAGTGACCAAGACATTCGTTGGTGCCCAGGCTGTGGCGATTATTCGATTCTCGCGCAGATGAAGAAGATGCTGCCTGAGTTAGGTTTGCCTCCAGAGCGAATCGTGTTTGTGTCGGGAATCGGTTGCTCCAGCCGTTTTCCTTATTACATGAACACTTATGGAATGCACAGCATCCACGGTCGCGCTCCCGCAGTTGCGACAGGCTTGCGAGTTGCGAGGCCGGACCTCAAAGTCTTCGTGATCACAGGCGACGGCGACGCGTTGAGCATTGGTGGGAATCACTTTGTTCACTTGATTCGACGCAACGTCAATCTGACTCTGGTTCTGTTCAACAACCGGATCTATGGTCTGACCAAAGGTCAGTACTCACCCACAAGCCCTGAAGGGCAAGTCACGAAGAGCACGCCGATGGGTTCAGTCGACCATCCCTTGAATCCAATTTCGGTAGCACTTGGTGCGGAAGCGACATTCATCGCGCGCTCGGTTGATACGCAGATCAAACACTTGGCAGCGACCCTTTATCGCGCGGCTCAACATCGCGGCACCGCTGTGGTGGAAGTCTACCAGAACTGCAACGTGTTCAATGATGGTGCGTGGAGTTATGCGCAGGAAAAAGCGACTCGCGAAGACACGACGTTGGAGCTGGAACATGGCAAGCCGATGATTTTTGGCAAGAATCGTGACAAAGGCATTCGGCTAAACGGTTTGCGTCCTGAGATCGTCGATTTGTCGACAGGATTCCCGCACAGTGATCTATTGGTGCATGACGAGAAAGCCGATTCGACGCTGGTACATCTGCTTGCCAGGATGCGCCGCCCGGATATGCCGGAACCGATCGGAGTGATGCGAGCGGTTGAAGCGCCGATTTTTGAAGATCAAGTACGTGGTCAGATCGATCAGGCTGTCGCAGCACGCGGTAAAGGCGATTTGAATAAGCTATTCAACTCGGGCGATACCTGGCAGGTGGCTTAGTTCAATCACACCGTTTGCCTCAGTAATGCGTTTGCCGCAATAATCAGAACGGCTTACCATAGCAGCCACAGACAGCTTTACAGTAAAGCTGGCGCAAACCATGGCTGCTAAGGTGCATCGAAATTGGCTTCTGAATATCAAGCTTGGATTGATGTTGGCGGAACGTTTACAGATTGCTATGTGCGGTCGACAACCGAGGGCTTGAAACGCTGTAAGTTATTAAGCAGCGGGTTGGTCCCTGTTTCTTGTGCCGAGATTCTGAAGCCGAACGCATTTCTATCCAATGAGCTGATTAGCGATGCTCCGAATTTTTGGAGCGGCGCGGATCTCCGAGTTCTCGATCATGAAGGCGCGGAGATCTCGCGGCGACAAGTCGTTCGATTTGAGCGTGGCATCGTTGAATGCGATGAAGAGATCGCTTCTTTCGCCCGGCGAAACTTTCGCTTTGAGTTGGATACGGGCCTTGGGTCGCCAGTGCTTGCTGTCAGACGATTGCTCGGATGTGCATTGAATCAAGCGTTACCGCCGTTGCAAATTCGTTTGGGTACGACGCGCGGAACGAACGCGTTGCTGACACGGCGAGGCGCTCAAACGGCGCTCGCAATGACTGCTCCCTTCGAAGATCTACTTGTCATTGGCGACCAAACGCGGCCGCATCTGTTCGAGCTGGGAATCAAAAAGCTGCCGCAACTGGCTCACAGTGTTGTTGGAATTCGCGAGCGACTCGACGCCAAGGGAAACGTGCTGAAGTCGTTGGACGTTGCGCACGCGCGCGAGCAACTGACGCGTGCTCGTGCTGCCGGCTGCAGTTCGCTGGCGATCTGTTTGATGCATAGTTACATCAACTGCGAGCACGAATTGCAACTGGAAAAGATCGCTGAACAGGTGGGCTTTGAACACATCAGTCGTTCGAGCAATGTTGCGCCGCTGATCGAATTGGTTGCGCGAGCTCAAACCACAGTTGTTGATGCTTACCTGAGTCCCATCATTCGGAAGTACCTCGCGAGCTTGGTCGCCCAATTCGGTGGCGAGCAAGTGCAGTTACAGGTAATGACTAGTGCTGGTGGCTTGACGGATTGGGAGTCGTATTCGGGGAAAGACAGCATCTTGTCTGGACCAGCCGGCGGCGTGGTGGCTCTGCAAGGACTCAGCCAATCGCTTCGAATCGAACAATTGATCGGTTTAGACATGGGTGGTACGAGCACTGATGTCAGTCGAATCGGATCGGATCATCAACTGCAGTACGAATCACTGAAAGCAGGCGTACGAATTCTCACGCCAACTCTGCCGATTGAAACAGTAGCAAGTGGCGGCGGCTCAATCTGTTGGTTCGATGGTGTCGCACTGCGCGTTGGTCCTCAGAGCGCAGGTGCGACGCCGGGTCCAGCCTGTTATGGCCGAGGCGGGCCGCTTACGATCACCGACTTGAACGTATTTCTTGGACGATTACCCATAGAACAGTTTCCGTTTCCACTGGACGAAGCAGCCGTTGAACAGCGATTGGATGCATTGCTATGCGAGATGCGTGACGTCCTGCCGATCGCGACTCGTGAGCAACTTGCAATGGGTTTGCGGAGGTTGGCGAACGAGCAGATGTCAGCGGCTGTAAGGACTGTTTCAATTGCACAAGGCGTCGATCCGCGCGGAGCTGCGTTGGTTGGCTTTGGCGGCGCGGCTGGACAGCACATTTGTGAGATCGCTGAGCTGTTAGGGATCTCCCAAGTTATCGACTCTGCGGATGCTGGGTTGCTCAGTGCGCTCGGTATGGGCTTGGCTGATCTGCGACGCGACGCCGTGTTGCCCATTTACCAGTTACTAGAGCGATGCGATTGGAAGGAGCTGGCGCGACAAACGAACTCACTTAAGAGAGACCTGGAAGAACAACTGGCGCCGTTGGGCGTTGCAGCGGAGAAGTGTTCAGCATTGGTGTGGTGCGAGCTGCGTTATCGCGGCACAGATGCAACGTTGACGGTGCCTTGGTCGGACCCAGCCGTCGTTGCGAAAGCATTTCACGATGAGCATGAAAAACGTTTTGGGTATGCAAGACGCGGACGCGAGATCGAGTTGGTAGCACTGCGTGTTGAAGCGATGGGACGAACTTCACATCCGCTGCCATCGGAGTCGGAAGTTGATCTAGATGAAGGACACAGTGACTCGGCGAGGTTGCTATCGCGTTTAGAGCTTGAACCTGGTCAACAAATCGTCGGGCCGGCGATTGTACTGAATTCAGGTTCAACGCTGGTGATCGATGCGGGTTGGTCTGCGCGTGTGTTAAGCGGCGGAACGTTGTTGTTAGAGTTAGTGGAATCGCATGTTGCGAATGAAGTGCGGTTCGCGACTTCAGCTTCGAGTGACGATGCCGCGTTTGATCCCGTCGTACGGGATTGCTTGGCTCAGCGGTTGTCAGCGATTGCGACGCAAATGGGAGTTGTATTGCAACAGACTGCGGTCAGTGTGAATGTAAAGCAACGTCGCGATTTTAGTTGCGCGATCTTTGATACAGAAGGAAGGTTGCTTGCCAATGCGCCTCACGTTCCGGTTCACTTAGGTGCGATGGGGCAGACGGTGCGGGGCATCATGGAAGCCTTTCCTGTTATTCGACGCGGCGATAGTTTTATAACCAACGATCCTTATCGTGGCGGTTCGCATTTGCCAGACGTGACCGTTGTCACGCCTGTGTTCGGCGATGCGGAGGAACGGCAAGTTGCGTCAAGACCGATGATGTTCGTGGCGAACCGCGCGCATCATGCTGACATCGGCGGCATCGCTCCTGGATCGATGTCCGTTGTCGCGACTCAGTTGGGAGAAGAGGGCGTGGTTATCACGCCGCGTTATTTAACGGAAGCTGGAGAAGATCGAACGGATGAACTTCAGCAACTCTTGGTAAATGCAACGTATCCGCCACGAGCGATTTCGGAGAACCTTGCCGACATTGCCGCGCAGCAAGCGGCGAATGCGCGCGGCGCGAGTTTGCTGATCGAGCTGGCTCAATCGCTCGGTTGGCCCCAGCTGACAAATTACGCTGAACATTTGTTGAACGCAGCTTCGGAGAGAGTTGCATTGTTCTTGCGCGGTTTAGTTCAGACACCTCGTGAGTTCGTTGATCACTTGGATGATGGGACGGCGATTCAAGTGAGGATCGAGTTTCCAGAAGCAGATCGAGTGTGCATCGATTTTTCGGGTACAGGCCCAGTCAGTTCGACGAATTTCAATGCGAATCCGTCCATCGTTGCTGCGGCAGTAATGTATGTCTTACGCTGTATGATTGCTGACGAGTTGCCCTTGAACGAAGGTGTGATGCGCTGTGTTCAGTTGAACGTGCCGTGTGACTGTGTTTTGAATCCGCAAGCCCATGAAGTTGCTGCGGAGAGTCCCGCAGTGGCTGCAGGCAACGTTGAGACTTCGCAGCGGGTTGTCGATGTCTTGCTGGGCGCTTTCGGAGCTGCGGCGGCTTCCCAAGGAACGATGAATAACGTTTTATTCGGTAACTCACGTTTCGGATTTTATGAAACGATCTGTGGTGGGGCTGGTGCGATGGATGGCTTGGCCGGTGCGGATGGAGTGCATACGCATATGACGAACACGCGTCTTACTGATCCAGAGGTTCTCGAGGCTCGTTTTCCGGTGCGATTGCTGCAGTTTGGACTGCGTCGTGGCAGTGGTGGCCTGGGTCGATGGCCAGGCGGCGATGGGATTGTACGCGAATTTGAGTTTCTTGAAGCCGTCGATCTGTCGCTGCTTACTTCGCGCCGCGGCATATACGCACCTTATGGACTGGCCGGTGGATTGGCGGGCAAAGTCGGATGCAACTGGTTGATTTGCGGTGGCAACGCTGAACGCTTGTCGAGTAGTTGCTACCGGACGTTGCAGGCGGGTGATCGACTGTTGATTGAAACTCCCGGCGGCGGTGGCTATGGACAGGCTGCATCTGATGTTCTGACGTAGTTTATCGCCGTGCATGGCGCACGTTGTGCATAATCAAATTCTCTTGCAAGTAAATTGAGGAACCGTTCGACCCCACGCAAGAGCGAAGCAATGCGCACTTACAATCAATCACGCTGTCGTCATACCGTTCGCCACGTACACTCACGAAGCAGCTTTAATCGCCAACTGCGCGTCGAAGGCCTTGAGGCTAGAAGACTGCTGGCTGTGGATTTGGACGACTCGATTTTTGAAGCTGTATCGCTCGGGCAGGCAGCGAGCACGCCTGTTGTGCGCAGTGGCACTATCTCGCCCGACGTTGATGTTGATATGTACATGATCAGCGTTAATGCTGGTCAAGTCGTCGACTTCGATATTGATACTGGTGCGAACGGGGCCGGAGGGCTCGGCAGTTATCTGCGACTTTTTAACTCGTCAGGTCAGCAAATCGCATTCAATAACGACGCGAACGCACCTGGCGAAGATGTGATCGGCTTTGATGCCTATTTGCGATATCGATTCGCGACGGCGGGCAACTATTACATTGGCGTCTCGAATGCTAACAACATCAGTTACGATGCCTTTACGGGTGAAGGCGATGTGGGGGGCGGGTTTTATTCAATTGGCGACTATCAGTTGTCCGTGCGTGCGATTCCAGAGGATCCAGATGATGAAATTAGCGAGGCGACTTCGCTCGGATTTATTAGTGACAGTCCAAACAGCGTCAGTGGATTGATCAGTACGGACATTGATGTTGACATGTACAGCTTTTCCGTTGAGAGGGGGCAAATCGTCGACTTCGACATCGATACGGAAGAGAATGGCGCGGGCGGTTTGGGCAGCTATCTTCGATTGTTCAATGAACAGGGACAGCAGCTTGCATTTAACGACGACGCAAACGCGCCGGGCGAGGACACGATCGGCTTCGATGCTTACCTCCGCTATCGATTTGAAAACGGTGGCACCTACTATATCGCTGTATCGAATTTCAATAATGCGACCTATGATCCGCGGTCCGGTGATGGGGACACACCAGGTGGTTTCTTTTCGGTTGGTGAATATCAATTGATCGTTCAAGCATTACCGAACGATCTCGATGATCGGTTAACGACTGCGAATCCGCTTGGTTCAATTAATCAGACACCGAATCGAACCAATGCAAGGATATCGCCAGATACCGATGTTGATCTGTACAGCTTTTCTGTTTCAGCGGGGCAGACGGTCGACTTCGATCTCGACACCGTTCAAAACGGCCCAGGCGGACTGGGAAGTTTTCTGAGCCTCTTTAGTTCAACGGGCGAATTGCTTGCTACCAATGATGATGCCGCTGCGCCTGGGGAAGACACGATAGGATTTGACGCGTATCTGCGTTATCGCTTTGATGTGGCAGGCACTTACTACATTGGAGTCTCGAATTTCAACAACGTGACCTACGATCCGCTGACTGGCAATGGCGACACTGCGGGCGGAAGTTTTTCGATCGGAGACTACCAGCTAATCGTACAAGCGGCGGTTGAGAATCCAAACGACAATGATGATTCAATTGCCGAAGCCACATCGCTGGGTCGTATTACTTCGGCGCCGAATTCGGTTTCTGGCATTATCGATCCGGGCGCCGACGTTGATTTCTACAGCTTTAATGTTCTGGCTGGCCAAGTGGTTGATTTCGATGTGGATACATCAAGCGGCAATGCGGGGTTAGGAAGCTACTTAAGGCTGTTTGATGTTTCGGGATCACAGCTTGCGTTTAACGACAACGCGACAGCGCCCGGTGAGAATACGCTGAATCGCGATGCGTACTTGCGCTACACTTTTCAAAGTGCCGGAACCTACTACATAGCGATTTCGAACGAGAGTAACACTCAGTACGATCCTGTGACCGGCGACAATGATTTTTCGGATGGTCCAAATGCGACTGGCACTTATCTGCTTACTGTGCAAGCGCTGGCAGCGGATCTTGATGATTCACTATCAGAAGCCAGTCCGTTAGGAGCGGTTCGAACGACCCCGATTTCCAGTAACGCAGCGATCAACCCTGACATCGATGTCGATATGTACAGTTTTCAGGTACAAGCCGGACAGACTGTCGACTTCGATATCGATACGACGTTAAATGGTAGCGGCGGATTGGGAAGTTACCTAAGGCTCTTCGATGCGTCTGGGGTGCAACTTGCGTTTAACGATGATGCAAATGCACCAGGCGAAAATACGATTGGCTTTGATGCCTACTTGCGCTATACCTTTCAAGCGACCGGAACTTACTACATCGGAGTTTCAAACTTCAACAACATCAATTACGATCCGCTCACTGGCAACGTTGATGCAGCGGGCGGATCCGATGCGATTGGCAGCTACCGTTTGATTGTACGTGCGTTACCTAACGACACAGACGATAGCATTAGTGAGGCGTTGACGCTGGGGCAGCCCGGTTCGGCGCCCGTTACGCGCAACGCCGTAATCGAGACAGACATTGATGTGGATATGTATGCTTTCACAGTTGCTGCAGGTCAAGTTGTTGACATTGATGTGGACACCGTTGCTAACGGACCGGGTGGACTTGGAAGTTACTTGCGGTTGTTCGACAGCAGTGGGCAGCAACTTGCTTTCAACGACGATGCCGCGGCACCTGGTGAACCTGAAGACGGTTTTGATGCTTACCTGAGGTATATCTTCCCAACAGCCGGGACGTACTATGCCGCAGTATCGAATTTGAATAACACAAGCTACGACCCAATATCGGGTGGTGGTGATGTAGCCGGCGGCTTTCATTCGATTGGGGAATATGCAATCACGTTGACGGCGATGACCGCGAGTCAGCCGGAGCTTGTCTTCACAGTCGATGCTAGCTCGATTGCTGAAGCTGGTGGACGAACGGTGGGCACAGTGCGTCGAGCTAACGCGGATCTCGATGAAGCGTTGACGGTGTCCATCGTAAGCAGTGATACGAATACGCTGTTTGTGCCGACAAGCGTTGTGATCCCCGCGAACGCGCAGTTCGCAAGTTTTGAGATTGTTGCGGTCGATGATCCGATTAGAGGGACGAGGGAAGCGAATGTAACCGTTTCCTCGATTGGCTTTGAGGCCGTGACGCGGACGATTTCGGTTGTTGATATTGATCTACCGTGGCAAAACCCTTCTATGCCAACTGATGCGAATGACGATGGTTTTGTAACACCGCTCGACGCCTTGCTCATCATTAACTATTTGAACTCAGCAGGCAGTGGGCCAGTTCCGCCGGGCGAGCCGTTTCCCTTTTATGACGTCAATGGCGATAACTTTGTCTCGCCGGTCGATGTCTTGCTGGTGATTAATGAGTTGAATAATCGTCGTGCGAGCGGCGAAGGTGAAGCGTCTGATCCGGCGACGCTTACGACGGATTCGTCAATGTTCAATGACATCGACGCCTTGACCGAGTCGCGTGAAGCTGAAGTTCAATGGGCGCTGGCTGTGGATCAATTGCTTGCATCGGAGTTTGACTAACGCGACCTCAGCATTGTCTCTGACCAGTTGATAGTCTGGTCGATGACTTGGGAGAGTGCTGCGGTGTATTGACTGAGTTGGACGGTGTCGCCGTCGCGAGCGATGCGTTCGAGACGTTCAGCGACAGCGGCAAGCTTAGTTAGGCCGACGTAGCGCACGTTGCTCTTCAATGTATGAACAGCGCGACGTGCTTCGAGTGTGTTGCCTTGTTCGAGACTCATTTCGAAAAGCTTGCGGAGTCGCGGTGCTTCTCGAATTAGCAAACTGAGGACCTCTGCGAGCAAGTTCGCATTGTCGTTAAACATCTTTAATAGCTCATTCCAACCCGGCGCGTCATCAAGGATAGTCGCTGGATCGATTTCAAGCTGCGGATCCTCATTCATAACTTCTTCTGCGGCGGAAGGCGAAGATGGACTTTCGGAAGGCGATGCCGATCGCATATCGTTCGCATGTGCGGGATGGTGGTCGGCATCTGTAGCGTGCATCACTGTGTCGACCGCCTGCTTTAAGGCTTCGAAAGCGATGGGCTTTACCAAAAAGCCATCCATCCCTACTTCTTGGCATCGAACACGATCGCTTGGCATTGCATGAGCCGTCAGCGCTATAATCGTTTGCCGAACACCTGATCGCTCCTCGGCAGCACGAATTTGCGTGGTGGCTTCCAAGCCATCGGTTTCGGGCATCTGAATGTCCATCAAAACCAGATCGTAACGATGCTGTGCACACCGGGCGATGGCATCTTTGCCCGTACCAACAGCTTCGACAGAGTGGCCTAGTTTGCGAAGCATATCGCTCAGCACTGTTTGGCTGATCGGACTGTCTTCGACGAGCAAAATGTGTGCGGAGCGCGTGGCAACGGTTAGTCGCTGAGCGAGCGAAGCGGCGAGTTGCAACGTTGGGCTCTCTGGTGCTTTGCTCTGCAAACAATCGATCAGATCATCCCGACGCTGAGGCATTGCCAGCCAGTCGACGTCAGCGTAAGCCAGCCAACTCGGTAGTACGCGTGGGCGTGAGTACGAAAGCGGAATCAAGAAAATCCACTTGACGACAACCGGCGGATGTTTGATCTCACGACTCGTCAATTCGCGGAAGTCGGTAATGATGATGGTATGATTCCCCGCGTCGAACAGATGCGCGGGCTCGCGTTCAACCAGTTGTTCAATGGTCATTTCCTGAACCTCGAACGCAGCGCGACGGATCTCTCGAGCTAGAATAT
This sequence comes from Pirellulaceae bacterium, assembly GCA_041742175.1. Taxonomy (GTDB): domain Bacteria; phylum Planctomycetota; class Planctomycetia; order Pirellulales; family Pirellulaceae; genus Aureliella. The sequence continues at coordinate 10,740 of JBGSJB010000170.1, forward strand.
TGCGCTGTAGGCCTTCTGGTATCGCCAGTACAACTGTTGTATCACCGGAGGCATTATCAGTTGAGTTGGTATCGAGGGTTACACCGGTCGTGTTATGCGCTGCTTCGAAGTTTGATTTATCTGCTAGCGGCAGTGGGATCTCAAAGAAGAAGCAACTACCCTCACCGGGCGTGCTGGTCACATTGATGGTTCCTTGCATGCGTGTGATCAGTTCGCGACAGATAGCTAAGCCTAGACCAGTTCCGCCGTACCGCCGCGTGGTGCTATTGTCGGCCTGTCTAAAGGGATCGAAGATGATTTCGCGTTGCTGTGGAGCGATACCGATTCCGCTATCATGAACTTCGACTAGAACCATTCGCGGCTCTGCATCCGAGTTCCAACTGGCGCGCACGCGAATGCCGCCTCGCTCAGTGAATTTGATGGCGTTCCCGATCAAGTTGAGAAGGACTTGTCCAAGTCTTTGGCTATCGCCGACAACCCATTCTGGAAGCGCTGGATCGAGATCGATCAACAGTTCGAGACCCCGCAACTGAGCTCGCGCTGCCACGGAAACAACAGATTTTTCGATGCACTCGACGAGCGAGAAGGGAGCGTTCTCAAGTTCCAGTTGGTGCGATTCGATCTTTGAAAAGTCGAGTAGATCGTCAATCAGTGTGAGTAAGTTTCCGGCGGACAATCGTGCTAATTCAAGATACTCGCGCTGCTGATCGTCGAGTTCTGTGTTCTGCAGCAATTCATGCAAACCGATAATTCCCGTGAGAGGCGTACGGAGTTCATGGCTAACGTTGGCAACGAATTCGCTTTTCGCGATGCTGGCCAGTTCCGCGTTCTCTTTGGCGGTTCGCAGCTCCTTTTCGGTCGTTTTACGTCGGGTGATGTCACGGATAAAAATTGCCCAGCCGTTTGAGTTTTCGATGGTTAGCGGATGCGCGGAGATTTCGGCTTCGAACCAGTTATCGTTGCTTCTGCGCAATCGCACTTCGATGCGACGACCCGTGGCGTCTTTGAGCAAGCGGTTGAGCGGACCGCGATCTACGAAACTGGTTGATTCGGCGATTGGCAAATCCGTGCCATCACTCCCGTCTCTATGTCCATCCTTAGAATCACTGGTCGCTGGCTGCATGATGGCTCCGAGCGACGGATGCGATTCGAGTTGGTCGGCGGTGTAACCAAGGATGCGTTCGCAAGCTGGGTTGGCTTCCATAACGTGACCAGCCGTGTCGACAATCAGCACTGCATCGAGCGCGGCATTGATCAATGCGTGAGCGAGCGATTCGATACGCTGCAGCTCCAAGCGGCTGGTGAATTCGTCCGTCACGTCCCAAAAGATAACTTGGACACCACAAATTTCGGACTCTGCATTGCGGAGCGGTGCTTTGCGAACTTGCATGTAACTGCGACGACCATCCGGCAACTGTGTCTTTTCGATGTCGTTGAAGACCGCGCCGGCACCCATCACAGCTAAATCATCGCGTCGGAATTTCTCAGCCGTCTCGGGCGGAAACAGATCTTGATCGGTTCTACCAATCACATCGGCCAGGTCGCGATTGAGCAGCTTGCAGAACGACTGTGTGGCAAACGTAAACCGGCCGTCCATATCTTTCTGAAGCACATAGACTGGCAGGTGTTCAAGCAAAGTTTGACGTTCCGCTTCGGACTGCAGGTAGGCTTGCTGGGTGTCATGTTGCGTCTTGATGGCGGTCATCAGTTGCGTATCGCTGGTTCGCAGTTGCTCCGATTGTTTTTTGAGGCGATTGGTAAGTCGCTTCCAAGTGGCGGCTTGGCGTTGGTCGGCAGATTGACGCAGCCCATACGCCCAGCCTAGCGACATTACGGCGAGAGTATTAAAGAGGATATCCACGATGGCGATTTGCCAAGCGTTCTGCGCGATCGCACAGGCGATGAAAGTCGCGATGCTCGCCGCGATCAACCAGATTGCGTGCCGCTGCGGAACGAACGCTAAACACAGCGCAATCACTGGCAAAGGCAGCAGCACGAAATTACGTTCGGGATCCCACTGCAGAGCGTAAGGCAGGTGACTGAGGATAGTCACGACCATCGCGAGGATGAGTATTGGGAAGTTTGTCTTACGACGCATTGGACAGTTCAATCCTTGTGACGTCAGTTCGCCACTCTCAGTCGTCTACGGCGAGTGATTGCAGCCTGTCGTGAGTTCATCTTGGGTAGTGAGCTGGAGGTAGAAGTCAATGTAGCAATTGGGAGCTTTGTAATGGGGCAGCAACGCTGCAAGAGGAGATTTTGCTTTTTGATTCGCCCAGTTGGGAAAATTCTAGGAGCGACTTGGCATAGGGTTAAGAGGTCAGCCTGAGAATCGCTGGGGTAGCGAATACTTGCAGGCTGGCTGTTAATTTGCAAAGACTTGGGGAGAGACTGCAATGAAAAAAATCTCGCAAAAATTTGAGCGCTTCTTGAAATCTGAAGATGGCCCTACCGCTGTGGAGTATGCGGTGATGCTCGCGCTAATTGTCGTCGTGTGCTTGGGGGCGATTCAGACTGTCGGGACTAATGCAGAGGCGACGTTCACGAACGTTTCAAACCAGCTCTAGGCAACGTACCAGAACAGCCGTGTTAGTCGTTCGCGTTTGACTGAATTTGCTGCTGGCATGTATGGATGCATCGTTAGCACGCCTCCGCTTGTCGTGTTCGGCTCTTGTACTCTCTGACTTCAGCTTGGTTGGTGCTGCAAGCTGTGCGTTGCAAGCTGTGAGCTGTGGCATGCAAAACTGCGTGCCATAGCTTCTGTAGCGATTATTCACTCTCATTGAATTTCGCAACGTTTGAAATTTGGTAAATCATCACAATTATTGAAAGTCAAAGTTTGACGCGTCGGTAATCTGTCCTATCTTTCATTTGCCAGCCGAGTACATCAACTCACTAACGACTCAGTCGAGAACTCACTAACGACATCAGTCGAGTGCAGGTGACGTAGCCAGGCAAAAGTTGTCGTGAAGGATCCAGTTCAATAGGCGGTGGCGAGCCGAGAATTTGGGAATTCACAGTTGTTCCTCGTTGTTTCCCCAGCCCCCGCTGGGCGATTTACCTTTGGAGAGATGCCATGAAGAATTTCGCACAGAAGATCAATCGTTTCCTGAAGTCTGAAGACGGCCCAACTGCAGTTGAA
>JBGSJB010000171.1:0-2571 GCA_041742175.1 Pirellulaceae bacterium
AACTGAGTACGATACCGTCAACGAAGAACAACCTTACACGGTTACCATCGTTGACCAAGTTCCTGAAACCATGACCCAGGATTACACAGTTTGCGTACCTGTAACAACTCAAAAAGAAGTTCAAGTACAAAAGTGTGTGATGGTTGCTCAAGAAGTAACCGTTCCAGTTAGCAGCGGTTGCGGTGGTTCAGTTAGCGCTTGCGGCGGAAGCTGCGGAGCAACTGTAAGCACCGGTTGCGGCGGATGCGGCGCTCCAGTTTCCACTGGTTGTGGTTGTAACTAATTGACTGTCGACTTCTGTTCTGATTCAGAATCGAAGCTGTAGAAACACAAGAAGGCCGGTGTCGTAAGACGCCGGCCTTTTTTCGTTTACTCATTCGAACTCTCGTCGGAGATGCACTCAACGAAGATGCACTCAACTGAGTTGAATGCAAACATGCTCTAACGCAGGGCTTGCGAATTGAGCTTCCCAGAACCAGTCTCAAACGCCGACGGCGTCCCAGCAGCGGCAATCGGACTAGACCAGCCTGCCTGCCGCTCCGCAACCGATGCCTTCGCACACTCCTTTGCTCGTTGCGGAAATAGAAAATCTCGCAATCGCAAAGTCGGATACTCAATGGCTTGACTGAACAGCCAGCCCACGACGAACGAGCCTATCAAGTAGTTCAAGAAATAGAAACCAAAATTGTCGAACCCGGTGACTCTCGCTAAGAACGTGAAGCCCCATTCGCCTACAGGCAAATGCCACCGGTAAATCGAGTAACTTGCAGCGCCGAGGCTCGCAAAAAACTTCATCACGATGTGATCTGACTGCGGCATGCGTAAAGCTGCAATCAAGATCGCACCGCTTCCGACATACAGCGGAATGACACCCAGCACGGGAATCCAACGGTTGCGTTGAAGCGTGAAGAAGAACATCGGAGCGATCAAGACTACGCCCAGCAGAAGCAGCGAACCGGTTGGTACTCGACGAAGACGATCCTGCAGACGGCGGTAATGACTCAAATAGGAAAGCAGGACACCGAAAAACAGCGAGTCGATACGCAAATGCGTTGCTGCCACATGGCCTTGGTGCGAGTACTCGCGATTGAAATACACCGTAAACAGTCGCGCCGCCAAGCAAACTGTCGCTACTATCACAAACGCAAGTGGAATCCAATCGAAGTTGCGTACGCGCGCTGCGAGCGTAACCGCGAACAGCCCCGCAATGCCCAGATAGAAATGCTCCTCCACCGCCAATGACCACGTATGCGGCCAAATACCTGCCAGATAATTCTGCAAGAAACATAACTCACCGAGCAAAGCGGTTCGGGTCGGCGGCGTGCCCTGAATACTCTGGATCGTTAGCGTAAAGGTAAGCATACACCAAAACGCGGGATAGATCTTAAAACCGCGTCGAATTAGGAATCGCGAGATGTCAACAGATCCAGTTCGAGCGTGCTCTTTGAACAGCAGCGATGAAACTAAGAATCCGCTAAGCACAAAGAACAGGTCGACTCCAACCCAGCCACCACGTTTCCATGTTTCCAAAATCGGCGACGCGTTCGCTGGCAGGTGAAGGTGTCTCCCCAGCACTAAGAACACCGCGACGAACCGAAGCAGATCGAGTCCTAGGTTTCGCATCTTTCGCAATGTCCTCGAACTCAAATGCCTTCAGTTCACTTGATCAACAACATCCCTAATGAGCCTGAGGCGCTAGCCGATTTCCGAATCCATTAAGCCTGGGGCGCCAGCCGATTTTCGAACCGCCGAAGATTAAAGTGCAAAATCGGCTAGCTAGCGCCTCAGGCTCGCAACCATGTCCTGCTAACCTGCCAAGCGCTTGTTCTTTCCAGTGGCCGGCGGCGCACGGGAAATCGACAGAATCTGCGGTTCAATCTCAGCCATCGCACCGATGCGCCAAGGTTTACTATGAATCCCATCCCAACGATGCTCAGCGATCGCTTCCAGCACGCGGGCCGCCGCATCGACAGCTTGAAATCCGTCTTCACCGCTGACCGACGGTGCAACTCCAGAACGGATACTCAACGCGAAATCGTTTTGCTCGTCGAGAATCGCATTGCGCGAAGGAGCTGAAATGGTCTCTACCTGAAGCAAACCGCCATAGATTGATTCCTTTGCCGAGACACGGTCGGCAGCGCTCATCTGGTCGAGCGATACTTCGCGAGTGAGAACCTGCTCAGTCGCTTTAACAACGGTCACTTCGGAGGCAGAAAAGTCGATATTCGCATAGCTTTCCGCTGCAAAAACCTGCATGCGTCTCGTTGCCTGAGTCGCCAGGCGCGAAACTCGCAACGAGGCAATGCACCCGCTCGCAAATTCGATACGCGCCTCTGCCAGATCTTCGTGACCGCCAACCACCGCAATTCCGCTCGCCGAAACATGCGTAATTTCAGATCGCACCAACGACAGCACTAAATCCAAATCATGAATCATCAGATCCATCACGACGCCAATATCCGTGCTGCGTCCGCTGTACGGACCAACGCGCTGACCTTCAATGTATTTTGGTTGACGCAAGTGCGGAATCGCCGCTGTCCAAACTGGATTGAATCGCTCAACATGTCCGGT
>JBGSJB010000172.1:0-1785 GCA_041742175.1 Pirellulaceae bacterium
CCGCATCGATCGAATCCGATCGCATCGTGCATGCTTGCGTGCGCGACGAAGCCGACGCAATGTCACAGCAATTGGAATCGGCTGGTTACAAACGCCAAGACGATGTGCTCGACACGTGGTTCAGCTCCGCGCTCTGGCCGCACTCGACACTCGGCTGGCCCGACAAAACGCCTGAACTCGATTACTTCTATCCAACGAGCACGTTGATCACCAGCCGCGACATCATTACGCTGTGGGTCGCGCGCATGGTACTGATGGGACTGAACAACGTCGGGAAGATCCCGTTCAAAGAGGTTTACATTCATCCCAAGATTCTCGACGGCTACGGCGAAACGATGTCGAAAAGCAAAGGGAACGGTGTGGATCCGATCGACGTCATCGACAAATTCGGACCCGATGCGCTGCGTTTCGGTTTGACTTGGCTAGCGACCGAAACGCAAGACGTTCGCATGCCTGTTCAGTTCGAATGCCCGCACTGCGAAGCGCCGATCAATCAAACCAAACAGAATCGCGAACTCCACACGATCGAATGTCCGAAGTGCAAGAAGCAATTCTCGACGCAATGGGCCAAGTCGGCTGAGGACAAAGCCCTGCCGAAAGGTGCCGTCATCAGCGAACGCTTCGAAGTCGCTCGCAACTTCTGCAATAAACTGTGGAACGCATCGCGCTTTGTAATGATGAATTTGACTGGCTACAAACCAGTTAAGCTCGACGTGAAGAGTCTGCCGCTTGAAGATCGTTGGATTCTTTCGCGCTTGGCTACGACCACGAAGAACGTCACCGAAGCGATTGATAAGTATCAGCACGCTGATGCGGCTCGCATGATCTACGATTTTGCTTGGGACGAATTCTGCAGCTACTATGTCGAGATGGCCAAGCCGCGATTGCAGGATGCGGCGTCACGGCCCGCCACTCAGCAAGTGCTGATTCATACGCTGGACCAACTACTGCGTCTATTACATCCGATGACACCGTTCATCACCGAAGCCATTTGGCAAGAACTCGCACGCTTCGGCGATGTCCGCACGCTGGCTGGTGACGCAGAATCGCAGAAGTGGTTGATTCGTTCCGCGTGGCCCGAAGCCAACACAGCGCACATCGATGAAGTCATCGAGCAACAGTTCGCTCGCTTCGTCACCGCTCTCGGAGCCCTGCGCGAAATTCGTTCGCGTCAAAACCTTCCACCTAAGGAAGAGATCACGTTCACGATCAGTTGCGATGCGGCGACGCAAATGTTGCTCGAGCCGATGGTGCCTTTCTTCAAAGCGCTCGCCGGAGCAACGTGTACTAGACTTGGTGAAAAACTCGCGCTCCCTGAAATGTCAGCTCAAGTGAGTGTCGATGGCATGGAAGTGAGTGTTGATCTCGGAAAGTTCATCGACATTCCGGCTGAGATCGCACGGAACGAGAAACTGCAAGCCAACCTCGTTAAGCAGATCGCCGGCAAAGAATCGAAACTCTCCAACTCCACGTTCGTCGACCGCGCCCCAGCCGAGGTCGTCGCCAAAGAACGCGAGAGTCTAGAAGAACTTCGCCAGCAGCTAGTCAACGTAACACAAGCCCTCGAACGCTTGAAAGCTTCGAACGCTTAATCAAAGTATGACAATTTGAGTGTAGCGGGACTCGCCAACGGCCGCGTCCTAGAGCCTAGTGCTTTGTTCCAATTGAATTTTAGGGTTCCCTAATTTCGCCAAAACTGCGATTCTCTTGGCAACATGGAGGTGTGCTATGGAGAAGAAGTATATCGTTCGATTGGACGATCAGGAGCGTAAGGAACTTGAAAAC
>JBGSJB010000173.1:0-2104 GCA_041742175.1 Pirellulaceae bacterium
GGGCGATCCTGATTTAGGTTTAGGTAATTTCGGGATCGAGCTATGGCGCAGTCCACTTAGCGGCACAGGCGAATTGGAACCGTACGACCTCAATCTCGGCCCAAACGGATCGAATCCAAGTAATTTCGTCAACCTCAATGATACTGCCGTCTTCTTCACGGCAGACCATGGCATCGATGGTCGTGAGTTGTGGATATTGCAAGAGATTGCAGAATCGCAATATGATTTCGGCGATGCACCTCACTACTCCGCCTTCGCGGATTTAGACGGCGATCAATCGCCCGATGATTTCGACCCAGCACCAACCGACCCTACGATTGTCGGGTTGATTCCCCTTTATCCCACGCTTCTAGCTCAAGACGGCGCGCGGCATGTGATTGTTCCGGACTTTCATTTGGGAGCGGCGATCGATTCGGAAATCGATGGCCAGCCAAATGTTGACGCGACAGGCGATGATGTTGCCGTGACCGATGACGAAAATAGTGTCGCCTTTGAATCGCCGTTGTTGGCAGGAACTACCGCCGAGGTCTCTATCACGGTTGCAGATCCCGGTGCATTGGGTGGGTACGTCGATGCCTGGATAGACTTCAACAATGATGGCGACTGGGACGACTCGCATGAGCAGATCGCATCTTCGTTTGCGGTAGTCAATGGACCCAACACTCTATTGGTCAGCATTCCGAGTTGGGTAAGCCACACGAACGTCTTCGCTCGGTTTCGATTGAGCACTGCGGGCAATTTGACTCCTACAGGCTTGGCGTCTGACGGTGAGGTGGAGGATTATCTCGTCGAAGCGGTTGGTACGCACGCCTATTTGGATGCGACGACGTTTGCCGGTGCCGAGGCGTTTTCGTCGCTGTCCAAAGGCGCGAAGTTTGGTGATGACTTGGTGGCGATTGACCCCACGCAATCCTACGTTCTGAGTGGCGAAGGCCGTTCGGGTGATGGATCAGGGAATCAATTTGTTCCAAACAATCTGCAGTACTTTGGTTTCGCCAGTTACGACTCAGATCAGAAGCTGATTTCCCCCTGGCATGTGATGAAACACGGCAACTCCATCGACACGCAGCTGGCTTTTGATTTGAACCCAGGTGACGAGACAATCAGCCTGGTTAGTGCTGCAGGTTGGGCCAACGGTGGAAGTGCTGGCCACCAGCGATTGCTCGCATGGTATGACTACAGCAATAGTGATGGGGAGACCTATGCGGATTATACTTACACCAGGAACGTGACCACCGATCTGACCAATGGTCTTTGGGACGCGGGTGGAATCACCGGCAATACGATCACACTGCGGACGGCATGGACTGGCCCAGCGATTGCAGCAGGTTCCGCCGTTCGCAACGCGACATCAGGAGCGACTTACAACTACTCTCCTTTGGTCTACGCGACGGTATCCGACAACTGGACGACTTACTCGGCTACGATCGCAGATACCGGTCTGGCCTACAATCAATTCCGTCCAGGCACTGCGTATATCAAGCCGGTGTTTCTCACCAACTACCAAACCACTCCGGGGAATTTGATTCAGTGGCGTGACGTTTCGCTTGAGTCGGTCTCGCAGAGCTATCCTGCTGGCCAGTGGATCGACGTGGTTACTGATCAATCAGCCACGGTTCCCGGTGCGACGTACCTGTGGACGCAGTCCAGTGGACCAACGGCTGAGATCGCGGATATGGAACAATCGCGCGCTCGGGTCCGGTTGCCCGCCAGTCCAGTGGACACAACGATCGTTTTGCAAGTTCAACGGACGCTCGGCGGAGTGACGACGATTGAGCCGCTGTCGATCGAGGTGACGGGGGTCGCATCGCTTCGAGCAGAATCATTCGCTAACCCAGTTACTTTCAGTGGTGTTGAAACGTTTTCGACGGTTGCTCATGGCAAGACCGTCGCCGACTCGCTCGTTCCGATTGATCCAAGCGTGAGCTACCAGTTGTTCGGAGAAGCCCGCTCCGGGGATGATGCTGGGAATCAGTTTGTAGCTGCCAATCGTCAGTATTTTGGTTTTGTCAGCTACGATTCCGACCAGCAAGTGATCCAGCCCTGGCATGTCACCAAGTATGGCAACGCGATGGATACCGAATTGGCTGAACCACTTGAATTC
>JBGSJB010000174.1:0-4723 GCA_041742175.1 Pirellulaceae bacterium
CTGGGCAATTGTTGCGGATCGAACCAGCCGTCGAAGACCAGGAATTGCTTCTTCAATCCGGGACCCATCTCGTGTTCGTAGTACTTCGTCTCGCTGTGGTCGAATCTCGCACTTCGCAGCTGCACGCGTCCCCAAAGGTCCGAAAGCCGATGCTCCGCCCAATCCAGCGCTGCATCATGCCGACTGAAGATAGCAACCAACAAGAGCGTCGGCGGGTGACTTTGCGGCTTTGCCAAAGGTAACGTCCAAATTTAACTATGGATTAACTGCGCTAAAATGCAACTTACTTACCGAATGGTTATAACAGGCGAGCTTTCCGCCGCGCGTTGGTAGTTGCAATCGCTTGCAGCTCTAAATGCTTCGTACTGGACTCATCAGGCAAAACGTCAAGCGGTAAACGAAAAGTTGCCCGAAAGTAAGTTGATTCTCTCTCAAGTCAAGGCGAGCGTTATGACTGAACTAAATCGTCGCGATGCACTGCGTACTGGGACCGCCGGAGCTCTGGCGTTACTCTTACCTCAAGTTGCGTTTGGACAAGATAAACCCAATCGCTACGCCGATGCCGTGCTGGTGGATGGCGAGCCCGCGAAGATTGCCAAGGACTCGTTTACAATCGCAGTGCTGCCTGATACGCAAAATTACAGCGAAAAGTTCCCGAAAACTTTCGTCGCACAAACTCGCTGGATCGCAGAAAACCACAAGGACCGCAACATCGCCTGCGTTCTGCATCTGGGCGACGTCACTAATCGCAACTCGGCACCGGAATGGAAGAATGCTGTCGAAGCCATGGAGCAACTCGATGGTCACGTTCCCTATTTTATGGTACCCGGCAATCACGATTACAGCGACGGTGGAGGTTGTAAAGATCGCACGTGTGGTCTAAGTGCTGCGTTTCCTGTCGACAAGTTCAAAGAGCAATCGACTTTCGGCGGAGTCTATGATCGCGAACCCGATCGAATCGAGAACAGCTTTCATCTCTTCTCAGCCGGAGGACGCGATTTCATGTCACTGTGCTTGGAGTTTGGACCTCGCAAAGATGTTGTACGGTGGGCTAACGAAGTCGTCGGTAAACATCCGCAGCGGGCTGTAATTCTTAGCACGCACGCCTACATCTACTTCGACGACTCCCGTTACAACTGGGCCAAACACAACTCGAAGCAATCTTGGAACCCGCATAGCTACGGTGTGGCAAAGAGCACGGAGGATGATGTAAGCGATGGCGAAGAGCTGTGGGATGAGTTGGTGTCAAAGCACGAGAATTTTATTCTAACATTGAACGGGCATGTGCTCGGTGACGGCTTAGGTCGCATGACTTCCCAGACACCGGCGAATCGCGATGTACATCAGATGCTTGTCAACTTTCAGATGCGACCGCAAGGTGGCGACGGATGGTTACGCTTGTTGGAGTTTCGTAGCGATGGCACGACAGTCGACATTTGCGACTACTCACCGACACGCAACCAGCGCAACGAATCACCACAGAACAAATTTGCGATCAATTTGTCAAAGACACTGAACTAGTATCAGGCGAAGGATAAGTGGTCGCGACTTTCGGTCGTCAATCAACGAAAAGCCGACTGAATGCCTGCACTGAATGCCTGCACTGAATGCCTGCACCCAATAGCCGCACGGCGTTTGCCACGGTTTCATGCTCCTACTGGTTTAGCGCAGTTCGCTTTCAATTTGCCCTCACTTCGAGCGCGAGTTTTCGATAAACCTGCGTTAGTTCTGTGGCACCCGTTTTCTCATACGCTAAAGCCAGACTTGGATAGATGGCTGGGCGGAGCTCTTTGGCTTCAAGCGCCGCCTCGAGGTCAGCAATGGCTTCCTGCCAACGCTGCATTTTCAAGTGGATTTGACCGCGTGTTTCCAAGAAATAGGCGTGATTGGGTTGCTTACCAATGGCCATATCGACCAGCGAACGAGCCTGTTCCAAGTCACTGCCTTCTATTTCTACTAGAGCGATCGCCAGATTGTTGAGAATTGCAGGCACATTCGGCTCGAGTTGATAGGCAAGTTCGAGATGTGTTTTCGCCTCTGCAACGCGATTATCAAGCAAGGCGAGCGTGCCACGAATGAAATGGGTGGAAACGGGAGCGGCCCCGCTAAGTAGCGCTTCCTTCAGTCGAATCACTTCCGGCAAACTACTATCTCGGCAGTCGATGATGAGCTGCGCAATGGCTGAGCCGACAGCGGGATCGGATGGCGCCACGCCGATGGCAGCGTGCAAGATCTGTAGTCGCTTCACCAGGTTCTTGGAATCAAAGTCCTCTGCTCCAAGATGGTTCGACCAAACTAACAGAGCTTCGCCAGTTACGCTTGCCAAGCGAGTGTCATTGGTCAGTCGATAGCCATCATTGAGCAGCTTGGCGGCCTGCTCAAACTTGGATTGAACCATGAGGACTCGTGCAAGATTTACTCTTGCATTAAGATCCGTCGGTTTTCGTGAAAGCTCCGCAGCAAAATGCCTCTCCGCAATGCCCGCGTACTTGGCGGCACCGGCAACATCATGTTGCGATCTGCATAGTGTCGCGGCTGCAAGTCCCAATTCTGGGCGCGCCGGCACAACTTCGCCGATCAATCTTGCGGCATCGCTAAAGGCACCAACCTCTGCCAGGTAGCTAAACATTAGCACTTTGGCTGATAGTAAATTCTCTCCTTCCAAGTTGCTCAATCCAATCTCGATCCACTCGCGAAAGCGCGCATGCTCTTGTTCACTCCATTTTTTTAATTCTTGCAGCTGGCACCCTTGCGAGATCATCCACATCGCCGCCATTCCATGCTGGCTTGAGCTAGCCAAGTCGCTCATTTGCTCGATAGCCGACGAAGTGTTTCCACGAAGTTGCTCAAGCAGAGCCTGTTGATAGCGCAACTCAAGGTTGCTTGGGCTGCTGTCCATTAGTGATCGCAGGACAACTGTAGCAACCTCGAAATCACGGCTCTTCACAGACTCGTCGAAAAGAGCCCGATAGCGGCTTACTCGGTTCTGCGTCTGATCACCTGTACCTAAACTTGTCACGGCCAGGATCACTGGCCCAAGTACAATCGCTGGCATCGCTAAGACCAAGCTTGTATAGGGCCGCGACAGCAACCAATTCAATGCGAATGCTGATGTCCACCTTAGCCAAGATATGGGATTGAGAAGATACGCCCCAAGCAAATTCTCACTAATAGCAGGGTTGGGAATGTAGAACGCGGCTCCGTTGGGCCTTACGCTCCTAAGTCGATATCTCAAGAATCGCGCAGCCCGGTTCGGCAATTCGAGACACATTGAAGCGAGTCGATAACTCAGGTCGAGTACGAATGACCCTATTTTCCTTCGGAGCCGAAGTAAGCTTTTCAATGGACTAAGAAGTCTAAGTCTGTTCATGTTTTTATTCTGTGGCTTGGCTGGATGAGGCATACTTACTGAGCCTCTAATTTGTTAACGGCCAGCGGAAGAAGAAGCTGATTCCAAACGCGGTGTATGGGATTGCTGGGGCCGCGAACAGACTCCTCCATAGGGACTGGCATGAAAATCACCCGCAAGCAGCGATCACTCGAAAGCACCAATCCAATCGTGGCAAGAAGAGTCGATGCAGCCAGCAAAACAAAAGGCCAGCCTGCTGTTAAATCTTTCTGATACAGGTGGTGCGCAACGCCAATTGTCAATAACTGCGACAAGTGCATTGCGAACATCCAGAATAACGCAATACCCATATAAGCTGGCAGCAACACACTTGGTCGTCGTAACCAGAAAACCATGATGCAGCAGGCGAACAATACCCAACTCACAGAGGGAGTATTGACGAGGACTTCGTTGACTGAAAATGCCCATCCCGCCAACTCGAAAACTGAGCTGGCAGAGTGGAACGGGATTTTCAGAATATCAAAGCACGAGGAAACCCCGGCGGAAAGCAACTGTTGGTAAACCGTGTCTAACTTAGCTTCCCAGAAAGCATGGACTTGTGATACTGTCCAAAACGTAGCGGGAAGCATCCAATTGCCAATTACTTTACCTTCCGCATGCGTCGCCAACCAAGCCGTTGCTTGCAAGACCCATCCGAAAATCGCAAGCTTGATAGACCCAAAAGCAAACCCCAAGCAGCAGCAACCAAATCCTAAAATCAATAATATTTGAAATGCCCGAGTGCTGGGGAATCTTGCTACTTTATTCCACCGCCTAAATACTATGGTGAGAGATGTAAAGATTGCTAAGCACCAGATCGCAATGGCGAATACAACAACCGGCATCGATTGAATGCGCAGTAAGTCGGAATAGATGGGATAAAGCACAAGCGGAAGTGGAGCGAGTAGTCCGATCCCCCAAGTCAACTGTGCTAGTAGTCCGAACCCGGGGCTGCGAGTATTCGCAGTTGCCATCGTGTTCTCGATGTGAGGCGTTTCTGAGTTCATATGCGTTGATATCATGCACGATTGTGCAGGCGAGAGCGGGAAGTGTGCAGCCGGCAACGCGCCGGCTGCGTGAAATCAATTACGGAGTTAAAATCACTGGCACACCAGCGATCGCCCTTCATACTTACGCTTGAGCGTCGCTTTGTTGCGACCGGCGACGAGATCGTCGTACGAAGGCTCCAATTCCAACTAGTGCTGCGTCACAGCTTAATCTTCGGGTAGACCGAGGTCAGTTTCATTCTCGCGTCGTCGATTTTCATTTGCCAGTCGACGCCGCGTTGAGTTTCGTTGACATCGCAAGCCCAGGCTCGTGTTTCGGATTGGAGTG
>JBGSJB010000175.1:0-2078 GCA_041742175.1 Pirellulaceae bacterium
TACCCTCGTCCTGTGATGAACGGAGTTGCAAGCGATGGAGATGGGCGATGCGAACGGTAACGGCGAAGAAGGTAGTGACGGCAGCGGAGAAGCCTAAAGCGAAGGTCAATCCCTTTCACCAGCGTTTGGCAAGGCTGACCCATTACCAGGCTTGCCAAGTGCTCGGCGTAGAAGGGAAGAAGCTGATCCAAGCCGGCACGATGCACTTTGAAATCGAGACCGAAACGCACGTCTATCTGGGAGGCGATCTTTATCGAGTCCGCGTTCCGCTGGCAGACGGCGATGCGGCCATCGTTTCCGTTACGCTGAACAGCGGCCGAGAAAAGCAATTGCATGTCAACTGCGACCGATGCGATAAGCAGTGCGAGCACATTGGCGCCGCTTTTGCGCATCTGCTCGATGCGAAAGCGACCATGGGTTTGGCAGCGCCGCCCGATGAGACCGTTGCACTTGAGAACTTGACGGAAGCGGAATTGGTCCAGCGGGCTCTCGCCGAACGCGAAAAACGAGCCGCTGAAGAAAAGATGCAGGTCCGGTCCGCTGATAAAACCAAGATTTGGACCGATTACGTTGTGACCAGCGTGAGTTCCGGGAAGACCTACCGAGTCGCGCTGCGCGGTGCAGAACTCGGTCAGTCGTATTGCAGTTGTCCCGACTTCCGCAGCAACCACCTTGGAACTTGTAAACACATCCTTCACACGTTGAAAAAAGTGCAGCAACGCTTCGGCGCTGCCAAGTTAAAGGTCGCTTACAAACGCAAAAACATCTCTGTGCGGGTCAGCTACCAGCAGCCGCATGGTCTACTGTTCAATTTGCCAAGCGAAGTTCCAGAAAAACTCGCGGAAATTGTTGGTGATGGCGCAGTGGTCACCACGGATGGTTGCACGATGATGAACAAGATTCAAGCCCTCGAACAAGCGGGCTTTGACGTTCACGTTTATCCCGATGCTGAAGAGTTCATTCAGCGAGCGCTCGTGCAGAAGAAACTCAAGGGGACCTGCGATGCAATTCGTAAAGCGCCCAAGACGCACCCGTTGCGAGAAGGCTTGCTGGCAGTGCCGCTGTCACCCTACCAGCTCGATGGTATCGCGTTCGCTGTCGGTGCAGGTCGTGCAATCCTGGCCGACGATATGGGCCTTGGTAAAACGATTCAAGGAATCGGAGTCGCAGAACTGCTGGCGAGAGAAGTCGGCATCCGCCGCGTGCTCGTAGTGTGCCCAGCGTCGTTAAAAAGCCAATGGCGAAGCGAGGCTGAAAAATTCTCCAACCGCACCTGCCAATTGGTGATAGGTAGTGGCGAAGAACGTCGTGCGCTCTATCAATCGGATGCATTCTTTACGGTATGCAACTATGAGCAGGTGATGCGCGACCTGACTGCGATCGAGAGTGTCGCGTGGGATTTGATCATTCTTGACGAAGGGCAGCGCATCAAGAACTGGGAATCCAGGACCAGCCAAGTGATCCGTTGCTTGCGCAGTCAGTTTGCGCTCGTACTATCGGGCACGCCTCTGGAGAATCGCTTGGACGAGCTCTATACCGTGGTGCAGTTCGTGGACGGTAGCCAGTTAGGGCCGGCTTATCGATTTTTCCACAAGCATCGTGTGGTCGATGATCGTGGTCGGCCGGTCGGTTATCAGAAGCTCGATGAGTTGCGAGCGGCGCTGAGTCCAATTTTGTTGCGGCGCACGCGAGCCGAAGTTGCCAAGCAGTTGCCGGATCGAACGGACGAGATTGTTCGCATCAAGCCGACCGCTGAGCAACTTGAGATCAGTGACAGTCAACTTACCATCGCCGCGCGAATCGCTGCTAAACCGTTCTTAACTGAGATGGATTTACTTCGACTGCAGAAATCGTTGCTGCTCGCGCGCATGGCGGCTGACAGCACGTTCCTCATCGACAAGAAAGAGCCTGAGTTCAGTAGTAAACTCGAACGGCTTGGCGAACTGCTGCGCGATCTGATTGAAACGCCAGATCGCAAGATCATTCTGTTCAGCGAATGGCGCACGATGCTCGACCGCATCGAACTGCGGCTCGATGCGCTGGGATGCGACTACGTGCGGCTCGACGGCCAAGTACCC
>JBGSJB010000176.1:0-13463 GCA_041742175.1 Pirellulaceae bacterium
TGAGTAACCCGCCGACCAACAAGGCCGCAGCGGCAGGAAAGGCGGCTTTCAACACAACTGAGCTGAGCATGTTCATTTCCTCGTAGACTAAAGATGAGATATCGGAGTTGGGGTCAATCTTTCTCGGACAAGTTTCGGTAGGGAGGTCGCTTACGCGCGGCAAATACGAATCGAGGAACGACTCGGTCCACGTTTGAGCTTCCGTCGCCTGCAAGTGCTGTTGAAACCACGATGAAGCCGCAACGAGTACTGTCAAACTAATGCCTCGCTTGGCCAGCTGTCGCAGCAATGTATAACGGCCACGACGAATGCGGCCTTCGACGGCTGCGATACTCAGCGCAGTTCGTTCCGCAATTTGCGGAGCGGTGTAGCCTAACAAGTAATGCTCGACCAAGATCTCGCGGACCGGCGCTGGCAATTTTTCAAGTTCTTGATCGAGTGCTTCCAGTTCCAACTTCCGAGCGAGCACGTTAATTGGATCTTCGTCTTGGTTGAGTGCGATCACTTCATCTGAACTCTGCACAGTAACGTGAGCTGGCCGTTGCTTCCGCAATCGACAAGCGGTTCGAAAGGCGACACCATGTAACCACGCAGCCACCGAGCGACGGTTCTGAATCTTCTTCGCGGACTTGAGCAGGACGAGGAAAGTCGCTTGAAAAGCATCTTCCGCAGCAGCTGGGTCAGACACCGTACATCGACAAACGCTGGCCACTAGTCCCGCGTAGCGTTGCACGAGTTGTTCGATCGCCTCTCGATTGCCCGATTCCACAAACAGAGTCAGCAACTCTGCATCCGACTGCATCGCCCCCTGCACAGCGGGTTCAGTCAGCCTTTGCAAAGCAGCAATCGTTTCAGTTGGTGTTTTGCGGTCGCTCATGGTCATTGTTAGTGCCGTCTATCCGTGCCGCCGGGCGCCTCTTTTCCAAAGTTTGCCGATTTATTTTGCATGTCATCCTACACCAGCTTGGCAGTAGTGGCGACTTTCAGCCGCCAACCTAAGGAATGTCGACGGGAATTCCACGCCATACGAAGAAAGACTCTTAATCGCACGTTGCGAGGTTGCTTACCTTGCGCTCAGAGTTCGACTGCCGCTTCGCGTCCGCCTCCAGTTTTGAATGGCTACCGACATGGACAGCCGGACCGTTCTGCCGAACAGCGACAGCGAAATCAACGCGTCTGTCGATAGGCGAAACGCATTCCACGCTTGATTATTGGCGACCGGAGGAGCCAAAACACTTTGCCTCAGCGTGCATGGATTTGTTATGTCTGAGGACTTTCATTTGCAAGTTCTGTTGCGACGGCTATGGCGAAAGCAACTACGAAAATTCCTATCAGGCATGCGAAGCCTATGAGTAATGGAGGCAACAGCGAACGTTTTTGGTAGCCCGCTCCAAATGTTTGTCTGACAAATGCCGCTTGCTTCTTCGCAACACTAAAATACCAAGTGAGCAGAATCACCAGTCCCCCCAATCGAAATGGGGCGTCGCTTATAGCCGGCACAAAAGCGCTGAAAAAGCTCACACCAAGGAATATCAAGCTGCCATAAAACCATCGCTGATTCGATTTCGCTTCGTCGTGCCTACCAAGCCTCTCGGCGTTTCGAGCATGTAGATATGCACCAAACGCAGGCGAGAACAAGAGGCTCCAGTTTGCCGCAGCGTTCGGATTCCATATTGCTCGTCCGTCTTCAGGAAAGAAGGCATCGGCACTGTGAGATTTTGGCGTTTCATAAGGATTCATAGCTGACATAAGTATTCGCTTTCTTAGTTTGGCATAACGGTTCACGTCACTCTATACGCGCGAACGATTTTCGGTACTGTCCTACCACTAGTAGGACAGTACCTGATTTTCGATCTCAATACCGCCCAATTCTCACACTCGGGTGCATCGGACTAGTCAAGACGATCGCAAGCGGTTTCTGTATGACGAACGCTTGGTTAGCAGCTCAAGGAGACTTGAGTCTTAAGACATTATGGGCTGAACTTGCTCATTTTCGTTGAAACGCCTAGTGCAGACCCGCATGCAGGTGGTGTGGGGAGGACGGTCAGCAATGACCGTCCTTACCCGATTTATCCGACCAGTCTCCTCATATCGTAACGCCTAAACCGCCGATTGGTTTCACAATGTGTCGATCGCCAAATCCTGCAATCATTGGCTTGCCTTGTGCAATCGCATTCTGTACAGATGGAAGCTGAAGCGATGCCTGATGCGATTCTTCAGAATCCCATATCTCAGTAATCCAAATTGCTGTCTCATCCGTGGTGTCTGCCGCAATCGCATACAGTTTACACCCCGGCATATCCTTGGTTCCATTGATTAGGATGTCAATTAGTTTTTCGCGGCTCCCTTCCGTTGCGTTCATTTTGCCGATGATTCCGTACATTTGTATCTGTTCCTGTTCGGTTGGTTGTTCATTTTCGATTTCTTGCGCAGGACTGTTCGAATCAACGATCGGCACCCGCATCGATTCAGGAGTCTGAACATCTTGATTCTGGCATCCCGCCAAGATTAATGGCGTTGCCAGACAACTCTGAATAAAGGTGCGTCGCTTCATTTTGATTCCGATAACGCTGGCCGTGACCGGGCGGCCACCAGAAGACTATGATTTCAAGACCCACGCTGTCGGCCGCTCCGGCTGACGGCCTTGGTACGCCCGGCATGGGCATGAGTTTATGGGGTTTAAGTCCCCTGTGCGAGACAGAAACTTGAGGAGATTAGTATACCCGATGACAACTCCAAAAGTGCAAGCACTAGGTGAAGGCAACTGCGCTATTTCATTAGGGAAAGTACGGGCGACCGAGCGTGGGAAGGAAGCCTGCGAATGGATGGGGCTGTGCTGTTTCTGCTGGGCCGGAGTCTGTCGACTGCCATCAGAGTGTTGAGTCTTAAGACATTGTGGGTCGAACTTGCTCATCTTCGCTGAACCGCCTAGTGCGGACCCGCACGTCCGGTGGTGTGGGGAGGACGGTTAGCGATGGCCGTACTTACCCGATTTCGTTGTCTTATGGATCAGGAATGCCTAGGTCGCGACAGATTTTTCTGGCTAAGTGGTCCGATACTTCGCTGTGTCTCGGAACTGCCGAACGGCGTCCGTTCGCTGGATTTCCCCACCATGAATGATTGCCACCCTCACGTACGAGTTCACAGCCGTGGTCCATTAAATGTCGAACTAGATCTCGAAGCTTCACAATTCAATAGTCACCTCTTCAAAGGTTGCGCCAGCAGCGTTACGAGCATCTTCACGGTTCATCTCGATCGCCTCGCCAAGTGCCTCCCTCAAGTTCGACAGCAGTTCGTCTCTTGTTGCTCCCTGCGAATTCACGCCGGGGACTTCCTCGATCCATCCAATCCACCATGAACCGTCTTGACGGATGACGGCAGTATAACCGATGGGCAGCATTTCTTACTCTCCGTTTAGCGAGTTGATTCAGCTATGGTATCGATCCGAAAGTAATCGCGAAGCCCGATACTTTGGCGCTCGTAGAACCAGTAGCCGTCAGCGACATCGGCTTCCGTACCAGACGAGATCTCAATTATCACTTTCCAAGCTTCTGCAGTCGCTCTTTGGCCTCAGACCAAGGCGAAACAGTCATCGTTCCATTTTCAATTTGTCTTTTACGCTCGTTCAAAATCGCGGCAAGCCATTCTGGCGAGCGCACATCACCGATTGATAACACAGATTGTCCCAATCCTGCTCAAGGAGTTGGACTTTCTCCCCGGAAGACATCGTATTGAGCGGCAATTTAATTGGCATAGCATTCCTCTGGGGTAGATTGGAATCTCAAGGGGATCAGTATACCAAATGGTAACTGCGATTGGCAAAGCCCTAGGCGAAAGCGACTGCGTACGAGCGACCGAGGGTGGGAAGGAAGCTGGAGTCAAACCTGCGGGGCTACGCGACAGAGTTGATGGCACATAAGAATCAGACGTGCGCCTCGTGGCGGAATATCTGCGATAACCACGCGACAGGAGTCGGCGCTTTAATGCCTTTGTGGGTCTTGTGGCTTGTGGAAGCCACTGTGGTTTAAGTGGCGCGGTACATACACAGGGGCTGCGTCCGGCGCGCGGCTCAGAATCACATCGCCCCGTGAGGTTCGCAAGCTTTATTCGCAAGAATCTAGCAATTACGATCAAAAACCCCAAGTATGGGAACGATTGTGTTTCAAAATAATGAGATTTCGCGTGTTTGCGAGTTACCGCGTCGAGTGCTGGTAATTGACGACAGTAAGGAGATGCACTCGCTCATCAACTGGTGGCTCTCGCCGCTTTCGGACCTGATCGACCACGCCTACGGCGGACGGGAAGGTATCCGCATGGCCATGGAGCACAAGCCGACGTTGATTCTGCTCGACTATATGATGCCGGACTGTGATGGGTTGGAAGTCATTGATGAATTGAAGTCGAATGAGACGCTGAGCGACGTGCCAGTGATCATGATCACAGCTAGCAACGATCGCGCGCTGATTGCACAAGCGTTCAAGAAAGGTGTTTGCGACTACGTCAACAAGCCGCTCTTCGCGGAAGAATTCAAAGCGAGAATCGAAACCGCGCTGCGCAATCAGCACTTGCTTGCCGACCTCAAACACAAGTTGCATTACGATGCGCTGACAGGACTGCCGAATAAACTGCATCTCGACGAACGCTTGAAGGCAGCCCTCGAGCGACCTCAATCTGCGACGGAAGTTATTGCGGTAATGTTCATCGATCTTGATCGGTTCAAGTTGATTAACGATAGTTTGGGCCATGCGTTCGGCGATCTAATGCTGAAGCAAGCGGCAGCAAGGCTGCACAAGAAACTGCACCAGCGAATGCACTTGACGACATCGACTAGCATGACCGGCATGATTGGCTCGACGGGAGACCACGAGGGAACTTTAGTTGCTCGATTTGGCGGCGACGAATTTGTCGTATTGCTCGAATCGATTCATGCGGTGGAAGAAGCGGAAGTGATCGCGCAGGAACTGCTGCAACATCTGCTGGAACCCTATGAGGTCGACGGCCGGCTGTTGTATCTGGGCGCGAGCATTGGCATCGTGACTTGCAGCGGTCAGTATCATTCGACTGGTGATGTCATCCGCGACGCGGACATCGCGATGTATGAAGCGAAAGGGTCAGGGCGAGGGTGTTACGAAGTTTTTGATAACGGCATGCGCGAGCGGGCTCAACTGCGTTGGAAACTCGATATCGATTTGCGTCGCGCCGTGGAGCTGAACCAACTGTATTTGGATTATCAACCGATTATCGACTTGCAATCAGGCGTCGTGGAAAGCGTCGAGGCGCTAATTCGCTGGCGGCATCCAGAACGAGGCTTGATTCAGCCGAGTTGCTTCGTGCCGCTGGCGGAAGAGCTGGGATTGATGGTTGAGATCGGCCAGTGGGTTTTGCGGACGGCTTGTCAACAGTTCGTCGAATGGAGTTGCAGCATGCCTCATTTGGCGCCACGCAACATCAGCGTCAATCTCTCAAGACAACAGTTGGTACATCGCGAGTTTGTCGAGGGATTCAAACAGGTGCTTCGCGAGACTGGAATCAGCGCAACGCACGTGCATCTGGAAATTACTGAAAGCGAGATGATGAATGAGCTCGATTCAACGGTGCAAGTCATCGGTGAGCTGCGAGCGCTCGGTGTGAAGATTGAGCTTGATGATTTTGGTACCGGTTACTCGTCGCTGGCATGCTTACATCAGATTCCGCTAGACGTCATCAAGCTGGATCGTTCGCTGATCGCCACAATCGATCAAGACGATTACTTGCTAGGCTTGACCAAGTTAGTCATCGAGTTGTTGTCGAAGACTAACATCAAAGTTGTCGCAGAGGGCATCGAGACGCAGCGGCAGCTTGCATTGCTGCAAGAACTCGGTTGCCAGCTTGGTCAAGGCTATCTGTTTTCCAGGCCGATTGCGGGGGACAAAGTCATGGACTTCGTCGCTAGGCAGCAGCTGGCGTTCGACCCGCTTGCTCAAGCGCGCACGCTTGTGTATTCAGGTGCAACGCCAGGAGCTGCAAATACGTTTGCAACAAGTTAGCGGTGCTCAGCACTCCAGGGGAACCCGACTCAAACGGAAGGGCTCACGCAGCACGGCGCGATTCTGTTTCGCTCTTGCGAGTGATATAGGCGTCGAGGCAGTGATGGAAGAGTTGCAGATTGCTGTCTGACCATGCGATTGGCTGGCGTATAGGAAGCGTGGGCTTTGAATGAGCTCTTTCACTTTCCCAAGCAATAATGGAATCGACCAATGATTGCGGATCAGCTAAATTGAAGTAACTGCAGTCGCCACGACCAACTTCGCGGTGAATCGGAGTGTCGCTGGCGAATGTCTTTTGGCCGTGCCATAATGCTTCCACGATCGGCAGTCCAAAGCCCTCGACGATCGACGGAAAGATCACTCCACGACTCGAACTGTAGCAGTATTGCAGTTCAGCGTCGGAAAGATCATGGAAAACAAAAAGTTCTCGATCACGATGTGCGTGTTTCTCAAGCTGAATGAGAATGTCTTCGCACAGCCAACCGATGCGACCGACGAGGCAGAGTTTCAGATCCGGACGCTGTTTCCAAAGGATGTCAAAGGCTTCGATCAAGTAGCGATGATTTTTGCGTGGATCGAATGTGGCAACCATCAAGTAAGGAGTGTCTTTTGCGTCGGGCGAAAACAGATTTTGAACCGACTTGCGAACGTGACCTTGCGATGAAGAGAGCTCCGCTCCCAATTCGAAAGAGCGAATGTCTTGGCAGACCGGTTCATCACCGCAGATTGTCGGTAAGAATTCTTTCGCTTGGTTGCGAACGGTGTCTGAAATCGCAACGATCAGATCGCTCTTCGTCGCCACGTTCTGCAGATATTGAACGAAGACTTCTTTGCGTTTCAATCCCACAAACTCCGGGTGCGTTACCGGAATTAAGTCGTAAAGAACGGTTGAGATCATTGCGCCTTGTGCGCGAGCGTGGTCAACGGCGGTCCAAACGTTGCGACGAGGCCAATATGCATCCGGCAACAAAAACAGATCGCCTTCACCTGGTTCGATCGGCGCTGCGCCGCGCACAGCTTTGAAGCGCGAAATTCGCTCGTACAACGTGTGCGGAACTTTGAACATTCCCAGATGCCCAGCTTCAGGCAGCAACCACTTTCGCAGCAATCGCGATGGAATCAACTTACAAAGCGCCTTTGCAGCCTTTTCATAAAAGTGGGGTAACTTAGAACGCACGTTGCTCTGCATCTTTGCCGGCTTGGCGAGTTCAGCGACTTGGCGATCGGCAATCGGATAGAAACGACCGTTGTGCGAAATGACGACCTGCGGGCTGTATCCGAGCTTGCACTGAGTGGACTCTCGAATGATGCTGCGCACCACGCGTTCAATTCCGGAGCTCTTACCCGAGCAAAGGGTGTAGGTCGCGTCGACAAAGATGCGAACCGGGCGGAGTGCTTGCGGAATACTTGAATTGTTTGCGTGCATTGAGCGGTGGCCAGCATGTTTCATTTACATCTGTCTCCGCAAAGTTGTGGCGTGGGATGAGCTGTATTTGTTTGATTCACAGGTCCCCCCAATCTTGAAGCGAGGTAGGCAATGCTTGCTAAGCGGTACTCAACGACACGGAGTGCGTAAAAATGCCTTAATAACATTCAAGGCAAGATTGTCCAATGTCAGTTACGGGGCGCTCATGAACGAGGCATTAGCCCGCCATTGATCGACCCGATAGCTTATGCTGAATAACGCGAATACAATGGTTGTATCGGCAAGGATTCGCCTAAGCTCAAAATCTTTTCCCGAACGCGGTAAAGTTTTCAGGATTGCTCTGTCATGTCCGCCAATCCAATGCCAGCTAACGCAGATGAGTCATTGCTGCGCACATCAGCATTGATAAGCGGGTTGGTCACGACGGAGAAATTGGATTACGCGTTGCGTGTTGCTCGCCATCGACAAAGCCAGCAAGGTCTGTCGGCCGAGGCGCCCGTATCCGACCCATTGCTGGCTGAGATACTTGTCGAACAAGAGACGTTAACGCGTTACCAAGCCGAGCAGTTATTGCTCGGACGCACCAAACTGAACCTCGGACCCTACTGGATTACGGACTTCATTGGCGAAGGCGGCATGGGACAAGTCTTCAAGGCTGAGCATCAAGTGATGGGGCGAGTTTGCGCCGTGAAGGTTCTGCCGGGCGCGCGGGCGACGGATGCGAGCCGCGAAAGCTTCGCGCGTGAGATTCGCATGCAGGCTACTTTGGATTGCCCGTACCTAGTGCGCGCTTTTGATGCAGGGCGTGATGGCAAAGTCCATTTCTTGGTGACTGAGTATGTACCCGGAATGGATCTGCGGCGGCTGGTCAAATCGCGCGGGCCTTTACCTGTTCAGCAAGCGGCGAAGATCATCACACACGCAGCGTTGGGGCTCGACTATGCACATCGAAAAGGATTGGTGCATCGAGATGTTAAACCTGGTAACATCTTGGTGACCCCAGAAGGTGACGCAAAAGTTTCCGATGTCGGTTTAGCTGGCTTTGCTCATGACTTAATGAATGATCCGAGAGCTGGAAAGATCGTCGGCACAACTGATTACCTTTCTCCGGAGCAGATTAGAACACCACTAGAGATCAAACCAGCGTCGGACATTTACTCGCTTGGATGCACTCTCTACTACGCCGTCTGCGGCAAAGTTCCGTTCCCCGGCGGAGATACCGCTTCGAAACTTCGGCGACACATCGATGAAACACCTTGGCATCCGCGAAAATTTGCACCTGACATTACGGAAGAGTTCGTCGACATTATCGCTGATATGATGGAAAAGGACCCTCGCAAACGCATTTCTAGCGCGGCTGAAGTGGCATCGCGCTTGGAGCCTTGGGCAGTCGATTCGGTTGGTGTTGGAGCGGTTTCAGCGATGCGATCTCCGTGGATGTCGCCGCCTCCGCCACTCAGTGAAGAGGAGAAATCCGACTATCGCGCCGACGATCTGCCGCCGCTGAGCGATAGCTCGAACGCAATTTCTCAATCCCAAGAGCCAACGTCCGAGGGGGGCCAGTCGTCCCAAACACTGGCTGAACGCAGCTTGAAACTGTCAAGCAGTGGCTTTAGCGAACCGACTGTAACGCCGTTTACATCGCCGCCGACGGCACTGAACACCGGAATGGTCATCGCTCTTACGGTTGCCATTTGCTTGCCACCCGCCTTGCTCGTCGGTGCTATCCTCGGTTATCTGGTCGCTCAGCGCTAGCCGCATAAACGTGTATTGCAAAGTTATTTTGCGTTGCAGGACTTGCTGGTAGGTTGGAATCAGGTCAGTAAGTTTGAAGGTGCCAGCTGCAATCGTTGTAACCGTTGCAGACCAGATCGATGCCGCAGACAGATATGCGAATCAGCCCCAGCGGCCCATTCAGCCAGCAAATTCAAGCCTTTGGCAGCAAAACTATCGACACGAACGCCTGTGACTGCCTAGAATTAAGGACATTCTGTTCCCGGTGTTTTCGCCGGAGTTTTCGTACTAAACGGTACTGAGTCCACATAATGGTATCCACGCGTAGTTCCGCTTTTACATTAGTTGAGCTGTTAGTCGTTATCTCAATCATTGGTATCTTAGTCGGGTTGCTCCTTCCCGGCGTGCAGGCCGCTCGCGAAGCGGCTCGCACGATGCAATGCAAGAACAACTTGCATCAAATCGGTTTAGCTGTAGATCTCTTTCACGACGCACGGAAAGCTTACCCGCCTGCGCGCTATCAACCGCGTCCAGGCGATGCAGCAGAAATGGCTTGCGGTGGAACCGAAACCACATGGCTAGTGCGAATCATGCCCTTCGTCGAACAGTCTGCCGCAGAACAAAAATGGGATTATTCACGATCCTATGGCGACCATGCTGAAGAAGTTCGCAAGTTCAATTTGTCGACCTATTGCTGTCCATCACGTCGCGCGGTTTCTGACGCAGTCGGTGAAGGTCTGATAGCTGGGTCAACAACCGTCTGGATCACGTTGCCTTGCGGATGCCGTTATCCGATGACCACTAGCGGATCGACTTTGGCTTCAGGTGCGGTCGGTGACTATGGTGGCAACCAAGGTGATCTGTCACCGGGATCATCAGGCCTGCCAACCGATTTCTATTACGGCGGCAATGGAACTGGAACAATCATTTCCAGTAGAGCGCGCTGCAGCGCAGGACAACCGATGGACTGGATCGATCGCGTACGCCAACGTGATATTACAGATGGTCTAAGCAACACATTTATCAGCGGTGAAATGCACGTGCCGATGGGCAAACTAAAACAAACCCCAGGCGACGCGTTTATCTTCAATGGCGACAATGTGTTCAACCTCGCGAGGGTCGGCGGTCCGACGATACCATTGGTCAGCGACTTGCGATCCGAAGGGAGCAGCTTGGTAGCCTGGGGTAGTTGGCATGCAGGCATATGCAACTTTGTCTTCGCCGATGGAAGTGTTCGCACCATTTCGAATTCGACTGACACAGATACGCTCGGTCGATTTTGTAATCGCCAAGATGCTCAAGTGATCGACTCCGCCGAATAGTGTTCGTTTATCCGCCATGATCGCCTTTCGCTACGCGCTGGTCGCGCGTTCAATGCTCTTATGCTGAGCGCAAGGTGACCATTTAATAAAGAAAACTCGTTGCCTAACTCACGATCTTTAGCTCAGCATCAAAGTATCTACAGAGTGATTTGGAATCAATATTCGCTTGTCAATCCGACATTCGCCCACTGCGGAGCAATCGTTGCATTACTCTGTCTACTAAATTGTTGCGGTTGCTCCGATGGCAGGCTTAAGACTTACCCTGCGAAAGGGAAAGTTGTCTTCAAATCCGGAAACCCGGTCCATGTCGGCACTGTCGAAATCAAGTCGCGCGAGCATGGTGTTCAAGCGCGAGGTTCGATCGATCTCGATGGCAACTTCTTGCTAACGACCTATATCGACGGCGACGGCGCTGTGGCAGGAGTTCATGACTGCGTAGTCGTGCAGTTCGTGATGACCGAAGGACTTCAGGATTTTAAGCCGAGTGTGGTTGGCGTCGTTCACCCGCGCTATGCATCTTATTCGACTTCTGGTCTGACAGTTGAAATTACTCCCGACCAGGAAAACGAACTGCGCATCGAACTCGACGGTGTCAAGAAAATCTCGGCGAAAGAGGAGTCAGACCACGACGAGAGCCAGCACAAGAAGTAGTCGCGCTGTCCGGCTACGTTTGCCCGTCGCCCTGCGATGGAGCGTTATGGACGCGCAGTTTCGCGGACGGAAAAGCGACCAATTGGACTCGGACGAGTGTTGCGTTTAGCCGCAATTTCGTCGAGATCGTTCATGTCGGCTGCTAGCTCTGCAATAAAACGTGGGTCTACGCTCTCACTTTCCTCGTTCCAGCTCCCGAAGGCTTGATCACGATCCGCTTCGAAAACAACAAACTCGCCGCTGGCAACCAATCTCGTGTTGTCGGCAGCGAGTTCCTTGACGATTAGCAGCACATCGATGGGCGAGACAACTCCGTCACCGGAAACGTCCATAATGTGCGTGTCATCGGATGTAAGCGAAACCATTTCACCTTCACGCATACGCACGCTTTGATGATTCAAGTACTCGACGACCAGAAGTACATCGATCGGCGAGCGCGCGCCATCACCGTTGATATCGCCAGTCAGTCTCGAATTAGTGGTTCCGTTTGCGGGCGATACAGTCGACGAATCGTTAGGCAAAGTGGTTACGATGACATTTTGGGGAGCAATTTGAAGATTGTCGCCAAAAATCAAAGTCTCTCGAATAGGCGAAGGCGAAGCCGCTCCCGAAAGCGTTGTTACTCCATCGATCTCGGCGCGAACTCGAATACGTGCGATTCGCGAAGTTGCGACACCACTGGGCGTCGTGCTTGCCGTAAAAGCGCCGAGTTCGCGGATCGAAGTGGATTCAACGACGGCTTTCACCTCGTGCTTAAAATCGCCGATGCCTTCAGCTGTTCCGATGACTGTTAAGTGTTCGGCATTGAAAATGACGTCGACATATGTTGCAAAAACACCTTGGGGAACATCACGCAGATCGGTCGCTTGCACTTCGATCCAGTACTCTGCTCCTTGGATCATTGTGTCTACTGGCAAGCCTTCGTTATCAACAACTGCAACAAAAACTCCTACGGACTCACTTGAAAATTCTTTAACAGCTATGGGAATCTGAATCCAAAGCGAACCCTCGTAGATTTCGCCATCAGGGGACTCAACCCTAAACTTCAGAATCTCGCCACCGCTCGCTTCAATGGCCGGAGCGGTGTAGGTGACGGTGCCATCGTCAAGCAACGTAACTGTAGCACCAATCGAGCTTTCGCCAATCGAGATAACTCGCCCATTCGCTGTGTCACCGCTACGAATCAGCGTGATCGAACGCGTCTCGCCAGGTTGGAAAAACTCGCTAATCCAAGGTGCAGGTGCCGCAATCAGCACGCGATCAAGATAGTTCTCGAACGAATTTGTTGAGTAAGATAGCAACCAGCTTCCCGAGACAACGTATAGCGTTTCGCCTAGAACGGCTGACCGCGCTGCAGTTGAGAAATTGCCATCGAGTTTACTGATGTCGGCTAGGAATTGAATAGGTTCATTACTTGCGGGCGAAAGCTTAAACACACTCATCGAAGCGTCATCGAGCGGGCTCCAAACTCCGTTGAATTCGCGGAATGGAACGCTCAGCAATCCGGATTCGGGATCGAAGTGAATCGCCAGCGGGTTCTGGCTGCCAACGCTGAAATTCGGAGCGACCGCGTTGTCCGAAGTCCAAGTGGCAATGGTCTTCAACTGTTCCAAATCCGAAATGTCGTACAAAGAAACTTGCTGATGCCACTGACCGAGCTTTTCGACGTAACCGATTCCCACAAGATGGTTTTCATCGACACGATGTAAGTACAGTGAAACACCCGGAATCACCAACTCACCTAATTCGATTGGATTCGCTGGATCGGAGAGATCGAAGGCGTGCAATGGATCCACGGGTATGAACTGGTTTGGTAGTTCCGCGACCCAGGTCGTTATAAACGCGTGAGCCTCATCGAAGTAAGCGCTGTAGATCGCTTGACCGTCGGCGACATCCAGCAACTGACCGATCACTTCAAGTTTGCCATTTTGAGGTCGCAAAATGTGCAGATCGGTGGATGCGACGTTTGCACCTTCGCGAGCCCATTCTCGCGATTCGGTAAAGATCCGCAGATCGCCCTCGTAGTCGCTCATCATCCGCGAGCTGCTGATCTGGCCAGGAACAAATGCAGCACCAACGAAGTCGACGCCACTAGCATCGAAGCTGAACGCGCTGATGCGAGTTTGCAATTGTCCGGTCATGAACGACGGATCTGGCCAAGCCCATTCTGTGAGATAAATCGAATCGTGATCGGCATAGTCAAGTATCATGCCCGCGCCGACAAGCACTTCCGTATCGATGGGATTCAAGCCAGAATCGGTAAGTTCGAATGAGGTTGCGATAACCTTCTGAGAAGAACGTGAC
>JBGSJB010000177.1:0-3451 GCA_041742175.1 Pirellulaceae bacterium
GTTAGCTGTTCTGGATTGAGGCCATTTGACATGCTCGAATCGTAGCGGGCCAAGCAAGGTTGTCCAAGGGTCGCTATTTGGTGTTGCGAAATTTGGCCGGAACCCTAGAATTCGGGATTCCTGCGGGGCAAATTTTGACGCCTTCGCAGCCGTACGCCGATCAAGGCACGAAGATTCTCTGCTTTTTTCGCACACGAAGCGCGATCAAACAATTCAATTTGCCAACCATTCGATAGCTAAAGCAACCGTCATGAAAGTGGTATCCTCCATCGGTGCCTTGAAGTTCCGTCACCCAGATTGCCAAGTCGTGCGCCGACGCGGCCGTATCTATGTGATCTGCAAGAGCAACCCACGCTACAAAGTTCGCCAAGGTGGCGCAAAGAGCAAGAAGACCAAGCGCTAATCGCTGCGTTATCTGTCCGGCGCTGACGTTTCACCTTCTCCAATGGGGCTCGCAGCGCTGCAACCTGAGAATCTTGCTTTCGCTAACATCGACAGCACCAGTAACCAGCACCCTCCGAACGCAACTGTCATGTTTGACAAGAAATGCGTATCGTTGAGCAGCGTTAGGACACCCGCGACCACGCCTATGGCTCCACCGACGAACACGCCGACCAAGGTAGCTTTGACGGATTTGAAGTAAAACGCGCCTCCCAAAAATCCGATCGCAATCCCAACGGCGCCACCCACAATCGAACAGATAGCGATCGTCGTCTTCGATATTTCTTGATCGCTAGACAACCGACCAGCACAAGACGCGACAATCGCCGCCAGCGTTAGCACGTAAAACAGCATCGCAATCGAAATCGGGTTCTTGTTCTCAGATTGCATAGCCAAATTTCTCTCAACAAATCTAGCAAAGAATCGACTGACCCAACGCGCGATAGTACTTCACAGTCGGAACATCGCCTCAAAATTGCTCGTAGTCAACCAGCTTTCGATCTGCTCGATTGGCCATCGTTTGCAAAACTGCCGGATCCATGCTTTGACTCAAAAAACGTACTGAACCATCGCAAAATACAAACTGCGCGCCACCGGAATGTCGGCTACCGAATCCGCCAACATCCATTCCTCCGTTCGGCTTGCCAGGGATAATCAATGGCAGATCAGCGATGGTCAACCACTCAGCAACCGGCCGCGGATCCGCCGCCCACTCCCAACTGCCCAGTGGCAACTGAGTCGTCCGCACTTCCTCAAACTCCGCGCCATTCTGCAGGAACTGCTCCGCATCTGCCGCCATTGCATCTTCGTTACCGGTGGCCTCGACAGCCAGCGACTCGAGTTCCGAACGACTCACGATTCCTGGCACCCCGACGGCACCGAATCCGCCCCTGCCCGTCGCGAAATTACTTCCCGTATTGCGCAGCGTCGCGCGCGTGCCACTAGCCCAACCCAATTCCGCATTCGACACCAGTTTTTCACCTACCAGCAACGTATGAGCTGAACCATCGACGATATCGTCAAAGCGCACCGCGCTATTGAGAAACAACACACCGTTGCAATTGACGTCGATCGGAACCTCACGACTGTCGTAAACGCCCGCGTAATTCGTCTGACCAAACGAGCTTGAATCGGACGGACAATGCAAAATACCGAACGAGTACATACGTGCGGAAGCATTCTGATTCGAATAGATTGATTGCGAATGGTTAATGGAACCGTATGCCACGCGCTCGTCGAGCATCGGAAGGATTTGCACAATCCAACTGTGGTGAAATCCAACCGGCAAGTGAACAATTGGACCTTTCGCATCCACCGTTCCAGGCGGCAGCTTGCGATGAGCCATCTCATAGTTGTGCATCGCAACACCATACTGGAGTATGTTGTTACTGCACTGCGATCGTCGCGCAGCCTCACGCGCTGCTTGCACAGCCGGCAATAACAAGCCGACTAGGATGCCGATGATCGCAATCACAACCAGCAGCTCCACCAACGTAAAACCTGGTCGCAAACCTGCATTCACAGTTGATCTATTCATGGTTCTCGTCCAATGTTGTTGTAACCTCACCCGCTTCGCCTGCTGGGAATCGCGCGACAAGCCGAGTTGTTGCAATTGAATCGTTTTCATTCGTTAGTCTTTCTAACACTGCCGAACGTGCGTTGTTAGCTGCGATGTCGGACTCTTCATCAATGCTATCCGGAATCGCTACCGAAAGTTCCTGCGACTCCAGCCCCGACCATTTCACGTACCTTCCAAGCTCCAAAACTTCGCGCGCTTGCATGATCTTTACCCGATCATTGTCACCGCGTCGAATAACCGAAAGCGTCTGCAATGTCTGAACGCTTAACAGTGTAACCAGCAACAGCACCACCAACACACACACGATTACAGCCGCCCGTCGCCGTCGGCTTGTTCCAATTCGCTTGCGCACTGGGTTGCTCATAGGGTTGCTCACTCGGTTGCTCACTATTGCATTCACTTCGTCACCGATCCTTGCACGACCGAAACGCGCGAAACGAACTCGACGTCATCGAACTCAACCGGATCGCCGCTAAATTCCAACTTTCCAATCAGCACTTGCTGAATCCCCGAAGAATCAACTTCCCAATTCACCTTACCAGTGCTCGGCAACGGCCATCGATCTTGTCCAGGCTCTTCGTCAGTCAACTTTCGAACGCGTATCAGGCTCTGATCCTTGAGTTCATAAGTCACTTCGCTGCCCTCGCTTCGAATCACCAGCAGATTTGACGAAGTCGTTACTTCTGTAGCCGACTGCACATCCTCTCGCCAACGCTCGACAAAAGTTTCGAGCGAACGAATGTGGCGTAGGTGCGTTAGCGAGGAACGATGTGCTGCAAGTGTCTGGTTGAGCAGCGATACCGACAGTGTCAGCAGCATTCCGACCGCAATAATCACACCGGCTAACTCAACCAACGTAAAACCGCCGCGTCGCATTAGGGTCCCTCGCCATTCTCGATTGGAACCCAGAATGTAAGCACTGCAGGTTGAACCGCCTGCCCGTTCAATTCGCCTCGCAAGCCCAAAGTCACTTGGGTTGCAACAACTGGACTGTCAATTCGCAGCACAGTTGCGTTCAGCCGAGCGTTCTCAAGCTTGCTGGCAACCGCCTTCGATACAGGCAACTGCGCGATGCGTTCCGCAGTTATCTCATCAGTCGACCAGCTTCCGATTCGCTCGCGTGCGTTCTGCAGTTCCCACCCGACTCGCGCGCTCAATTCGCGATCACGCAACCCGCTCCGAACTTGCGAAACAAAGCGACCAACCAACGACGCTGCGATGGCCAGCAGAGCGACCGCAATGATCACTTCCGCCGTGCTCGTCGCCGTTCGTAACGGATCGTTGGCTTTGCTCATTTTTCCTGCCAATTGAATTCCTAAGCTAAGGACCTGATCATCAAAGTAAGCGCTTGGAACATTCCATACCCAATTAAACTCACCAGCAAAGCGAATAACAATGTAATTGCAACAACCAAAAACTGAATGGCCAGCG
>JBGSJB010000178.1:0-13026 GCA_041742175.1 Pirellulaceae bacterium
GCTTTGGTTTGCGAAGGCATGATACCAACTTCACTCCGCGGGTCCGCAGCTCCCGTCGCGATCCAAGTCCGCAGCACCGCAATCGCCGCGTCAGGCAATTTGCCCTCGGGCGGCATCTGCAATTCCAAGTCGTCGTACTCGATCGCGCGCATCAACGACCCGGCTTTAGGATCCATCGGCACGATCGTCGCGCCTGAATCGCCCCCACGCTCCCAATTCGGTCGCGAATCCAACATCAAACCACCACTTGCCTCAGTCTCCGCTGAATGGCATTCCAAACAATGTTCGATCAGCAGCGGTCGCACCCGACTTTCAAAAAACTCGATCTGCTCCGCTTCCGACACTTGCCGGTCGCCAGCCAAATCCTGCGAAGCAGCTTCGCGCGCACAAAACAAAAGGCCGCTCCAGGCGCAAGAAAACAAAACGGTCAATGCGAATTTCAAGGGAGGCATAGAAGACGTCGCAGCGGCGGGAAGGTGGGAGTCGTTTCTCTTATTTTACAACACCCACGCGACAAGCTCGATTAGTTAAATCTACCTGAGCGACTCAAAAAATCACTATTGTCCCGCAGGCTGCTGACCAGCAGACTGCTGTCCCGGACGAACCAGCTTCGCACGCTGCCCCAAAGGATTCTGCACTATGTCCGGCTTGTCCGTGGCGTTCCTAAAGTCGAGGAAACTCTGCAGGTGGATTCTGCCTTCGGTTGCCTTTACGGTCAGCGGCGGACCATTTTCACGAACACTGTTGAGCCGCCCTTTCAGCGATATCGAGCCGTTGTTATCGATCGCGTTCACACAGACTTGACCGAGCTTATTCTCTTCAATCGGCTTCCCGTAGATTTCAATCGATCGCGTCTCCGAACTGTTAATAAACACTCCGTAGCCCGCATTGCGTTTGAATGTTCCATCGACTTCGCAATTGCAAGTCGCATTGTCAATGATCAACCCATGACTCTGCGAATTCGCAATACAGAGTGATGTCAGCGTCGAATTCTGCAAGCGATCCAAATGCAAGGTGCAGCCATCCAGTACCAAGTTGTCGATGCGAACATTCGTCCCACGCACTGTCACTGTCTGCGGTTTCTCCGTCTTATTGCGAATCTCTATGTCGCGAATCACATCGCCCCGCGAACAATCGAAGACAATCGAGCCGCGATTGGCCAGCACCAGAACCGTTTTGCCATCTCCAATCAGCGTGCGATAAGTGGTAGGTTTGTCGATGCGAACAAACGTCTTCTCTGGCTCCGAGTCTCCAATGGTCGCAGTCGCGTTGCCAGCGTCTTGCGCGTGCAGTTCCGACACGGTTAATGTACCTATTAACGTACTCAGCAACGCTGCAACACAAAACGCTTTGATGTAACGATCCCTAAACATAATGGTTCTCACAGAGCTAAGTTGCTAAAGATGAAGCGACCGATCGCCATCTTCTTCCACCCAGGTTTGACGCAATCGTTGCTTGCACTAACAATGGCTACTTCATCAGTTCAATTTGCTGCATCCACAGGTTTTGCAAGCCAACTTTGAAGGAGTCTTTACAAGCACGATGCGACCCTATCTTACCACTATTATCTTGCTCAGTCTCAGCAACGTCTTCATGACCTTCGCTTGGTATGGTCATCTCAAGAATTTATCAGGCAAACCGTGGCTCATCGCCGCGCTCGTCAGTTGGGGAATCGCTCTGTTCGAATACCTCCTGCAAGTCCCCGCCAACCGCACCGGCGCAACCGTAATGTCCATCGGACAACTCAAAATCCTGCAAGAAGTCATCGCGCTGTCGGTGTTTGTTCCGTTTTCTTACCTCTACCTCAAAGAAAAACTGTCGCTCGATTACCTGTGGGCCGCCCTCTGCATTTTGGGCGCAGCGTTCTTCATCTTCCGTCGCCATTGGACCAGCTAGTGGCATGTTTGTAGGACGGACTTTCAAGTCCGTCAGCGTAACTAAATAGACGTCACAGGAAAGCCGTCCTATACTAATATTTAGCTGTAATGCTGCACTAGTCGCCAAATCCGCTACTTCCCAAATCGCATCAACGCATTTTCGCTGCGGATCAGCAGATCGCCATCAACGACCGCTGGGCTTGCCATCAACCGACCTTCGCCTGCAAGTTCATTCCTCGCAAGTTCCTGGTAAGCATCGCCCGCTTTGATGACCGTGACGATGCCTTCATGAGAGCAGATGAACATCCGGTCGCCACTACCCACTGGTGACGCCGAGTAGTTTCCTCCCAGTCGCTCTTGCCACAGATCTTCTCCGTTCGGCCCGATCTGCGTCAGAATCCCATTGTCCGCGATAACATACAAATGTCCGCCGGAAACAAGCGGCGAAGGTTTATTCGGCGCACCGCGTTTGACTCGCCAAGCAATATGTGAATCCGTCACGTCGCCCTTGCCATCCGCTTTCACAGCCACCAACTCCGGTTTCATAAACCCAGTTGAAAAGACAACCAAGCCGTTCCAGTAAACCGCTGATGGGCTCGTTGAAAACCCACTACCATGCTTCGCTCGCCACAGTTCCTCGCCAGTTCTCGGGTCGTAACTGCAGATCCACTGCGCCCCGGGTGCAATGACTTGTTCTTTGCCCGCAACTTCAATAGCGATCGGCGTAGAATAAGCCTTCTTCATCTCAGTACTGTTCGCTTGCATCTCCGGACGCTTGGTTCGCCACAGTTCGTTTCCTGTTTCGATGTCCAACGCAGCCACAAACTGCTCATCGATTCCATCACAAACCAATATCAAACTCTTGCCGCTGATGATCGGTGAACTGCCCGGTCCGACGCTATGATCGATCACCAGCCGCTTAGTCCAAACAGTCTTCCCGCTAGCCGCATCTAAGCACCACGTGCCGTAGCTACCGAAGTGGCAATACACTTTCCCGTCAGCAATCACAGGCGTCGGCGAGGCATACGAATTCAAAGCGTGGATCGGTTCCGCGTCGGCAAACTCAGCCACTTCAATATTGTGCACCAACGATCCCGTAGCAAAGTCGACGCACAGCACCTTTAGGTTCAATTTGCTGGCAACGTCTTTGACTTCATTGCGAACCGTCTTCTTAAGTCGCTCGTGTTCGATGGCTGTCGTAAGCCAGATTTTTCCATTCTCGACAACAGGCGACGACCAACCGCGACCTTCCAGCTCCGTGCGCCACCGCATCGCTGACTTCTGGTCGAAATGATCAGGCACCACGCAAACCGCGGCCTGACCTTGACCGGTCGGCCCGCGAAATTGCGGCCAGGATTCGTCTGCTTCCGCTCGCGGTAAGGATAGAAATGAGGTCAGAGCCCATAATAATGCGATGTTCAGATTCTTCATTCTCAGTTCCTTTGATAACAACTGGAGCTCGCGATACCGGGCTGCATAACCGGCCGCAGAGCAGCTGATCGCTAACCTACTCGGCAACGCGATCATCCGCAATCGCCACTTTCAGTTTGCATTGGACGTCGTCATCGATTTTGAATTCGTTAGCGCCGCAGCGCCAACTGCCTACGTCTTGAAGAGAAAAGTTGCGTGATTGTCATACCCAAAGCGCCCATCGCGATCACGACACTCGGTACAACGCTTGGAAGTAACAACCAACACAATGCGGCCAGCAACAACCAATACAGCCAGGGCTGCCGAGCCAGCAGTTCGATCGCGCGCACTTTTAACTTCATCATCGCAAACCCTAAACACAAACTTACGGCAAAGAACCCCGCCAAGGGCAATAACCACTCCGGCAATCGGTCGTCGCGCTGCGGCTTAGCGAATACTAATCTCAAATCGGCGGTTGGCGTCGCCGGCAACTCTGCGATAAACCAAGTTGCCCGTTCTCTTGAATCTGCTTTAACTCCACGTTCACTGAGCAACCCCAATTTCCCGATTGTACTTCCCGCATCGACGCTTGGCGGCGATGCCGTGATTGATTCCAAGTCAAAGTCGCTCAACTGCTCAACATACCAATCCCAAAAGTCGCCCACTTTATCGCGCTCCATGGCGAGATCAGAAGTATTCAATTCTGAATTCGCAGGAATCGTTTGATCAGGTAACAACTCCGTCACACTCGGACTCCAACTCCGAATCCAACTCGCCAGTTCCTCACCACCCATGTCCGAAACAACCGGCAGCGTCTTCAGCAGCAACCGACTCCATTGCTCCGCCAGCAGCGAGTCAAACTGAACTGCGTCGATCTCAGTCGC
Source organism: Pirellulaceae bacterium (assembly GCA_041742175.1). Classification (GTDB taxonomy): domain Bacteria; phylum Planctomycetota; class Planctomycetia; order Pirellulales; family Pirellulaceae; genus Aureliella. Next base: position 4,172 of record JBGSJB010000178.1, read on the forward strand.
GATAGCACTCTCTGGTGCAAAAGCTTGTTCAAGTTGAGTTTCAGATTCAAAACCCAGCAGCGTGCTGGTTGGACTGACAGCGATTGCGATCTTTCGTGTCCCGGCAGCTTCGATCACTGGTAAGCACACCCTATACTCGCCAGCACGGAAACTTGTCGGCTCGGCGGCGTCCCACTTCAGCAACATGCGAATGTGCACCGGCAAATAACTTGGTTGCATCAACACACGGATTTTATTGGATGAATCACGATGCCAAACAGCACCTTCGTTGCCACTCTGAGCCCCAACCAACTCTGCATCTTTTGGCAAAGCAACTGTTACATCAAGATGATTGTTGGGATCAATCCAAAAATCGAAAACGCCGGTCGAATCTCCTTTTGCATCTTGCTTAATCGTTCCCCATTGAAACAAAATCTCCGGTGGCTTGCTGTCCAACTGGGCTGGTTGCCAGGAAGTTGGCTGCAGTACTTCGCCCATCTCAAAACAAACGTAGTCATCGCCGGCGAAGGATACACCTGACTTGGCCAACCAATTGGCTCCCAACCTTCTTCCGGCTCGTGACCATTGCACCGTCTGTTCATCGATTTTTTTCGGCAGAGCCAAAGTCGGTCGCGTCGAGCGCTGACCCATATAGGCGATGTCAGGCACCGCCAAGCTTTGCGAAGAACCGAGCGCTGCCAAGCGAAACGTGAACGACACGCGTGCCTTGCCACCATCCATCGAACGCGGCAACAAACACAACGTTGATCGACCCGCAGCCCCAGCGGCAGAAATTCGAAACGGCGACCCCGTGGATTCGATCAAATCACGAATTGATGACGGAACATCGAAGAATACAAAATTCACCTCTTCATCCGATTCGAGTAGCGCTTCGACTGTTGCGCGCCAACCCTGCTCGGAACGTGACAAAGCCATCACGTGTGCTGTCAGCTTTACTGGCTTGCGTTTCTTGACCTCTATCTCAGCAGGCAAATAGGGCGAATCGCGGAAGCGATTCCCCAACTCAGCGACGCCGACCGGAACCGTTAATGTCGAAAGCATCACGGTGGAGTCTTGCACAGGTTCACTGAACGTCAGCGCCCCTTCGGGATTGATACTTTCAACATTCGACAAAGTACACTTCAATTCGCTTCCGCAGTTCACTTGGTATTGTGAACTCGTTACGGCAACGTCTTGCAGTAAAACTCGCGGCAACGCTGTTTTCGATTTCAGTGCGTCGATCGTTAATTGAATTTGAATCGAGCGGATCTCAGCAGCATTTCGCGCCATACGCACTAACAAGTAGCGCCGATCGCCAGCGTTACTCAGTTGATACTCAGCGACGCCTCCATTGACCAAGACCGTTTGCACGGCGCCTTGCTTGGGCAATTCGAACTTCGCAACCTGTTCATCGGCGGCCTGAGACCAATCGGCGCGATAGCTAAGCTGCGTTGCCGTGCTCATTAATTGCAGCTCACAATACTCTTCAACGGTTGGACCCGTCGGGGGTGGGATGCGTTGAAGGGTTCCGTTTAAAGATCCCGTTGGAACGCGCCACGCGTCGCTCATTGTCGGCTTGCTCGACTCCCATCCCAGCTCCGATGCACTCGATGTCAAACGGTTCCAAAACTCGTTGCCGACCAGCCGCCAGCGCGAGCGACCTACGCCTGACAATGCCAGCGAGCGACTGGCTGACAAATTTTCTTGCAACGCAAAAAACGGAACCGACAACGAAGCAGCACTATCACCATTTCGCGGCACCACCAAAGCCCGGATCAACATGCGATCATCGACCGCGGCGCGGTTGACAGTGTAAATGCGGCGACTTCCAACTGCAGACAACTCACTCGATACAAGTTGCACATCCTGCCACTGCGAACCCACCGGTTCCCAAGCCGAGTCGACGATCACATGCAACTGCTTTGGCAAGACGCCCGCCCCACTAACTCTCAACTGACAATCCGCGACGACTTGACCCTCGTGAATATGCAACCAAGTATCGGACTGAGTCTGAGCTTGATTGTTCGTTTGAAATCGTTGGGTTCGCGTTGGCCAGTTTACCCACAACCTGTCGCTCGGTCCTAATTCCGCGATCCAGCTTGCCGTTGTCAAGCGACGCACTGCGCCTTGCGCTTTCACTTCGACGTCCATCGCATTACCAGCGAGGACTTCCAAAGTGGACGAAGCGATGCGCGGGATTGCGACATCGATCGATGACCGTCCAGCGGTCTCCGTCGCAGTTGGAATCAGTTGCAAACGGAGCCGCACGCGCCCCACTTCCGCTGGACGAAACACAATCTCATCCGCATTCTGAAGCAATCTTTGACCAACATAAATCTCTTGGCCCGATACCGATCCTCGCAGCAATTGCAGTTGCGACTTGAGGAAGGGTAACCGCAATGCATAGTCCGTTGAATTGAACAGCAGATCGAACTCAACCGTAAACTCTTGAACATAACTCGTCGTCAGACTTGTGTCGCTGCGCAGCTTCAACATGTACTTCGCATTCAAGATCTGCGGCGTCTGCTCTTCCACGCCTACGCTCTCCGAATGGTCGAGCAGATTCATCAACTTGTTAGGTACATACACATGCTTCGCAGACAACTCGCCTTCGTCGTTTAGCGGAATCAAAACTCCGTACACGGTCGGCGACTTATCCGACTTTGCCTCCAACTCTTGCGCCTCGACAATCGGTGTGCGACCAAGGAATAAGATCAACCACATTGAAGCAATCACGCCGGAACGCACCACCGTCGAACCCCGACGCGAGGCTTGTCCGCCACGTGAATACAGCGTTGCCGTGAGAATACGCACCATTCGCGCTAATGCACCGCATACCAAACAAAGCAGCGTTAACTGGGCGAACATTATGAAAGTCTGCGGCACGATCAGGACAGCCGCGATGGCAGCAGTCAAGCAGATCCACCACAGTCGCGGACGATCTCCCAAAACAGTGAAGCTCCAACCCGCGCCGGCTAGTAAGATGGCGACGCAAAGCGCGCTCAGCGAACTGCGATCAATCGTCTTGACTCGCGCCGCAACCATCGTAGTCGCCGGTGAATACTCGCTTGTCTTTAAGCTCGCTTTCGCTGCAGGACTGCTTAAAGCAGCGATGTCGCCCGGCTGTGCATGCCTTGAGTTGACATCCAATGATGCTGGATCAGACGAAGTCGCAGACGAGTTTTGTGACACCGCATCAAGCGATTGTTCGATCGTCCACGGGTGAAGTTCCACGCGCCTCCAACCTAGCTCATGATTCGATGTGTCATTGAATTCGCTGCTCTTGCTACCCTTCAAATCGTTCTCAAAATCATGCTCTGAAACAGCTTTTTCGTCATCTTCCGCGCGCACCGCAGGTGATAACCAGCGCCACCAACTCGACGGCAGTAAACGTTCTTGAAACGTGAGCGGCGAGTCTTGAGACAACTCGCTGAACATCAGCCGACCGGGTTGCAGCCACAGCGAGTCGCGCTCTTCCAAACTTGGCAATGAACAACTTGGTCGCGGCAACTCAATGGTAGAGAACCAATGCGGCTCACTCACCAAACTCAACGACTGCACGACCAGACTCACGCATTCGCCTTTGGGAATCGCAATCGGCAACTTCGAAGAATCCAGCGGCTGATTGACGGCGACGGAATCTCCATTAACCCTTATACGGTTCACGACCCAGCCGAATGGCAGATTGATAGCGAACGTCATGTTGTCAGGCGCGAAGATCTGCCATTCATTGCGATGCAGTACGCGCCCGTCGTTATACATCCAGTGCTCCGTTTCAGTTGTCCAAACCCAAGCACCGCCATCATCAACGCGATTCGCAGGCCGCAATTCGACCGACGACACTAAAGTCGGATCGTAGCGGTAAGCAGCCATGGCATTCGCGTCTTCACCCAAGCTCTCCGTTAACGCACCCGCTTCGCAGCAGATGCTACCAGGCAAAGCGACCAATCCAGCAATCGTCTGAGGCAACGAATACTGTCTCGGAACAATTAGCCATGTATCTGTCGCAACGGAAGTGTTAACCAGCGGCAGGTTCGTATTGCCAGACGATTCGATCGGCAACAGAACTTCGCATCGCAGAGTGAATGGATCGGCAGTCGCTTCCGAAAGTTGAAAATCAAACCGCGTTTCACCACGTGCGTCGGCATCGTTTCTGTTTGCCGACACGACCGCCTTCGTCAACTCCACTTGCTCGCCATTCAAATCTTGAGTGACTCGCCAAACAGGCACCTCAGCACCCGCTGGAACACTGAGCAAACAACTCGCAAAATCGATAGGACCCGCCGTCGGCTCGACATCGACAGCATGCGTAATTTGCATCTGACCATTCATCGACCGCGCGATCGATTTCACGTTCGCTGAATAAGTACCCGTCGCCCGATGATAAACCAAAAGCGGAAATTGGTCACCTAAACCTCGATATAACTGCGACGCATTAAACTGACTTAGCAACTGAGCCTGCCAGGGTTCGATATCATCACCGCGCACTTGCAACCGCTGCAGCAAAGGATCGGGCTGGATGCGAAGCCGTCCCGTTTGTTCGACTGCGTACAGATCTGTTTGATCACCGTCGACAACCGTCACGATCCGCGGCGCTGCCAAATTGAATTGCTCGACATCAGTGTCGCGAGGAAGGTGCGCAACAATTTGCATACTGATTGACATCTCGCTGTTGAGTCGATCCCACGAAAGTATCGCATCTTTCGCTTCCCCATCAGGCAATTGAATACTCACTGAATTTTCCGATCGATCAATCGTCACATCATCGATGAACCACCCCTGGCCGATTCGCAACCGCATCTCATTGGATCGCAGCCCGCGGCAATTCAGTTTCAAATTCGTCGTGGCTGCGATCCAGTCCTGCTGAATCGTCAACCGCGTCAGCAGACTCGCATTCCAGCGATTTGTCGGTCGATCAATTTTTGCAGTTATCCTGGGAACCGTGCCCAACCAATCTGCGTTCCAGCGGCGCCCGACCGTTGTCGATTCCAGTTTCGGCTTGGAAAGTTCTGGACGCCCAACAGTCGCGACCTCTTCAACTTGGAGATCATCTTCTGCCGAAATCGTCGTGCGTCCTTCCCAAGCAAAACTGCGCGCGATTTCAATCGACGGCAGCGCTTGATCATACGGAACTTTAAAATCAGTCAACGCTTCAATGCGCACACGAACTCGACCGCTTGAATTTTGACCGCTGGAGTTCCCACTGGGTATTTCAATAATGTGCTTCGATGAATCAGAAGATTGCACGACGCGATAGTCGATCGTTTTGTCGTTCGCCGTGAGACTGCGAATTCGCAAGTCGGCATCGACGCTCAAGCGAAGCGGTTCATCAGCCGCAATGCGTTCCACTTCGAAATCGGCTGATAGCGTCACTGCTTTACTTGAAGCAACATAAGCCAGCACTGCACGACGCACAAACTGTTGGTAACTCACTGCATCCTTGCGCTCGGTCACTTCGGTATTCAATCGAAACTGCGACTTGCCGGATAGATGGATCAGATGCCAGCGATGATTCTCATGCGCAGCTAGCATCGGCCAATTCTCAGGCAGCACCGCTCGCGGATCATCGATTGGAGACACGATGACATCAGGCGAACTAATGCTCATATTCTCCGGAGCTGAAATCAACAACTTAGCCATCGTCGCGGGCGGCACCGACAGATCATAGGCCAGTTGTTTGCCTTGCACCGATGTTGGACTAGCTGAAAGGCCGAACCAATAGTTTGCGTCGCCCACAATGTTGACTAACGTCGTTGTACCGTCCGCTACGTAGCGTAGGTTCGGTAACAGCGGCTTGTCCTCAGTTCGTGTTACGCCCGAATTGCGAAGCGCCACAGACAACTCTCGTAACGTTAGCTTCGCACTGCCTAGTTGACTCCGCACTGTCCAGCGCGACTGATCCGAAGTAAGGCTATCCGAGTTTGCACGCACTACGTAAATGGACTCGGAGATATGCGCGTCGATCTTCTTAGTCTGTGAACGTCGCTCCGCTTCACGCTTCAAAGCCGCTTCTAAATCGTCAATTTCGATCAAGTTGTAATCGCGCGGTACCAGCTTCCCAACATCCTCGGCTGGTACAAAGACACGGCACACCTCCCACTCAGCGGGTACTTGCGAGCTCGAATCCGAAAGTCCTACGCCGAACATGGCAATCGCAAATGCAACCAACGCAATTACGATGCGCACAGAGTTAGTTCGAAGAAAACTCTTGCTGAAATCGCATGCAGCCAACATCACTTGCCCCCGTCAGCGATCACGGACGAATGAGCTCGTGTACTGCTGGGCGCTGATGAAACTTTGACATTCCGCGCCAACGAGAAATGGTCACTGCGTTCTGAGAAGTTTGACGGACGAACCGTGAAGACACTTCGCCTTCGCACGCGAACTTCAATCGCGGCTTGCGTAATCAAAATCAAGCACACGAGCACCAGCGAAACGACAGCCGTCTGTCCCAGCAAAACCGCCAAGTCGGGCGCTAACATCGCTGCCGTTGCAATCCCGCCCGCACCAAGCAGTAGGAACGCTGGGTGACGTAGAGCGCGAAAGCTAACTAATAAAACGGAGAGAACAATGGATGTTAATCCGATAGGCAGCCACAACAGAAACCGACTGACAACCCAAATCTGAAACGACCTCCCGCCGCCAAAGGAACTCAGTACATACTTGTTCACCGAAATTGGCAACTCAGTCTGCTGCGTCGCGCCCACCCAACGTTCCAGGTCGGCTTGCTTCAAACGACTTTCACGATTCCACCAAAGGCTGCGGAACTGCCAGTTCCATTCAGGCGTCATCCGCCCCGTCGCGAAACCAAAGTGTTGAATAGAAGGAATCGCCAACTGCCAGTAGAAGCGATCGTAGAACTGAGCGCCTTCAATTTCCGGGACGTCGATCTCGAGCGGCGTAAGCCAAGAGAGCGATTCAGCCGAAATCATCCAGACTTCAATCTGATGCACCAGTCTGTCATCAGTTGGCAAGTCGATCTGGTATTGAGTTCCTTCGCTGGTAAACACAGCGGTCAACTCTTGCGTGACCGGTTTGCCATCCACGATCACATGCTTTACATTACGGCTGCCTGGAACACGAACTGAAATACGCGGCAGCGTCGATTCGATCTGCGCTGTGTAACGATCGCGTCGCTCGTTACCGTTAATAATCGTTTGCAACCAACTGCGTCCGATACGAACCGGAAAATAAGCCAAGCTCTCCAGCTTTCGCGTGCTCAGGCGCAATTCGACTTGCCCCGCTTCCAACGCTTGAGGCTCGGCGGGAACCGCTACCAAGCGAGTCTCACGCTCGCCATCTTTTTCTACGAGACTCGCTTTTTGCGACAACTCAGTCGACTTGATCTCAAACACCTCAACGGTGCGGTCTGCCCTGGCAGACCAAGTTTGTTCGCGCAGTCGAGTCGCTCGCGGAACAATCAGCTGCGCCAGAGGCACGCCGACCTCAGTCAACTGAAACTGCCCACTAGCTTTCCATGGAACCGCAGTGCGAATGTTAACAGTCACATTACCGCGAAGCGGCGCGATACTCACGGGCTCAAAAATCCGCCAAGCATTCGCTTCAGGTCTTGTTGGCTTCTCAGTCGATGTCGCCACGGCCTGTCCACTGTCCGCGGCGGCAGCAATAGAAGCCAACTGGCTACCGCGACGGCTAGCGATTGTCGAGTCCGAACTTTGGTCACTGCTAGTCGATTCGGATGAAACGGGTGAACTTTGCAGACTGACTTCCGTCGCTCGCGTGGTCGGTTCACTCTGAACGGTCTGACCAAGTTGATTAATCAATTGCAATTGAACCGGCACTCCATTAATCATCACTTGGGGTTCGACAACCCCGAGCGAATCTTGACGAATGGCAATGCGCAACTGGTTCAGCGGCTCGTTAGCGATCTGCAATGCATAGTTCTGCGTGACTCGAATTATTTCGGAGCCGACCTCCACAGCTGCCTGCTGTTCGAGCACAATTTGTTGCGGCAGGGGTTCAGCCGCGCCGGACCAAAACGGATGCTCGCCACGACTTTGAAATCGGTAAACCAACGGCTGGTTAGCAGCGTCGCTCGACAACAGTGGCTGCCACTGGGGAACTAACGAATCGACCAGCAGCCCCTTCGTTTCAGCGGCATTGTTCTTTAGCAAGAGATTGGAAGTGCTCGTAACGATTAGAATTCCAGTTCCGTGATCGAAACTACGCTCGTTACCACTGGCTTCACTCTGCTGTAACTCCGGCAGCTTTAATGAAAACTGGTTTGCTTCCTTGGGCTCCCATGGACGATAAGCGATCACACGCCATGCTTGACGCAAACTCCGCTGTTCATTGAATTCCATCAGATCGGGATCGACATGCGAAATGACCACTGAACCGTCAGGTTGCGGCAACAAACTCAGCGGTTCACCTTGAGCATGAGGATCGGACATCTCAACCAGTTCCGCTGATTCGATCTGCCAGTTTGCGGGCAACATGGTGACAGCGATCGGCTTCGACGTATCAAACATGCAATCTAACCAAGCGGTCAGTCGCAACTTGTTTCCATCGACATGTGCCAAGTAAGTTGGCCGGATAGATGCAACATTGATAGGACGGCGAAAATTCGCAGTCAACTGCAGCGGCTGGCGACTGAACCGAAACAAATATTGCTTGCGGTCGAGTAGATCGCTTTGGCGAGCCTGCTGAACCAGTTGCGTGCCCGACTCCTCTTGCCACGTCGGCGCAAAAGACGTCGGCACCAGAAACTCAACAGTGCCCGTGTGCGAGTCAACTCCGTCGATTGTTATGGAAGGTACCTGCAGCGACTTGCCCACCGTCACTTCCTTCTCCGCTGGCGGTTGCCACTCCCAAAGCAGTCGCAGAGGTTGTATCAGCGACGGATCTAGATTTCG
>JBGSJB010000179.1:0-2096 GCA_041742175.1 Pirellulaceae bacterium
ATTTTTCATTGCCGACCAAAATGAGAACTGGACCGGAGCGACGCGTTGTTTCGAGCCGTTTCGAATTATCGCGCAGGCTGGTAGCGTAGCTGATGACTCCGAACGAATCGCGAAGCCAAGTCAGGTCGCTTACAATGTCACGAGTGTGCATCAATTGCAACCGCAGCGCCGTGCCCATCGAGACTCGCAGAACGCGACGTGCAAGTGGATCAGCGGTGCCTGGACCGATGATAACGCGACGAATTCCAAACCCCGCACTGCATCTCAGAATGCTGCCGAGATTTTCTGGGTCCTGCACGCCGATGGCCGCGACTAAAGTCTCGTGCGCATGCGGAGGCTCGCCAAAGTCTTTTCGCAGCTCCAGTTGCGGAGGACGGACACCGCAAGCAAGTATGCCGCGGTGAAAATGGAAACCGAGAATCTGTTCAATCTGTTCGTGCTCGAGTAGCAGCACATCGACAGAATTTGGGATGCGGGTCGTGTAATGATCTGCGTACTTCTGATCGATCAACACCGATTCCGTTTGATAGTCGCTGGCGAGCAAACGCTCGGTGAGCAGCGGACCTTCGGCGATGAATCGCTTGCTGACATACGTCCAATTGCGCGAGCGAATATCGCGGTAAGCATCAAGCCTTGGATCTTCGAGATTCTCGATAACGTAGACGCTCACATTAAGACGCGTTCGTGGCGAATATGTTGGTATTGATGCTGTTGATTGCGTTTAGATTGTTGCGAATCTTGCTGATGGACTCTTCAAGTTTGTAGAACTGTGTCAGCAGCCTTGTTCGTTGTTTGTCCAATTTCAGAGTGAAGTTTGCAATGCGAGTGTTGTTTTGGTCAATCTTGGCTTGCAGTGACTGCGTGCGTGAAATGATAGAGCCGTTTTCTGTACCTGCGAGCGAATCCGCAATCTCCTTGGCTTTCGCCGCAAAACCGGTGCGTTCATTGGAAAAGAACTCTTGCACCGCCTCAGGGTTGCTTGCAAGCGCATCGTTTAGCTTGGACTCATCGAACTCCAATTTGCCTTGATCGTTAAGGCGGACGCCCAGTTGTGTGATGGAATTGATGGAACCGGAGCCGCTGATCTGACCAGTGAAAAGTCGACCGTAGGCGAGTTCGATGCGCAGTACAGAACCGGAACCAAACAGAATGCCTGCTGACTTGGTGGCTTCGTCATAGTTTGCATCGGTGTTGAGCTTGTCGCGAACTTTGTTGAACTGAGAGACGACCGTGTTCAACTGTTTGGCAAGACCATCACTGTTTCTGCCGACGGAAACGGTGACAGCGGTGGTTGAAGTTTCGAGCACTTCCAGCTTGACGCCATCGATGACGTTTTCAAAGTTGTTGTCGGAGGAACTGACCAAGATGCCTCCGCTGGATTCATTAGCGCCGTAAGCGAGCAGAGCATCTTTAGCCGTGACGGTTTCCGAGAAGCCAAGATTCAGATCGGAGCCAACTGCGACGCGTCCAGCCGAGCCCGTTTCGGTGCCGTTTAGAATTAAGCGTGCGCCGGTATTGCCGAACGACAGCAAGTTCGCGCTGACGGTTGTTTCGAGTGCGTTGATTTTCTCGGCGAGTTCGGACACAGTCGTTGTATCCGTCGTAGCGATACGAATGGTGCGACTTCCATCGAGCCCCTGAACAGTTTGTCCGTCAACGGTGAGTTCTTGACTGGTGCCTGCAATCCCGAGTTGTTTGGCAGTGGTCGAGTTGCCAACATCGACTATTTTCAGTTGTGACGAGCCGCCTGCCGTATCGACGATCAAGATCCCGTCGCCGGTGTCATTGATTTTCGCTTCAACTCCAATCGTCAGTTTATTGATCGCATCGATCACATCTCCGACCGTTTTCGGTGCGAGTTGAACTAGGTTGACGGCCGATTCTTGGCCGTTCGAATCCGTCAAGCGAATGGAACCAAAGGTGATGCCCTTGCCCTGATTCCAGTCCTTTAGTTGCGTGTTTTCGTTGATCCATTGCTTGCTCAGAGACCCGCTGTCGATGGAGTCTTTGCTGACTGTGGCCGCGATCTGCAGCTTAGTGGCAGTTTCGGTTGCATCGTCGAAGTTCGTAACGCTCAGTTGATTCGAAGTGGAGCC
>JBGSJB010000180.1:0-12949 GCA_041742175.1 Pirellulaceae bacterium
GTTGCATCCGCTGGAGCAGACTTCGCGTTGGTTTCGGTGGTTGCACGACGAAGTGGCTCACAACTGGGCGGTACCGCGATTTCATGAGATTGGTTGGTTGCCGAGTTGGTTGAAAGCGACTGGATTGCAACTGGTAACGCAGCGCGAGATGGGTTGGCGGATGGCGGTGAGCGCTTCGCATTCGGTTCCATTGTGTTTGAAGCACACGGTGAAGATGTTGATGCGTGGCAAATCGACCACTTGGCAATGGAAACACCTGCGTGGAAGCGCTTTAGCTATGATGCTTGGTATGCAACGCAAAAATTTCGGGTACTATTTGCTGACCTTACGAAAGCCGGACTAGAGAACGCGCTGCATGAAGCGATGCGTTGGATGACTAGGTGGTTTGTGAGGGTTAGTTTGTGGAAATGTGGCTGGTTCGAATGCGACCATTTGTCGCGTGTGCCAGAGTGCTATTGAACAAATGGGGTTGCAGGTACGATACTGACGCAACTCCATTCTGTATGCTGTGAAAGCGTGCGGAACGACGCATGCTGACTGAACTGTTTATTGACCTTTTCCCGTGCTCAACCGTACGCAAGATGCTTGTTCGAGCGATTCTGCGTTGGTTGTACAGGCAAGAAATCATCGTAGAGCTATGAGTCGATTTCTATTTCCGCGATGGACGAACAAGTTTTTACCTTTACTAGGCTTGTTCGCGCTGGCTGGTGGTGGCTATGCGGCCACGCTGCTACTTGGCGCGACGGACCCGGTGACGCTGAATATCGGCTATGCGCCGGATCAGCCGGTGCCGTTTAGTCACAAGTTGCACGCTGGCGAGCTGAAGATGGATTGTCGTTACTGCCATGTGGGCGTCGACAAGGCGGCGCATGCGACGGTTCCGCCAACCCAGACGTGCATCAATTGCCATAGCCCGATGGGTGCAGATGGTGCTCCAGCCTTAGCGGCAGTGCATCCGGCGAGCACCAAGTTGCGAGCTGTACACGAGAGTTGGGCTTCAGGTGAATCGATTCCGTGGGTTCGGATCCACCGTTTACCAGACTATGTTTACTTCAACCACGCGGCTCACGTGAATCGTGGAGTCAGTTGTGTGACTTGTCACGGTCGAATCGACACGATGGAGAAAGTTTATCAAGCCAAAGAGCTTTCGATGGCTTGGTGTCTCGAGTGTCATAACAATCCTGATGCGAACATCCGTCCAGTAGACATGATAACGAAGTTGGATTGGGAGCCGGAGGAAGGCAAAACTCGCGAAGAAATCGGTAAAGAGATTCGCGAGCGAGACAACATTCACCCGCGCTCGAATTGTGCGGTTTGTCATCGGTAGAGTAAGTGAAGGATTGGGTAGCTGACCGCAGGCTGAACGCCGGGCGGTTCACTTGATTCGAGTGGTTGAGATTTTGAGTAACGTCCACAGTAGCGCTGTTCCGCAGATGCAGGCAAATAAGACAATGTCGGCGAATAAAACTTATTGGCGAAGTCTGAACGATTTGCACGAAACGGCTGAGTTCGAGCAGATTGCGAGTCGCGAGTTTCCGCAAGCGGCCTCCGAGTTTCCGGAGGGTGTATCGCGCCGCAAGTGGCTGAAGTTAATGAGCTCTTCGTTGGCTTTGGGTGGCTTCGCGGGATGTCGGTACGGACCGGATCAGATCGCTGCGTTCGTTGTTCGCCCGCCGAACGATGTAGCTGGTGTGCCGAAGCATTATGCGACCAATTTCGAGTTGGCTGACCGCGCGGTGCATTTGCTGATCAGCAACATGGATGGTCGCCCCATTAAGGTCGAGGGCAACGCTCAGCACCCGATCATGCGGGCCAGCGAGCCGAATGAGTTGGGTGAAGCGGGCGACAGATCACGTTTTGCGAGTGGCGGAACGGACGTTTACTCACAGGCTTGTGTGTTGGGTTTGTATGACGACGACCGTGCGCAGCGGGTTGCCAAGCGCGTTGATGGCGTTTTGACGGAATCGACTTGGGATGATTTTGCCGCCTACGCGAAGACTCAGTTTGAAGCGTTCAAAGCGAACGGTGGCGAGTCGCTGGCGATTTTAATGTCGCCTTCCTTGTCACCGGCTGTGAATCGATGGGTCGCGGAGACCGTGAAGACGTTGCCTAAAGTTTCCGTTGCTCAGTACTCTTCGGTTGACAAGAGCGCTCAAGTCAAAGCCTGTGCACAAGCTGCAGGCAAGCCGGCTGAGTTGGTTTACAAGTTGGATGCCGCGCAAGTTATTTGTGCGTTCGATAGCGACTTGCTCGGTGACGATTGTAACGCGGTGCTTTACTCGCGACAGTTTTCGAAGGGGCGCGTGCCTGAGCCGAGCAAGATGAATCGGTTGTATTCGGTCGAGTCGAAATTCTCAGTCACGGGTGCAGCGGCGGATTCACGGTTGCCCGTACGACCATCGCAGATTGGTGCAGTCATTCGCGAGTTGGAAGCGAAGGTTGACGATCTACTCAAGGGCGGACAACCTGTTCCACCGGTTGATGGCGAAAAGCCTTTCGATCAGATCGATTCAGCTGAAAAGGTCGCTCGTTTCTTGAGTGCGATGGCTGAAGATTTGGTGAAGCACAAAGGTGCTTGTGTCGTCGCCGTTGGAGCTTATCAGCCGCTGGACGTGCAGTTAGCTGGTTTGCGACTGAATCAAAAGTTAGAGAATTTTGGCAAGTCGGTCATGCTGATGCCGAGTCGGTCGGCGGTTGAAGGCGTGGAGCCGATTGAGCTAACTGAGTTGGTTGCGAAGCTGGATTCTGGTGCGGTGAAGAGTTTGTGGATTCTGGGCGGCAACCCGGTTTACACGGCTCCGGGTGACGTCGCGCTGGGCGATACGCTTAAGAAGGTAGAAGACTCGGTTTACTTGGCCGAGTTCGAAGATGAGACCGCGAGTGTTTGCAGTTGGAGCCTGCCGCTGGCTCATCAACTTGAGAGCTGGGGCGACGTGCTGGCGGTTGATGGCACTTATGGGATTTCACAACCGCAGATTTTGCCTTTACTCGGAGGTCGATCCCGAATCGAGATTCTGTCGATGCTGCACGGTGGCGAAGCTGGCCAGGCTGTGTCAGAAAAACTGATTCGCGAAGTCGCGGACGCCGTGGCGGGCAAGCCATTGACGAGCCGGCAGTGGCGCGAGTTATTGCACAGCGGTTTCCTGATGGGCTTGAAATTCGAACCGCTCGCTGGTCCTTTCAATGTTGAAGGTTCGGCTCCTGTCGGTTCGATCGACTTGGATTCGATTGAGCAAGGTTCGATTGAATTGATGGTGACTGTCGGCGACACGTTGTATGACGGACGATTTGCGAAGAACGTTTGGTTGCAAGAGTTGCCGCAGACGATGACCAAAATCTGCTGGGACAACGCAGCAGTGGTGAGTCCCAAGACGGCGGATATGCTTTCGCTGAAGCAGGGCGAGCAGGCTCGGTTGGTTCATGGCGGCGCGACGGTCGACTTGCCGGTATTTATTATGCCTGGGCAAGCCAATGGAACTGTTGCAGTGCAGATGGGTTACGGACGCATTTGTCGGGATGAAGCGGTCAGCAGCAATGCTGAAGTGGTCATCGGCAAAGACGTTTCGCCACTGCGTTCGTTCAGTGCGATGCACTTGATTCGCGACGTTGAAGTCAAACCGCTCCCTCGTCCTTACAAACTTGCGACCACTCAAGATCACTTTGCGATCGATGAGCTTGGTTTGGAAACGACCAAGATTCGGGCAAAGAATCTCGTTCGCGAGGGGACTCTCGAGCAGATTGAAGAAGGTGGTTCGGAGTTTGTCGACCATCTGGGCACGCATCATCCAGCGCTCGAATCGCTGTGGAAAGAGCCGATCGAAACGCTTGAAAGCGACAAGACTGTAACTTACCAATGGGGTATGACGGTCGACTTGAACAAGTGCACTGGTTGCAACGCTTGCGTGGTGGCTTGCCAAGCTGAGAATAACGTTCCGGTTGTCGGCAAGGAGCAAGTCACACGCGGTCGCGAGCTGCATTGGTTGCGGGTTGACCGCTACTTCCGTGGCGATGTTGATACACCAAAGATTGTCAATCAGCCGGTGGCTTGCGTGCACTGCGAAACCGCTCCGTGTGAGCAGGTATGTCCAGTTGCGGCGACAGTCCACACGGAAGAAGGCATCAATGCAATGGCTTACAACCGTTGTATCGGAACACGTTATTGTGCGAACAATTGTCCTTATAAAGTTCGGCGTTTCAACTACTTCAACTACCAAACTGAGTACGGTTATTTTTACGGTTGGCAGCAAAAAGGCGAGATCGAAAAAGCGAGCCGCAAACTGCAGCAATTGGTACTGAATCCAGAAGTGACGGTGCGCGGTCGTGGTGTGATGGAGAAGTGCACTTACTGTATCCAGCGCATTCAAAACGGAAAGATTCAGTCGAGAATTGAAGGCCGCGTGATTGAGGACGGCGAAGTTCAAACCGCTTGTCAGGCAGCTTGCCCATCCCAGGCGATTGTCTTCGGCAACTTGAACGACCCGAATAGCCGCGTTTCCAAAATTCAGAAGAGCGAGCGGGCTTATGAGATGTTGGCGGAACTGAACATCAAAGCTCGTACGTTCTACTTGGCTCGTGTGCGCAACACGCATGCTCGGTTGAAGACCAGTGATCAATTAGAACCTGCGCATCATGGACATGATGCCCATTCCGACACCCACGAAGAATCTGGCGAGGCTCATGTCGACCATAGCTAGTCACAAAGTTATTGATAACACGATTGACACACCGGGCAGGCGCTCGCCGCTGGTCACTGGGAATCAGACCTACGGTTCGTTGACGCACATGGTGTCACGGATCAGCGAGGAAGCTCAACCATTGGCGTGGTGGATCACTTTCTTGCTGGCTGTTCCTACGCTCGGCATGTTCGGTGGACTGATCGTATATCTGTTCCTCACGGGCGTTGGAGTGTGGGGAAATATGTCGCCGGTCTTCTGGGCTTGGCCGATTGTGAACTTCGTGTTCTGGGTCGGTATTGGTCACGCGGGTACGCTGATTTCTGCGATTCTGTTTCTGTTTCGTCAGAACTGGCGGACGGGGATTAACCGCGCTGCGGAAGCGATGACGATTTTCGCGGTGGTTTGTGCGGGAACGTTCCCCGGTATCCACGTTGGTCGAGCTTGGCTGGCATTCTGGTTGACACCTTACCCGAGTTTGAACCTATGGATGTGGCCTCAGTTCCGCAGTCCGCTGTTGTGGGACGTATTCGCGGTTGGAACTTACGCTTCGGTGTCGCTGGTGTTTTGGTACATGGGCATGATTCCGGACTTGGCGACTTTCCGAGATCGTTCGACGAACAAATTCCGACGAATGGTCTATGGCATTTTGTCATTAGGTTGGAGCGGTTCGTCACGGCACTGGATGCGCTACGAGAAGGCGTACAGTTTGTTGGCTGCGTTAGCGACGCCGCTGGTGTTGTCTGTGCATACGGTCGTTAGCTTTGACTTTGCGGTGTCGCAGTTGCCGGGTTGGCACACGACGATTTTCCCACCTTACTTTGTGGCTGGGGCGATCTTCAGTGGCTTCGGCATGGTGGTAACGTTGTTGGTTCCGGTCCGCGCGTTGTACAAGCTGAAAGACGTCATTACGCTGCGTCACTTGGACAATATGAACAAGATCATATTGGCGACTGGTTCGTTGGTCGGCTTAGCTTATGCGACCGAGTTCTTTATGGCGTGGTACAGTCAGAACCCGTATGAAGTGTTCACGTTCTGGAACCGTGCGTTCGGTCCGTATTGGTGGGCTTACTGGATCATGGTTAGTTGCAATGTGATTTCGCCTCAGTTGTTCTGGTTCAAGTTCTTCCGGACGAACACGATTGCGATGTGGATTGTTTCGATCTTTGTGAACATTGGAATGTGGTTTGAGCGATTTGTGATTACGGTCACTTCGCTGAGTCGCGACTTCTTGCCGTCGAGCTGGGGTTACTTCACACCAACTTGGGTTGATATCGGTATGTTGGTAGGCAGTTTTGGTTTGTTCTTTACGCTATTCTCGCTGTTCTGCCGGTACTTGCCGATTGTGGCGATGGCAGAGGTGAAGGGCGTGATGAGCCAACATGCGCATGCGGAGCACCGGCATGCACACAGTCATGGCCATGCGCACAGCCACGGGCACGTTGGTGGTCATTAAAGTTTGCGGGTTTGTGCGGTGAAATTGTTGGTCCAGAGTATTTAAACTGTTCAAGAGTTAGTCAGGTTACTGAATAATATGAGCGATCATAAGCCTGAGAAAAAAGTGAAGCCGGCGAAGGCGTTCGGCTGGGTAGCTGAGTACGCAGATGACAATCAGTTGCTCGACGCAGCTCGAAAGGTCCGCGATTCAGGCTACACGCGAACCGACGCGTTCACGCCTTTTCCAGTTCACGGGATCGACGAAGCACTCGGTATCAAACCGACGGTTTTGCCGTGGTTCACGTTGTGTGCTGGCGCGACAGGGACGAGCATTGCGTTGCTGATGCAATGGTGGATGAACTCGATCGATTACCCTTACATCATCAGCGGCAAGCCGTTTTCGAGCTGGCCGGCCTTCATTCCGGTCGCCTTCGAGTTGACTGTTTTGTTTGCAGCTTACACGACTGTGTTTGCGATGTTGGGATTGAACGGGTTGCCAAAGTTCAGCAATCCGATGTTCACGAATCCGAAGTTCGATCGCGCGACGGACGATCGCTTTTTTCTGTGGGTCGATTCGCGCGATAAGTATTTCAATACTGAGAAAGTGAAGAGTCTACTCGACAGCACGAGTCCGCTGTCGGTTGATGAAGTGCGTGAAGATGACACACCGGCGGAGATACCGAAAGCGATATTCTCGGTGATAATGGCTTTGATATTCGTGTCGTTGATCCCAGGTGCGATGGTTTTGCGAATGCGAGCTTCGCAGAGTGATTCGCCGCGCTGGCATGTGTTTTTCGATATGGATTTTCAGCCTAAGAAAAAGCCCCAGCAAACGACCAGTTTGTTTGCTGACAACCGAACGCAACGCCCTCCAGTTCCTGGTACTGTAGCGCGTGGCGAGTTAGATAATGCTGATCCTTATTACTTAGGTTACGATCCTGATCAGACTGCACTGCTGGAATCGACCGACGCGACGCGTATGGTTGCCTTTAAGCTTCAGGAGCCTGCAACACAGGAGCCTACTACTCCGCAAGAGCCGGCTGCTGAAGCACCGAGCACTGAACCTGCGGTGAAAGAGCCTGCAGCTGTCGAGCAGGAGCCAACCCCGGCTACGGCTGCAGGGGAAACGCAACCAGTCGGGGAAACGCAACCTGCTGCGGGCCCAACTGCGCCGCAAGCCGCGGCCACACCTGCGGCTGCTGGTGAACCGAATTACGCGTGGTTGACCGAGTTCCCGATGGAAGCAACTGAGGAGCTGTTTGCACTTGGCAAGAAGAAGTACGAGATCAACTGTGCGGTCTGTCATGGGTTTGCAGGCTACGGAGACGGTTTGGTCTCGCAGCGAGCAACCAATCTGGCTCAGGGGTACTGGGTGCAGCCAACGAGTATGCATGAAGAGCGTATTCAGCAGCAAGCCTTGGGGCGCATTTATTACACGATCACCAATGGCAAGGGAAAGATGGCGTCTTACGCATCGTCGCTGACGCCGAAAGAACGATGGGCAGTTGTGCTGTACGTTCGAGCTTTGCAGCGCAGTCAGAACGCATCTTTGGAAGATGTTCCGGAAGCGCGGCGCGGCGATTTGTCGGCTAAGTGATAGACGGCAGTAATTTCGATTGATAGTCGGCAAACACAAAACGTAGAATCTAGAAAACGTAGAACTCAGGTAACATTGATGGCTGCGAACACTTTGAACGATAATATCACGATGCCAGCCAGCTGGCGCGCGGCTGCTCCAATTCTGGTTGCAGTTGGGGCCGTTTGTGTCTTGGTGAGTCTGGGGTTATTTCAGTTCTTGATTCGGTCCGAAAATGAAGCGACAGGGTTCCGGATGTTTTTTCATTCGTACCTCGCCAACTACATCTACTGCCTAACGTTTTGTTTGGGTGCGTTGTTCTTCGTGTTGGTACAGCATGTCGTTCGCGCGGGTTGGAGTGCTTCGGTTCGCCGAGTTGCGGAGTTGCTCGCCTATACAATTCCTTGGTGGGCGGTCATGTTTTTACCGATCATCGCGGTCGTTTTCGGCGGGCAAGGTACGCTGTATGAATGGACGAAAGGTGCTGGGAAAGTGCCGGCGATTGTTGAGCTGAAATTGAACTACCTCGATCCCAAGTGGTTTCTGTTGCGAGCGATTATTTATTTCGCCGTCTGGTGCATTGCGGCTACGTTGTATTTTCGGAAGAGTCGCGAGCAGGACGAATCCGGTAGCACAGAGATCACGATTAAGCTGCAGCGCTGGGCGGGACCGTGCATTATCGCCTTTGCCTTGTCGCTCAATTTCGCTGCGTTCGATTGGATGATGTCGACGGATGCGGAATGGTACAGCACGATTTACGGGGTGTATTTGTTCGCGGCCGGTATGTTGAGCTTCTTTGCAGTCATGATTTTGACTTGCTACTTAATGCAGCGAAATGGTCGAATGCAAAAGTATGTGACGACTGAGCACTTTCATGACTTAGCGAAATTCCAGTTTGGATTCATTGTCTTTTGGACTTACATCGCATTCTCGCAATTCTTGCTGTACTGGTATGCGAACATTCCGGAAGAGACGGCTTGGTACGCGGATCGATTGGATCTAGAGACCGGATGGCGGCCGCTGGGTTACCTGCTGATCATCCTGCATTTTGCAGTACCCTTTTTGGGAACTTTGCCGCGGGCGATACGACGTAACAAATCGGTTTTGGCGGGATGGGCGGTGTTTATTCTGTTCGTGCACTGGTTGGATATGACTTTTCTGGTTATGCCAAACGTGGGTCATGCTAGCGCAGCGATGCTGTTCGGACACTTTGTGTGCTGGCTTGGTATGGTTTCGATTTTCGTAGCATTATTCCTGTTCCGAGTTGGTGAGACTCCGATGGTTGCGGTTCGCGATCCTTGGATGCCCGACGCGTTGGCTTACCAACAGTCGCCCATGTAGTTCCATTGCAAGATGGTCTGGCGGACGTACATTGAACTGAACGTAGAATAGAAGTAAGTGAAGGCTGCACATGGCTCGTTACGATGACCTAAATACTACCTCGATCGCTTATGCGACTTTCATCAGCGCTGTTGTCCTGTTCGTGATAATTCTGTTGATCCAGGCGCTTACTTACAACTGGCTGACTGGAGAAGCTGAACGTAAGCTGGCGACCAGCCATTACATTTCGGCGGATGCGGAGATTAAGAAGCAGAAGGCTAGGTTGGATGGGTACCAGCAAGTAATGGTCGAGGTGATTCCACCTGCGGCAGATGGCGCAGTCGCAGCGGAGGCGGTTACGTCGACGAAGGAAAAGCGGATATACATACCGATGGAGCAAGCGGAAAGCTTGATTTTGAAAGAGTTCAACAAGCCCACAGAACCGGCTGCGGGCACTTAAAAGTAAGATTGACCATGTTTCCCTTGAAAAGTTTACTGATGTTGCTTGTGTGTACGCTGTGCTGTTTCAGCACTGTGTCGCCGGTTGGCACATCGTTGAAAGTTGAGGCCCAGCTACTGCGGGAACTGCCTGAGAATGCTCGGGGCATCGGAGTGGATGATAAGGTCGGGGAGTTCATACCGCTCGATTTGCTGTTTAACGATGAACGTGGGAACAAGATAGGCTTGGGCAAGTACTTCAAGAAGGGCAAGCCGATTGTGCTGACCCTTAACTACAGCGACTGTCCCGGCTTGTGTGTTGCCCAGTTGGACAACTTGGTGGCGAATTTGCGCGGTTCGCTTGGCAAGGAGCTGGGCGAGCGGTTTGAGATTGTTACGGTAAGTATTGATCCGACTGAAAAGTCTTCGAAGGCCCGCGACACGAAGGCGAAGTACACTGGTTTGCTTCGCGAAACAAAGGCGGAAGAGTCGTGGCATTTTTTAACCGGCGATCAACAAAATATCTCAAAGCTAGCAAAAGAAGTTGGTTTTAAGTACACCTATGATAAGGCTAACAATCGCTACAGTCATGCGGCGGTTACGTATTTTCTAAGTCCAGAGGGCCGCGTTTGTCGCTACTTTGTCTCGTTGGGACTTGAGCCTGATCAATTGAAGTTGGCCATCGCGGAAGCTGGCAAAGGTCAGCTGAACGAATCTATTTCCGATGCTTTCATCCAACTTTGTTACATGTATGATCCTGATGCGAACCGCTATGCGACAGATGCACGTCGAGTGATGGCGTTTGGCGGAGCCGCATTCATGATCATGTTGGTTGGCCTGACGGCGCCATTCTGGTTCACGCGCGGTGCGGCAAAAGCGCCAATCGCTAACCCAGAGGGCTTGAAAACGGACGCAAGTCGATACATTGAACAAGAGGCAAGCGCGGATTGTGCTGCCAACCCCGAACATGGTCCTTTGAAGGATACTCACGAGTAATCGCTATGTCGCTCTCCGGTATTCCCCTGTTACTTGCTGATGAAAATGCGAGCTTTTGGTTTCCAGCGAAAGCGTCGACTTTCGCGGACAAAGTAGATTCGCTTTACATGTACATCATGTGGATCTCGCTTGTCTTCTTCGTCTTGATCGTTGCGGCGATGGTCTGGTTTGCGGTCAAATACCGCCGCCGTCCCGGTTACGAGGGCGACTCCCACGCTTTGCACAACAATGCGTTGGAGATTATTTGGACGGTTATTCCAACGATGATTGTCGTCTGGATTTTCGCTAAAGGTGTCGACGGTTACATGGACATGATGACGTCGCCTGCGGAAACCATCGACGTGAACGTTACTGCTCGCAAATGGAATTGGAGTTTTCAATATCCCAACGGTGCGATTAGTACGGAGCTGCATATCCCAATTAACAAAGCCTCGCGGATGCGTATGCGGTCGGAGGATGCTTTACACAGCTTGTTCATTCCTGCGTTCCGCTGCAAAACGGACGTCGTGCCTGGTCGCGTGACGTACATGTGGTTCGAGCCGATAATCGAAGGCACCTACGACTTGTTTTGTGCTGAGTATTGCGGTGACGAGCACAGCAACATGATTACCAAGGTGGTAGTTCATAACGACGATGAATATGCGAAGTGGTTGGCAGAAGCCGCCAAGCCACCGGAGCACCCTGTAGCTCACGGTCAGTGGTTATACGAGCGCATGGGCTGCAAAGCGTGTCACTCCAGTGAGCCGGACCAGCGGATTGTTGGACCGAGCTTTGCGGGTACCTACGGAACTGAACAGAAGATGGTTAGCGGTGAAGCGGTGAAGGTGGACGAAAACTACATCAGGCAATCGATCCTTGAGCCGCAGAAGAAGATTCGCGAGGGGTACCAAACCGCGTCGCTGATGCCATCTTTCCAAGGAAAGCTGGATGATCAAGAGATCACAGCGTTGACAATGTACATTGAAGCCTTGAAAGATGGCCAGTTAACCGACGAAGAGCTCGGCAAGAATGATGAAAAGACAACGGATGCGAAGTAGCTAGTGTAAGCACCAGCATTCCAGTTACATACAAGTATGGCGACGATTTTAAAGAGGACTTAGCGATGAGCGCGGTAGCAACTGAACCGACACATTCGCATTACGAATCGAACGAGGCGGACAACTTCCTGGTCAACTCTAAGGGATTCTTGAGTTGGGCGTTGACGTTGGACCACAAACGGATCGGGCTAATGTATTTGGTCGGCGTGATGTCGGCGTTTTTCCTGGCGGGGTGTTTGGCGTTGGTTCTACGAACCGAGTTGTTGCAGCCCAGGGGATGGTTCTTGACGACGCAGCAGTACAACCAGGTATTTACGCTGCACGGTGCGATTATGGTGTTCTTGTTCATCATCCCTAGTGTGCCGGCTGCGCTTGGAAACTTCTTGGTTCCCGTGATGTTGGGAGCCAAGGACGTTGCGTTCCCTCGCTTGAATCTTAGTAGTTTTTACTTGTGGGTTGCAGGGGCGATCTTTTTCTTGACTGCCATGCTCTACACAGGTCTTGACACTGGTTGGACCTTTTACACGCCCTACAGCACGCAGACTCGCGGACCGGTTGTGGCGGCGACGATGGGCGTATTCATTTTGGGATTCAGTTCGATCTTTACGGGTTTGAACTTCATCGTGACGATCAATACGATGCGGCCACCGGGTATGTCTTGGTTTAAGATGCCTTTGTTTTTGTGGGCGACTTATGCAACTTCGATTATCCAGGTTCTCGCGACGCCAGTGCTGGGAATCACCGTATTGCTTTTGGCTGCGGAGCGAGTCTTTCATATCGGTATTTTCGACCCGCAGTACAACGGCGACCCGGTAGTGTTCCAGCACTTTTTCTGGTTCTACTCGCACCCCGCGGTTTACATCATGATTCTTCCGGGCATGGGTATCATCAGTGAATTGATGAGCGTTCACTGCCACAAGTCGATCTTCGGATACCGCTTCATCGCGTACAGCTCCATCGCGATTGCGTTGTTCGGGTTCCTGGTTTGGGGCCATCACATGTTCACCAGCGGGATGGCTGAAGTCACGACGATCGTGTTTAGCGCATTGACGTTTACGGTTTCCATTCCGTCCGCCATCAAGGTGTTTAACTGGTTGGCAACGATGTACAAGGGCACTGTGCAGCTCAACACGCCGATGTGTTATGCACTTTCCTTTATCTTCTTGTTCACGATTGGTGGCTTGACCGGTTTGTGGTTGGGTGCCTTGTCTACGGATCGGCACTTGCATGACACCTACTTCGTGGTCGCTCACTTCCATTACGTTATGGTTGGCGGTACGTTAGTCGGATTCCTTGGTGGAGTGTTCCATTGGTGGCCGAAGATGACTGGCAAGATGTTCAATGACTTCTGGGGTATCGTTTCGTGTTGGTTTGTGTTCGTCGGTTTCAACTTGACGTTCCTTCCTCAGTTCGTAATGGGTAGCCGCGGTATGCCACGTCGCTACGCTCGCTATGTTGAGGAATTCCAGGAT
>JBGSJB010000181.1:0-5142 GCA_041742175.1 Pirellulaceae bacterium
AACTATCCGCTGATCTATCTCGACAACGGGGCGACCACGCAGAAGCCACAAGCGGTTATTGATGCGATCGTGCAGTATTATTCGCATGACAACGCCAACATCCATCGCGGAATTTACTCGTTAAGTCAACGTGCGACGGAAGCATTCGAGCTTGCGAGGCAGAAGGTGGCTCAGTTCCTCGGAGCGCCTGACGCGGCATGTTGCATTTTCGTGCGCGGTGCGACGGAAGCGATCAACATGGTCGCGCACTCGTGGGGCCACGTAAACTTGCATCCCGGCGACGAAGTGCTTGTAACGGCTTTGGAGCATCATTCGAACATCGTTCCTTGGCAGATGGCTTGCCAAGCTACCGGTGCATCCCTGCGCACGATTCCGATGACGGACGCAGGCGATTTGGATTTGAGTGACTTGGATGCGTTACTGAATTCGAATACTAAGATGGTCTCGATTCAGCATGTTTCGAACGCGTTGGGAACGATTCACGACCTGCCGACCATTATTCGCCGAGCTCGGGACGTGGGTGCGAAAGTGATGGTTGATGGTGCACAGTGGGTCGGCCATTTTCCTACCGATGTGATCGGACTGGATTGCGATTTTTACACGTTCAGCGGTCATAAGTTGTTCGGTCCGACGGGAATCGGAGTGCTGTGGGGACGCCGCGAGTTGCTGGAAGCGATGCCACCGTATCAAGGTGGCGGCGACATGATCGAGACGGTCAGTTTCGAACGCACGACGTACGCACAACTGCCTAACCGTCTGGAAGCCGGGACGCCCGACATCGCTGGCGGGATTGGACTGGGCGCAGCGATCGACTACATGGCTTCGTTGGATTTTGCGCAGTTGGTCGCTCACGAGCACGAGTTGCTGGAGTATGCGACGGAGCAGTTGCGGCCGATCGAAGGACTGCGCATCGTCGGGTCGACTCGCAACAAAGCGGGCGTGATTAGTTTTGTGTGCGATGACGTCGCAACGCTCGACATCGGCATTGGACTCGATCGTTTAGGCATCGCGGTTCGCACCGGTCACCATTGTTGTATGCCCCTAATGCAGCGGATGAAGATCGCTGGTACGACGCGAGCATCGCTGGCTTTCTACAACACGCGTGAAGATGTTGATGCGCTGGCAACTGGCATCAAGAAAATACTTGGCGAGCGTTCTGCCCAGCAACCGCAGATGGCAGCGACGACGATTCAATTTGCATCGGCGACAGCTTCAACACCTGAAGCGGCTGCCGCGCAATTAGCGGACGAGTTCTTAGCCTTCGATGACCGCGAGAGCAAAACAGAGTTGCTGATCGATATGGCGCGCCAGCTGCCAAACAACTTCGCGCAGTTGAAGTCTATTTGTACCGCGGTGCCTGGTTGCATGAGCGAAGTGTACTTGTTGGGGCGCCCGATGTTGGAGGCACCACACAAGTTCGAGTTTGTTGCGGATTCGAATGCGGAGATTGTCAGAGGTTTGATCGCGGTGCTGCAAACGTTACTGTCGGGACAAGATGCCAAATTGTTGTTGGAGTTCGATCTGGAGTCGTTCTTCCGGCGCATCGGACTCGATCAGTTTATATCCTCCCAACGCCGTAGCGGACTTGATGGGATGATTCGCAACATCCGTACTCTGGCGTTAGCGATTGTTCAGCGTCAAGAACCCATGTAATCGCTGCAAGGCATCTAAGCCGAGCAGCAGGTGACCATTTCAGTGGTGCTTGTAACGTCTGTGCTTGAGATGCATGTCGATTTGATTTTGGTCGATGTTCCGGACAAACCACCGAAGGGTGAATTAGACAACTCTGCATTGTTGCGAGTCGATAGAACGATCTGCTGCAACTCCGATTCTGGTCGCGCGAGTTTACAGCACGTGGATTCGAACGCTTAGGCATGGAACTCCAAAATTTTCTGCCTACTAAAAAGCTTCGCGCCCGTCAGCAGCGCCGCAGTCGTTTACCTTGGAACAATTCGTGGAGCCTAAAAACATGTCCAAAAAAGACGTTTACCGCATTGTGAATCGCGCCACCGACGGCACTCTGCGCATTACTGACTTTCCGAACACCGATACGCTGCTGCAGATGCACACACAGATCGGCGTGGAAGACAGCAGTACGGATCTTGCACTGCGTGGCATGCCAGTATTCCGCGGGCTCATCGGCCCGATTCCTGAAGGTCGCAATATCGTTCGCTACGAAACGCCAGAAGTGTTCGAAGCGATCACCAAGGAATGGTCATCCACCAAAGTCAAACGTCGCCGTCGCCGCGCCGTTCCAGCCGGTGAGTTGGCCGGTGAGTTGGGCGATGAAGCAAACGGCACGAAGAGTTTACCTGAGGATGCGATCGCACGTGAGTCGGCAGCCGCCCTCTAGGTTGAGCTCCATGCCGCGGTTAATGCACCCGATTGTTTAACTTACTTTTCGTCGCCGTGTTTGAGAAATGTGCGCTGCGAGATCATGTGATCTTCCACTCGCAGTGGTCCTCAATACTCAAATGAAGTGAATTGACATGACCAGTGCGGGTACAGCTTAGCATGAGAACATCGTTGTACTGCTGCGATTGGGGCGCATGTTAAGCTGTAGCGATTCGAAAGGCGCGAGGGATTTTGCTAAATGCGGTGACTTTCAAGCGTGCGTGGAGCGACTGACTATGTGAAGCTTTGACGATTGAGTCGATCTTGGGCAACGTGCCGGTAGTTCGCGTTGTCGGTGCTATATCGGCCGCAGCGAATTCACTTGTTCGGCTCTCGACTGATGCCGATGCTAGGAGTGAAACCACACCGACCAGTCGATCCCTTTGCCGGGAACCAGCGACTGTTCGTGGCAGGCAGGCTTGCAGGTGAATGGATTTATCTGGCTTGCGCCAAGGCGTAATACTCAGGGATGAGCCAAATGTTCGCAAAGATATCATGGACTGGTATTCTCTCAGCCCGCGCAATAACCGGGCAACTCTGTTGCCTAGTGGTGGCGAGTTCGATGGGTTGTGCAACCCTGGCAGGATTGCAAGACACGCAGTACTGTCTGACCAACAAAACTCGCGCAGAGATATCTTGGTTGACCTGCAACGATTGGAAGCAGCGTTGGGATCTAGGCAGCGACTATGCTGCTGGTTACAAAAAGGGCTTCTATGACGCAGCGACGGGTCGTGGATGTAAGCTGCCTGCGGTTCCGCCACCTTGTTACTGGAGTGCAAAGTACCAAAGCTGCGAAGGTCAGGAAGCGGTCGCTTGCTGGTATCGCGGTTATCAATGTGGTACCGCAGCCGCACAAAGCAAAGGCTACCCAAGCTTCCATGATGTACCGGTGGGTCCATGTGCGCCGTCCATTAACGTCACCGGTTGCCAGGGATGCTATTCACCTGACAACTGTGCTTGTAACGCACCAATTCAACAATTTTCCGACCCCCTGATGATGCCAACTCACGAGCATCAATTTCACGGTGGTCTTTTTGGTCAGTACGGCAGCGCTCTGTCCCTTGAGACACAGTTGATCACTGACACTATGGGTAACATCGAGACCGTTGGTGATCAAGTATCGAAGAGATCACCCTCAGGCGAAAACTCGTACGAGGCTGCTCCCAATGTTTCCAAGCCGCGGAATAACTCGCTAGACGCAAAATCTGATTCGGAAGTAGGGTCCTTGAACGACAAGTCGGCGAGCGACGTGGAAGTTGTCTCTGCAAAAACTGACGAATAAACTTTAGCTCACATGGATGTTTCTAAAGTTGTTCCCAAAGTAAATCGTTTTGATTCAATAATTTGACACCAAGGAAGGTGTAAAGTGAAACTTCTTAACTCACTGCATGGCGCATTAGGCATTGCAACGCTAGTTGTGACAGCGTTCAGCGGATGCATTACCTTTACCAAGCATGCGATTCCAGCAAATCGGTTACCGAATCAGTTTGCGGCACCTTCCAAGAGCGACTTGTTGCCGATCAACTTCTCGATCTTGGCAGGCAATCCAGTCAAAGAGCATCTGCTCGACGCCGGCGACTTGATCGCGGTTACGATTCAAGGTGTGATTCCGGAAGACACCAGCCAGATGCCGCCGATCATTACCGGTTCGCAGATGTCGATAGCCCGGGAGTACTATCCACCCGTTGGTGTTCTGAACGTGCCCGGCATTGGATTACCGGTGACCGTTCAGTCGAATGGCTACATCCATCTGCCACTGATCGACCCGATTCTTGCTCGAGGTCTCACGTTGCTTGAGTTGTCAGAGAAGATTCGAGTAGCCTATCTCGATAAAGAGATCGTTAAAGAAGACAACGACCAAGTGAACTTGTCACTGGTTCGCAGTCGGGTCAATCGCGTCCTGGTTCTGCGCGAGGACGTAGCGGTTTCGAATGTCGGATTGATCAACAAAGGTAGCGCTGTTCTGCACAAACGCGGAAGTGCCGAAGTGATTGATTTGCCGATCTACGAAAGTGACGTGCTGCATGCACTCGCTGCGAGCGGCGGGTTGCCCGGTGTGGATGCCTACAACGAAGTTTGGGTGCTTCGCAAGAGCACCATGGAACCGCATGCTGTCGTAAACATCAAATCGAAAATTGAAGGTGGCGAGGAGCCTGAGCAAGTCTTGACCCAGTTGCCCGCTCACCTCGAAGCGATTCGTTTGCCTCTGAAGTTGTGCCCTGATCAGCCGATTCCATTCACACCAGAAGATGTTCTGTTGCAAGATGGTGATGTGGTCTACATTCAACCGCGACGCGACGAGTATTTCTATACCGGCGGTCTGTTGGCTGGTGGTCAGATTCCGATGCCGCGTGATGAAGATCTCGACATTCTCGAAGCGATTGCACTTGCGAACGGTTCGGTGGGTGGTCTTGGCGGTACTTCATCGGTGGCCGTGCTGCGAGCCGGTGCGGGTGTCGGAAACATCATACCGCCGACTCGAGTACTGATTCTGCGTAAGCTACCTAACGGCGAACAACTTCCAATTCGAGTTGACTTGACAAAGGCGATGACTGACCCAACGGAAAGAATTCAAGTGTTGCCCGGTGACTACATAATGATGTACTACAAACCGAGCGAGATGACTACAAACGCGGTGCTGAACTTCTTCAACTTCAGCTGGGTGTTCGCTGACTAAGTATGACGTCGCCGAACGGGGTCGCGCAATTCTCGAACGGACTATGCTGACAAGCTAAAAACCGCCCAGTC
>JBGSJB010000182.1:0-4138 GCA_041742175.1 Pirellulaceae bacterium
AGCGGTTAACACTTGGTTGTTCGAAGGGGAACTGAGCTGCGCCGAGGGCGGTGTCACCAAGTTACCAACACGTACGAAACGCACCGCATCGGCGGTGACAAACCCGTCTGCTCCAGCCGCAGTGATGGCAACACGATCAAACGTACCGGCGGAGAAATTAAACGTCCCGACAGAATTGAACTCGCCGCCGCCTGTCCGCTGATTCAACGACGTGACAAAAACTCCACTGTTGTCGAAGATTCTCAGCCCTGCGTTAGTTGCCCGGTTCGGATGAGCACTGTATTTGACAAAGACTTCGTATTGCCCATCGCTAGGAATGGTAGGCGTAAAGGTTGCGGTGGAATTGGTGCCCCCCCGAGCAAAGGCATAGTTCGCACCTTCGAATCCAGGCACACTAGTGCTGGTTCCCCAACCGCCAACCAAGGTCGTGGACGCTGTGTTCTCGGTGTCGAGCGTAATTTCTTGGACTGGCGTTATGTTCAGCGTACCGGGCGAATCATCCGCAGGCCCAAACCAAGCACCAGGAGTGCTAGGCACGGTATTGTCTCGCTGTAAAGTTAGGCCAATCGGCGTGGTATTGTCTTGCGCCACACCGATATCGGTGCTGGTCATACCATTTGCCGGACCGTTCGTCGCAGCGAATGAGCCTTCGTAGCTGATGAATTCCAGCACAATCGTGCCATCGAGAACCAAGGCCAATCCATCGGGTGCGCCGTTTTGAATATCGTCCGTACCGTCCCCGATGATGAAGGACAAGGCACCGAATCCAGTGCCACCTTCGTTATCGATCACACCAGTCAGATTCGTCACAGGGCCGTAGGTGACGCCGCCGTTTCCGTTGTACAAGACAACGGTCAAGCCACTTAGGTCCGTCCCCGCAGCACCGGCAATTTCAACACGTTCATCAGCATCAGTGTTGAGGTTGTCATAATGCAATTCATTGATCCAAACATTTGGCAGCGTTACAACGGCCAGTGTATCATCATCGGAGGTTGTGCCGACGAGCACATTCCCAGCAATGTCAGCCACTCCGCTGACGCTGAGTTGCAGAGTACCCGCAGTCGTTGGAGTAATCACGACGGTGAACACGGTCGGTGAGACTTCGGTGATCGTCCCGACCGTGATCGTAGACGTTCCTGCATTCGTGAAGTCACCAATACCCACTGTCGCTGCATTGATCGCTTCGCTGAAGGTGATGGTATAAAGCACTGGCGTGTTAACAAGGACCGAATTGTTCGCATCATCATCAGCGATCGATATCACAGTCGGCGGCGTTGTGTCGCTAGCGCTGACGGTGACCGTCTCGGCATCCTGAGCCCCAACAGCGAGCGCATTACCCGCAACATCATTAATTGTCGCGCCCGGAATCGCGATAGCAAAAATAATGGTACCGGTGCTCGTCGGAGTGACTTGAACGGTAAAGACACCTGGAGAGGTTTCCGTAATCGTTCCGAAGGTAATGTTCGCGGTACCGGAATTCCCAAAATCAGCAGCACTAACGGTCGTCGCGTCGATGTCTTCGCTGAAAGTGATTGTGTAGGTCAATGTTTCATTGATCAGGACAGCATTATCAGCATCTCCATTGTCGATCGAAACGATCGTTGGTGGCGTGGTGTCAGCACCGACCGTGAACGTTCCCGCTGAATGACCACCTGGATTTAACGGAGTATTGCTGGTAACCCAAAATGTATCTGTATTAAGTGACGTTCCAACATCAACCTTCGAGCCGGACTCGACAGATCCCACAGCGTTTTCGTTATAGCGACCATTGTCTATTGCGGCGAGTGAAACCGCGGTCAACCCATCTGTTAGCCCGGGTGCAAGCGCGGTTGTCGCATTTCCTGAGCTAGCGGTAAACACGGCCGCAAACGTAGCGCCGCCAAATGTAATTTGGGCGATGGCGATGCCATCCAATGCGTCGGATCCACCAAACACTGGACTACGCAGCGCGGTGATATTATCGCCTCCGCCTGCCAAGGTTAGAGTCGCAGTTGTCAGCGCAGCGCCTGTCAGCGGATTAATGCCGGTCCATTCAGCAGTACTCGCAGGCGCCGTACCCCCTGGAGCGACAAACTCAACGATCGTACCAGCGGGCAAATTGGACTGCGCAACCCAACGCATCATCGTTTCGTTCGTACGGTAAGTGTTGGTATCCGTGCGATAGCCGTTATCCGTAAAGAAAGCGGTCGTTCCGCTCAGAACCGGTACTAACAAAACAAATTGAAAAGCATCGCCGTTGAAAGACCCACCGGTATTGTCAGCCTGGAAGGCAGCAAATGCTAGATCACCAGGCTGCAGAATCGTGACAGCATTTACTGTGATCTCGGTATCATCGATGCCCGCAGGACCGACCAATTCGTTGCCGACGACGTCCAAAATCGACGCCCCGGCGGGAATCTGCAACCGCAGCGTCCCTGGACCTGTAGCTGTCACCGCTACCGAGAAAACGCCAGGGCTAGTTTCAGAGATCGCACCAAATGTGATCGGCGACGTTCCTGCGTTCGAAAAGTCAGCTTCAGTGACCGTGGTAGCGTCAATATCTTCGTTGAATGTCACCGTGTAGGTCACGGTAGCGCCTTCTCCGATGGGACCGCCTGAGACGTTGTCTTCGATGGACACAAGCGTCGGAGCGGTGCCGTCGACGTTGAGCGTATCCGTATCCACTGCATCTGCGGCGAGCTCGTTGCCGGCGGCATCTTCCACTGATCCAGCTGCCAGCGTAAGCAAAATTGTTCCCGGCGTGCTAGGAGTCACATCGACGGTATAGGTTGTTCCAGTCCCCTGGACATTCGTAATCGCAACTGTCGCCGTTCCGCCTCCGACAAAGTCGCCTGCAAGCGGCGGAGCGACGATCGGTTCGGAGAATTCAATGGTGTAAGTCACCGTTGCGCCAACGGCAACCAAGTTGTCTGCGTCATTGTCATTGATCGACACAACCGTCGGAGGTGTGACGTCGCCAGCGGTTACTGTGACCTCGGTATCGTCGGAGACCGGTACAACCAACGCGTTACCCGCAACGTCCTGAATCACTGCGCCATTCGGAATTCGCAACCGCAACGTCCCAGCAGTATTGGCGGTGACCTGAACCGAAAATACACCCGATGTTGGCGCAGTTTCCGTGACCGCCCCCACTGTGATTCCGGCAGTTCCGTCATTATCGAAATCTGTAGGAGTGACGGTCGCAGCGTTGATGTCCTCGCTGAATGTCACTGTGTAAGTCAACGTCTCGCCAGCAATGACGGTGTCGTCCAAGTCGCCATCATCGATCGAAACAACGGTTGGAGGTATGTTGTCAACGGCTGGAACAATGGTTCCGTCAATGAGGAGGCCAACTGTGCCAGAAGCTGGCGAATTGAATCCCCAACCGCCTGTTGTTGTTTGGCCACTGGCATAATAGCGAAGCGTAACGGTCGTTGCATCTGGAATGCTCTGCAGTTCGCTAACCCCAGACAATGAGAAGGTAACAGCGTTAGTCACACTCGTCGTAACTGCAGGAGAACCGATCAGTGTAAAGTCGGTCCCGTTGAGACTATAAGCAAATTGGTGCGTAACTCCCGGACTAGCAAAGAAGCCAGAAGTTCCCGCGAATCGAGCTGAGATGAAACTCAACGAAAGATTGTTTCCGGGGTCTGCCGAAATCGTCGTCTGAAAGAAATCGGTATTCGCCGTGCTGATACCGTTGTTCTGGAAACCGACGGTTCGAAATGAATTGCTGCCAGCACTAGCTGCAGCGCCCGCCCCACGCGTTAGTGAGCCACCAACATCAAGATCAGCGTTTACAACCTCCGCAGTGGAAGTAGCAACCGTGCTCTCCCCCGTAAAATCCCACGAAACAAGCGTTGCCAGAACCCGTCGATGTTCGAGCGCTTCGATGAACGATCTTCGGCGCCGTTGCTTCTGTGCGGCGCGGCTGCCTCTCGCTTTTGAGCCTTTCGACGACTGTCCTCCGGTGCTATCGATGAGTCTGGAAAGGAGCGTTCGATAAGTCTTGGTCAGAGCTAGTGCTGCGTCACAGCTTAATCTTCGGGTAGACCGAGGTCAGTTTCATTCTCGCGTCGTCGATTTTCATTTGCCAGTCGACGCCGCGTTGAGTTTCGTTGACATCGCAAGCCCAGGCTCGTGTTTCGGATTGGAGTGT
>JBGSJB010000183.1:0-7643 GCA_041742175.1 Pirellulaceae bacterium
AAACTGTGCATGACCATCAGTCAACATACGGCTAATCTGCCCCGTGGATATCTCGACCCCAAGCTCCATGAGTTGTTGTCGAATCAAGGGTTGCGTTACTTGGCTTTGGTAGTATTGCGTCTAACGATACCATGCACGACAGCCAGTCCGAGACCGGTGCCTTTTCCTTTTTCTTTGGTCGTGAAAAACGGTTCAAATATTCGCGACTTCACTTCTTCGGTCATGCCGTGCCCGGTATCGGTAACGCGTAGTTGCACAAAGTTCGAACCTGGCACATTCGCGGACACGTTGGCTTCGGCAGGCTTGCCCGCCGTTCGCAACGTCGATATCGAGAGTTTCCCCCCATTAGGCATGGCGTCGCGCGCGTTTAATGCGAGATTCAAGATGACTTGGTCAATCTGAGTTGGGTCAGCTTCGATTAAGCAAGGATTTGGATCCAGGTTGATGTCGATTTCAATATTAGTGGCGATCAGTCGGCGCAGCATCAGCTCAAGTTGAGAGATAACATGGTTTAAATCTAGCGTGCGTTTTTCGACTAGCGCCTTGCGACTAAATGCAAGAAGTTGCTTAGTCAGCTGTGCGGCTCGCTCTGCGGCTGTTTGAATGGCTTCAATCGACAAGCGATTCGTGGGCGAATCAGCAAACTTGAAAAGTAGAACTTCGCAGTACCCTTGAATCACAGTCAGCATGTTGTTGAAATCGTGCGCTACGCCGCCAGCCAAACGTCCGACCGCTTCCATCTTTTGGGCTTGACGCAGTTGTTCTTCTAAGCGGCGACGGTCCGAAATATCTTGATCAAAGCCCTCGACTCGCAGCAGATTCCCCTGTTCGTCGCGCCTCGCTCGCGCCACGCTGTTAATCCAAATGACACGTCCATCGACTCGGTGAATGCGTAGCTCGTCGGCAAAACCTTCCGCACCGTCAATGATCTTCTGAACTCGCTCCAGCGCGATTTTGCGGTCGGACTCATTGAGCAACGACAGAAACGCTTCAAAGCTTGGTTTTAGCGAAGCAGGTTCGACTCCGAACAGATCATAGATCGCTTCCGACCACCAGACTTGATTGGTTGAAGGCTCCCAAGTCCAACTGCCCATATTCGCGATCACCTGCGCGTCCTGCAGGCGCTTTTGAATTTCATAAAGAGTTGTTTCGTCGCGATGTCTATCAGTAATGTTGGCTAGATAGCCATGCCATAGAATAGAGCCATCCACCTGCTTTTTGGGAGTTGCCGAGCCCTCAACCCAAACCTCGCCAAGGATCGGGCTGTGCAACTTGAAGCGATCGTGCCACGTCTTCAGTTCACAGGCCGACGTGTCGAGGTTCGAAACCACACGCTTGGCATCCTCGGGCGATAGTAAGTCGATAAACTGTGTAGCGTTTTGTACTAACTGCTCAGGACTCAATCCGAATAGATCTTGGAGTTTCGGGCTTACATAAGGAAAGAAGCAAACGCCATCGCTTCCTCGCTGAAAAGTTCCAATGACAACCGGCACCGTTTCAACCACACGCTCGAAGCGATCACGTTCCTCGCGCAGAGCGATCTCGGTACGTTTGCGCTCCGTTATATCTCGCGACACACCAATCAACCCGATCACAGCACCGTTGGGATCTCGGAGCGGCGCTTTGCTTGCCAGATAAATCCGCGACTCACCGTTCGTCGAAAGAACCTCTTCCGACAATTCCGCTCTGCCAGACTGCATAATCGCATTGTCACGCGCGATCAGAAGTTCAGCACTATGAGCATCGAAAAGATGATGATCGTCGTTGCCGATAATCTGATCGATCGGCTTCTGAACTGCATTCGCTACTCCGGCATTGCACAGCAGGTAGCGTCCTTGCCGATCCTTAACGAAAATGGGATCGGCAGTGCCATGCACGACGGCTTGCAGAAGTGCGTTTGTATCGGAAACCCTCTTTACGTGTAGACGAAGAAGAACATAAATCAGGACCGATGAAATCCCAACGAATAGCAGACCTTTAGTGATCGAAAGTAAGAAATCGCTTCGGTCCGTAAGGTAGGGCCAGCACAGCGCTAGGTCCGTGCTCAAAATCCAACTGATCCCGAACAGCAAGTAGTAAAGAGAAAATCGCAGCGGAGTGCTAAGATTGCCGATGTGTCGCAGTGGGAATTTGGTTTTCAAGGAAGTCGTCGATTCACCCGCGTCATTGGAGTCCGGAAGAATTTCCGCCTCACATTTTGCGTATCTAGTATTGAGCTGTTGAAAAGGTGATAAATGTCGAGCGCGACACATTTTTGAGCATGCAGAAAACAACTCGCCAAGCTATCTCAAAAGAAATCTGCTTCGACGAACCTTGCTCACATTGCCTGCCAGCATTATCAGGCAAAGAAACGAAATGCAGAAGGACGAGCGCGTCGCAGTTGAACGCAAGAGATAAAAAAAGCTGGGGTGTAAGGACTTGAACCTTAACTAACAGAGTCAGAATCTGTCGTGCTACCAATTACACCACACCCCAGTCTTTTTCGAGCAGTCCGACATCAGTTGTCGAACCGGGCGAGTCGTCGGATGACTCGCCTAAGCGCTCTCCGCCCCGGAGAATTGATGGGAGCGAACTCCCCTAATGATTGCTGTGCTGAATCTCTCGGTCAAGTGGCCACTGCGCGACTTCGGGACACTGGTGCCACATCCGGTCTACAGTCTGTCACGCCAACAGGCTGCTAGCGAGTCGATACCTTGGCAATCCGCGTCCGCTGCTGGGCCGGGTTTAGCCGTTTGGCGGAACTGGGAGCAACAGGTGCTGGTGTAGGAACCGCTTCTGCCGGTGCAGGTCCCGGCCCCGGAGTCGTCGAGTTCGGGATTGGTGCCAGACGCATCTGCGAGCTGTGGGAAATGCCGCTTGGAATGCCTCCAACGTAGCCTTCGGAGGCTACGCCTCCGCCGCAACTTGAGCAGCCGCCGCTGCAGCCCGTGCTGCAACTAGAATCGCAGCCCGTGTTACATCCGCAGCCGCCATCGTACGGAATGCCCCACAGAAGCCTTAGGAGTGAACGCATCGGGCGACCGGCCCGAGGACTGTCGCAGCCCTCCGAGCAATAGCCGCAGTCGTCGATGCAAGGCGGTTCGCTGACCCATTCGTCAACATAGACTTCGCCGCATCCACTTCGGCAGCTCGCCAGTCCCATCAATGGACCCGCACCGCACGAGTTTGTCGGACACGACGAGCAGCTCACGACTCCGCTGCACGAATTCATTCCTTGTGTGCAACAGCATCCGGTCCCGACAACGGTTGCGAGACAAGTTAAGATGCAGGCTGCACGAAAGTACAACGACATGACAAAGCCTCCGGTCCGCGCTTCAAAGTCACTTGAGCTCTCGAAAACAAACCTTGTCTTCGAATTCGCCAAACGATCAGGAGCTGGTGTTTCGTAAAAGTCTTATCGACCGGTAAACTCGCTATATCCAGAAAATTTTACCCAGTCTCCATTTATGCCGAAGTGATGTCGAAGCTAGCAACAGGATCGCTTTGGAAATCATGGCTGTGCGAAAGCGACTATCACTATGGCTATCAACCGGCAACCTCGCGAAGACTTGATGAAAGAAGCGACCGCCTATGACCGTCGCTTAAAGCTTCGCGATGCAAACGCGGGTGAGATCTTCGTGGGAATGCGAGCTCAGCGGGGTTGGAGCATCTACTTTGGCGAGGACCCCGTTTTCCAGTTCAATGCGGAGTCACAACTTCGACGAGTGCATCTTAACAATCAAAATTATGCGGCGGAAAATGGAAAGTTGCTGTTGCTGCAGCGTTCTGGATCGGGTGGCCAAGTAGAATTGACGCGAACATTCTCTAACGCTGCCCAACTGGCGATTCGTCGGGACTGCCTCAACCGGCTCACGGCTGTGCTGAGCGAATTCGAGCGAAGTTCGTTGCAGGTCCTCGATCAGTTTCCCGCAGACAGCGATCTCATGCGGCAAATCGAAGAGCGACTTCGCGTAGTTGTTCGCAATTATTCGGTCGCGGAGGTGCCCCATGCAACACAAACTGGTTAAACACAGGCAGGTTAGACATTGAGCGAAGTTAAGCAGTTTGCAATCGAAGTCGTGAATCAGCTTCGGTCCGGTGGGTTTATCGCGCTGTGGGCGGGCGGCTGCGTGCGCGACTTGTTGATGGGTAATACGCCCCACGATTACGACGTCGCAACTTCGGCCACTCCGCAGCAAGTCCGCGAGCTTTTCGGAATGAGGCGGACCTTGATGGTTGGGGCCGCGTTTGGCGTGGTGATCGTCAAAGGCTCAAGTAAGTTGCAGGAGCAGGTCGAAGTTGCCACGTTCCGAACGGACTCAAGTTACACTGATGGTCGGCGACCGGATCGAGTGACTTTTAGCACGCCGGAAAAAGACGCGCAGCGACGCGATTTCTCGATCAACGGAATGTTCTTCGACCCCATCACCGAAGAAGTCATCGACTACGTTGGCGGGCGCGAAGATCTGCGAGCTGGGTTGATTCGCGCGATTGGTGACCCGCATGCTCGGTTGGCTGAGGACAAATTGCGAATGCTTCGCGCAGTCCGCTTTGCAGCACGATTCGCTTTCCGCCTCGATGCGGCGACCGAGTCGGCGATCACGACGCATGCAGCAGAGACTGAATTAGTCAGCGGCGAACGAATTGCGATCGAATTGCGCAAAACGCTCGAGACCAATCAGGCCGCTTGGGCCGTTACCAAGCTGCACGACACCGGGCTATTGCAAGTCATTGCGCCGGAGGTCGACGCACGCTGGACGGATGCGAGCGCGTCCATTTGTACGCTCCTTGAAAGTTCGAGTGACGATGGTTGGTTAACGAGAGTGGCCGCGATGTACTGGCCGCTGATGAATTACAAATTGAATAGCGATTCGAATAACAACTTGAATGTGGCGGACTGTATCGCTTCGCTGAAAAAGCGTCTGAAACTGGCGAACGATGAAGCCGAGGCGATTCGGTTTGCACTTGCCTCCCAACCCACGCTTGAAATTGCATCGAGCTCGCAATGGTCCGAAGTGCAACGTCTGCTGGTAAAGCCGCATATTGGAACGGCCCTGTCGTTGCTCGGAGCGAGGCGAGCGCTCAAGCCCGAACTGTCCCACGAATACGATTGGCTACACGCGCGTCTGCAGTTGCCAGCAGAACAATTAAACCCGCTTCCCTTGCTCGATGGGCAGGATCTACAGCGAGCCGGGCTGTCTCCGAGCGCGGAATTTCGCCTGATTCTACAGGAAGCCCGCGATCTGCAACTCGACGGCAAATTGCTCGATCAAGCTGCTGCGCTGAAGTGGTTGGAAGTGCGCAAAAGAGCAAAAACGCACAGCGAAACGACGCAATAAGTGCGGTGGACACCCGCCAAGGTAATTTCGTGACGTCGTTACGCCGTCCCTAAACTTACTCTATGGTCTCGGCATGTCACATACCGAAACATTGGGTAACTAGCTGGGGATCTCTTCGGAAGGATCTGGGGCGAAAATTCTGGAGAGATCCCCAAGCTATGTTATCTGGTCGCTGCTGACTACCTCAATCGAGCTCATCTAATTTCGAGTTCGCAAGTGTTCCTGCGCGTACAAACCTCGCGAAACTGTATTCAGCTTTATCGTGAAGCGATCGCTATTTTCGTGAGTAATCTAGCACGTTTCATTGCTGTTCCGAGTTGAAAAGTCGCTGAATTCTGTCTAGCTGGTTCCACTCGAGCACCATCAGAACTACCGGTGCAAGGAAATAGAACATCTGACTCGCACGAGGGTAGATAGTTGGATTCTTGGTCAACCACTCCGGCCCGAAAAGTGTTAATGCTGAGTGAGCTGAGAGGCACATGAGCGAGTTAACGATCAACATCATCGCGCTCATAATCACAACATATGTTGCGAACAGCAAGTTCGACACCATCGGTACAATTGAATGCGAAGAAGAACCGGAGCCCGAATTCGATTCAGAGCGTGTACGTACCGAAGCATTAGAAGTTTCGAGATCGCTATTCATAAGTTGTCGCTCAAGCTTCAATCCCTTGCTTAACAGTCAGACCTCATTGTAGCAGTTAGTCTGTGTTTCAAACACGATAGACGGTTGGCTGTTGTCCATCGAGCTGGCAACGACAAATCGAAGCCTAGTATTTTCAGCCTCGGTTAGCGAAGATAATAGCGGTAAGAGCTGCTGCATTGGCTGAGTGGCGACTCGCTCGATTGTTACTCATCATCGCCAGGAGTTTTCGCGGTGTCGGACCTGTATATCAATCAGAACTTGCGCATTCCGGAAGACCAATTGCAGTGGTCTTTCGCCCGCAGCAGCGGTCCGGGCGGACAGAATGTAAACAAAGTGAACAGCAAAGCCACGTTGCGTTGGTTGCCCCCAACCGACTTCATCCCTCCTTCGCCATTTAATCGCTTCAAACGACTTGCGAAGCGTTATCTCACGATTGATGGCGAAGTCGTGATTCAATCTCAAGAGCACCGCGACCAAGCTCAAAATGTGAACAGTTGTCGCGAAAAATTGAAAACGTTGCTGATCGCAGCCCTTACGCCGCCTAAACGCCGCGTTGCCACGAAACCAAGCCGATCCGCCATTCGCCGACGGCTGGACGACAAAAAGCAGAACTCGGACAAAAAGCGGACGCGACAGGCGAAGGATCTAGGTTAGCAACGCAACGATCTGTGTTGCAAAGATCAATACGCCAATCAAGCTTGAGATAAGGCTTGCGACCAACACTGCTGCAGCCGCGATATCGAGCGCGGCGCCGACATGTTCGTTATGCGTCGTGCACAGCCCTTTCGCCAAACGCTCGAAAGCGCTGTTTAGATACTCGAGCCCCAGCACGACTGATATGCACAAAAGCAGGATGCACCATTGAATGAGGCTGCAGCGCAGGGCGAACGCAAACGCGACAACTAAAGTTGCGATAGTCAGATGCGCAGCGAAACTTGTTTGACCGTAAAGCCCGATTACCAGTCCACGCCCTGCGCAGCGGAACTTGTTGATCCAATGCTGCACGTCGGACTCCTACGGAAACTTGGCTGAATCTTAGTGCACCAACTGAAGCCGGAACGCACGAACAGTCGCGTTCCAGCAAGTCGACAGTCGGCGATTAGTTGTTCACACGTTCGACGTATTCGCCAGTTCGGGTGTCGATTTTGATGATATTTCCCGTCTTGATAAAGCCCGGCACAATGAACTCGCCACCAGTTTCAACTTTGGCCGGCTTGGTGACGTTCGTCGCGGTATCACCCTTCGCTCCCGGTTCGCACTCGGTCACTTCCAACTCGACGTGAATCGGCGGTGTGATGGAAATCGGCAGACCGTTGAAAAGCATCACAGTGCAGGTCATGCCGTCTTTCAAGTACTTCCAAGCATCGTCGACTTGAACCGTCGACAACTCGTGTTGCTCGAACGATGTGCTGTCCATGAAGACAAATCCATCCGCTTGTTTGTAGAGAAATTGCACATCGATCTCTTCCACATCGGCCGCTTGCAGTTCGTCGCCGCCTTTATACGTTCGGTCTAGCATCGTGTTGCGGATCAAGTTTCGCATTTTGCATTTGTAAAGCGCGTTTCCCTTGCCCGGTTTTACGAAGTTCATTTCAACCATCAAATATGGTTCGCCGTCGATTTGAACCTTCAGGCCCTTTTTGAAATCGCTCGTTTTGTAGCTACCCACTTCAAATCCT
>JBGSJB010000184.1:0-3766 GCA_041742175.1 Pirellulaceae bacterium
GGTTGCCACGTGTTGATGCACTCGAAAAAGTCGGTCGATGCAGACACCTTCGCAGCCGCTCAGCCCAAGGTGTATGCGGGACCAAAGCCGCGTGTCATTAACAATGCGTTGCACCTGAGAGGCCCCCGTTCGCCGATTGATGCCGGTAGTGGCAAAGTGCCTGCAGCAGTGGAAGGCGAATCCATGAAGGTCGCTGTCAGCGGTGGCAAAGCGGCTCCGCAGAGCATGGAGAACTTCAAAGCGGATCGCTGGAGCGGCAACAGTCAACTGTGGTGGACCGGCGCGAAACCGGGCGACAAGCTGACGTACGAGTTCACAGCCGAGAAGAAGCTCGCCGCAATCGAACTCGCACTGACTTGTGCCAAGGACTATGCGGTTGCGGAGATTGCGCTCGATGGCAAACCGCTTTCCGAACCGATTGACCTTTACGAAGAAGCGGTTGTGACCACAGGTTTATTGAGCTTCAAGCCGGTCGATGTCGCGGCGGGCAAGCATACGCTGTCGATCGAAATCGTGGGAGCGAATCCGAAAGCCGCGAAGGCGTACATGGTCGGGATCGATTATGTGCGGTTGATTGGCGAAGGCGATAAGGTTCCTGAATCGACCGATAGTGTCAAAGCGACGGATGCTAGCGGCCGCGCGTTGAATTTCGATTTTGAGACGGGCACGCTGGCTGATTGGGTTGCGGAAGGCGACGCGTTTACAGGTCAACCGGTTCAAGGCGACACCGTTGCGGCGCGACGATCCGATATGCGCAGCGGTCACCATGGCGAATTCTGGATCGGTACTTTTGAAAAAGGGGGTGACAAAGGCAAAGGCACTTTGACTTCAGTTCCGTTCAAGGTTCCGCATCGCTTTGCTACGTTTTGGATGGCGGGCGGCGGAGTCGATAATGCGCGAGTTGAATTGATTGCGGTTGGTGAAGATAAGCCGTTCTATCAGATCGGTGGGCGACAGGATGAGCAGCTTTCGCGAGTGGTCGTGGATTTGCAACGCGTGCTGAACAAAGAGATGCAGATTCGTTTGGTCGATAACAGCAGCAACGGTTGGGGGCATATCAACTTTGATCACTTCCGCTTTCACGCAAAACGGCCCGCTGAATTGACTCCGCCGGCGGCAACTTTGGTCGCTGAAGAGTATCCCCATCGCGGGTTGGATGCCGAGGCGGCCGCGGCAGCGATGAAAGTGCCAGCGGGTTTTCGCGTTACAGTTAGTGCGGCTGAGCCCGATGTGAAACAGCCGATCGCGCTAGCCTTGGACGATCGTGGTCGCACATGGATTGCGGAAGCTTATGAATATCCGCAGCGTGCTAAAGGTGATAAAGGTCGCGACCGCATCTTGATCTTTGAAGACACCGACGGCGATGGCAAGTTCGATTCTCGAAAGGTCTTTGCAGAAGGCTTGAATCTGGTCAGCGGTTTAGAAGTTGGCTATGGCGGCGCGTGGGTCGGTGCAGCACCTTACCTGATGTTCATTCCTGATACGAATGGTGATGACAAGGCGGATGGCGAGCCCCAGATTTTGCTCGACGGCTGGGGACTGCAAGACACGCACGAGACATTAAACGCATTTATTTGGGGACCAGACGGTTGGTTGTATGGTTGCCATGGCGTGTTCACCCATTCGAATGTTGGCAAACCGGGGACTCCCGAGGACCAGCGGCAACGTATTAACGCTGGCGTGTGGCGTTACCATCCGCTGCGTCACGAATTCGAGGTGTTCGCCCACGGGACGAGCAACCCGTGGGGCGTTGATTTCAATGATCAAGGCGAAGCGTTCGTTACCGCTTGCGTGATTCCTCACTTGTATCACATGATTCAAGGCGGCCGCTATCAACGTCAAGCTGGCCAGCACTTCAATCCCAACACTTACGACGACATCAAAACGATTGCGGATCACTTGCATTACCTCGGTGCAACGCCGCACAGTGGTAATGGCAAGTCGGATGAAGCGGGCGGTGGTCACGCTCACGCTGGAGCGATGATTTACTTGGGCGGAGCTTGGCCCAAGTCGTACCACGGCGCTTTGCTGATGAACAACATTCACGGCCAACGTTTGAACGTTGACGTGTTGGATGCGGAAGGCAGTGGTTATGTCGGCAAGCACGCGCCCGATTTCCTGTTGACTGGCGATATGGCTTCGCAGATTCTGAACATGCGCTATGGGCCCGATGGTCAAGTCACGATGATCGACTGGTACGACATGCAAGCCTGTCACTTAAAAGAGATCGAAAAGCATGACCGCAGCAACGGACGTATCTACAAAATCAGTTATGGCAAATCGCAGCCGGTAAAGGTTGACTTGCAGAAGTCGTCTGATGTGGAGCTGGCGGAGATGTGTTTGCATGCGAACGATTGGTATGTAAGGCATTCGCGTCGTGTGCTGGCTGAACGCGCTGCGAAAGGCAAGATCGCTGCGGCTGCAATTCAACGCTTGACCGACATTGCGACGACGCACGCTGATCCGAACCGCAAGTTGCGAGCGATGTGGGCGCTGCACGGTATCAACGCAATTACTTCATCGCTGAGTGAACGATTGGCAACGGATGCGGATGCTACCGTCCGCGGTTGGTCGCTGCGTTTAGCGATGGAAAGTCGAGGCAAGTCGCAGGACGATCAGCTCGCGAAGTTGGTCGAGCGTCATTCGACGGACAAGTCACCGGTCGTTCAGTTAGCAGTGGCGTCGGCCTTACAACAAATTGCACCGAACATGCGTTGGACGGCGCTTGCGAATCTGGCCGCACACGATGGCGTAGCAGAGGATCACAATTTGCCACTGATGATTTGGTATGCCGCGGAACCTTTGGCTGAAGTTGATCCAGACCGAGCGCTCGCTTGGGGGATGGTCGCGGGCGCAAAAGTACCGTTACTGCGAGATTTTATGTTGCGGCGCATTGCAGGTTCGGGCGGTGCGGACGCGATCGAACGACTGGTCGCTGGCTTGCAAAAATCGACTGAGCCCGAGATGCAGTTGACTTATTTAAACGCCATTCGCAATTCGTTGTCGGGTCAACGCACTGCGAAGAAACCGAGCGCATGGGACGCCGCATACAAGCAACTGTTAAGCAGCAAGAACGAAGCGGTTCAGTTGCAAGCGACGTCGCTGGGAGTGACCTTCGGTGATGCTGCAGCGATGAGAGCTTTGCGTGAGCGTTTAGAGAGCTCGAAGGCGCCGATTGCCGAGCGACTTGAATCGTTAGAGTCTTTGGTCGCAGCCAAAGATGCATCGTTGGTCGATTCCCTGTTGAAGCTGGCTCAAGACTCGGCAACGAACAGCGAGCTGCGTGAAGCAGCGATCCGCGGGATGGCTCAGTACGATGACGCTCGAGTTGGGCCAGCTTTGGTCGGTGCATACAAGGAGTTGACGAGCGGCCAGCGACGTGCTGCGATCGCAACGCTGTGCAGTCGAGCTTCAGCGGCGATTGCGCTATTGAAAGCGATTGAAGAAAAGAAAATCGACTCGGCGGACTTGAGCGCCGATATGGCGCGGCAACTGGAATACATAGGTAGCGATGAAGTAAAATCGTTGCTTGGTCGAGTTTGGGGCCAAGTGCGCAAGAGTTCGGGGGAAAAAACCAGACTGATCGAAACCTACAAGCAACTGGTTAGTGATTCGAAACTTCCGAAGCCTGACGAGTCGTTGGGTCGCGCCGTGTTCGCAAAGACTTGCCAGCGTTGTCATATGTTGTACGGCGTGGGGCAGAAGATCGGCC
Organism: Pirellulaceae bacterium; assembly: GCA_041742175.1. GTDB lineage: Bacteria > Planctomycetota > Planctomycetia > Pirellulales > Pirellulaceae > Aureliella. The sequence continues at coordinate 3,713 of JBGSJB010000184.1, forward strand.
CTGATCTAACCGGTTCGAATCGCGCGAACCTCGATTACTTACTCGAGAACATTG
>JBGSJB010000185.1:0-8167 GCA_041742175.1 Pirellulaceae bacterium
ACTCCAATCCGAAACACGAGCCTGGGCTTGCGATGTCAACGAAACTCAACGCGGCGTCGACTGGCAAATGAAAATCGACGACGCGAGAATGAAACTGACCTCGGTCTACCCGAAGATTAAGCTGTGACGCAGCACTAGGCGGCTTCGCTGCGGCCCGTGGAAAATACATCGTCATGGGCGACAGCGACTGCAGCTACGACTTCGGCGAGGTGCCACGCTTCCTCGACAAGCTTGAGGAAGGCTACGACCTCGTCATGGGCAATCGCTTTGCTGGCGGCATCATGCCCGGCGCCATGCCCTGGCATCACCGCTACATCGGCAACCCACTACTCAGCGGCCTCGGTCGACTGCTTTACCGCACGCCTTGTCGAGATTGGCATTGCGGGCTGAGAGCGTTTGATCGAGAGAAACTCATGATGTTGCGGCTGGCAAGCGATGGAATGGAGTTCGCAAGCGAAATGGTCATCGGCTTCTCCCGGAGCAAATCCATGTTAACAGAACTTCCAGTAGTTCTTGTACCTGACGCACGCGAGCGTCCACCACACTTGCGCAGCTTCAGCGACGGCGTACGACATCTTAGGGTTTTATCGGCTGGTTTTTTCAGCGAACGAACGTTAAGGCTACTAGCTTGTACCCTTGAGTGGCCAGTGATTGGTTTCATAACTTCTCTGTCGTTGATTGGACTAGTGTTGGGAATGGGCATAGGAACAGCTACTACCGTGTCACGTCTATCGCCTAACAGCGTTGTGTTGCGGCAGGATTCAGAGAACCCCCAGCGATTACTTGGAGAAGTGAGGCTAAAGAACCAGCTTGGCGGTGAAGTACAAAAACTTGAAGTTCACGTAGGTTGTAGATGCACTATCTTGGAGAAGTCGCCAATGACTCTCGCTAATGGTAAAGAAGTCTCAATAGCAGTGACGGTTGAAAACTCAAAATCGACGACCCAGTTAGTCCTTATCAACTTCGAATTGTCTCGGAACGGCAACACTATCCCAGTATCTGAGATAGTCACCTTGGTTTTGGATGAATAACCGCAAACCCAAAAGCTCAATGGAAGGATATTGTCATGCGTTACCTGCTCCCGTATGTCTTCGCATCGTTACTTGTGTGCTCAACCATTGCAGGAGCAGCAGATGACACCGCGGATGAGTTTTGGAAACGGGTCGTTGCAAATGCGACCTCGCCGATTGACGGTCACTTTCTTCTAGAGGTTACCAGAGTTTCTCGAAAACAAAACCAGAGTGAATCGCTGCGCACTCACATTGAATATTGGGTGCAAGGAAGCAACCTAAGGATTGAAGTGCGTGATCAGGAAGGGAGAGATCTCAATTCACAAGTGGTTCTTAAGAACTCCGGGCAGATCACGCTTAATAATTTTGATCGTGACAACGACCGTGTTGTCGTTTCAGAATCAGCACAGGGCAGTGCAATTGCTGAATCCGATCGCTCACTGTGGCTCTATTTCCAACCGCTGCTTGGACGATTCCCTTTCTCCCCCTTGGCCCTCTACAGAGAATCTTTTGATGAATTCAGTGGGCTAAGTAGTGTCGGCAAGGCCACAAGTAATCGAGTGGGTGATTTGCGTGTAGTGGACTTCACTTTCACAAATGGTCGACGATTAAATTTTATGTTCCGAGGTTCTCAATTGAATCCTTATGCTGCAGAAGTCTTTAACGAACAGGGCCTGCTGGCTGCTCGTCTCACAACTGAGTGGAAAACGTTTTCCAGCTCGAGCACCCAAGAGATCGCGCATTCAGGTGTATTTGAGTTACTCAACGCCAACGGTCTTGCGTACAGAAGCTACGAGTGGAAGCATCTACTTGCAGAAGATATCCAAAGCTCGACCGACCCATTTACTTGGGAAGCCCTATCCCTTTCGCCAGGGAAGAAGCTTACGATAACGAGCGCAGAAGGAAAAGAAACCAATGGAGGCTATTGGGATGGCAGTAAGTTTTCTGATTCACCATTAGCCATTGGAAACTCGACGACACGCCGCACAGTCGTAACCTGGTTGAGTGTTCTCGGGCTTTGCGTTGGTCTGTTGATGTTCGTTTTGAAACTTTCACGCGGAGGAATGAAGAAATGAGGTTTTCACGGTCAGCGACAATGCTTTTGCTTGTTGCTTTTGGTAGCCTGTATTCGGGTATCGTCGTTACGAACGCGGACGATGCTCGCCCTTGCAGCGGTCTTAAGGTTGCGCCTTGCGCTAATTCACTTGATGCAGATGAAGCATGTATCCGCTATATATACGGAGGTCCCGAGAATAGCTGCGAAGGCGAAATTATAGAAGCTCCTTTCACGACCGTTTTGGTTAGAGGGCGCCCCCAGAATAATATGCAAGAAAGCTACAACTTCCAACTATGTGCGAAAAGATATGAGTGTACGGAAGGTGGATCGTGGAGTGGATGCGTAAAGGGTGACCTACTCGGGTATTCATATGGTAAGGAAAATATAAACGGAGGAACCTGCGAGATCAAAAATCCACTCCCGGGCCCGGTTCCCTAAGCAATCCGATAAAGTGTTTCTTATTGTGACTAGACCGCATAATGCTGAAAGGGTGAATTCTATGAAATGCAACACTATCTGGCTTTGTATGTTTGTCGCTGTTTTTTCAGGTATTGCTCTCACGTCTTCCGCATTTGATGGAGGCGTAACTCCATGTAGTGGCCTCAAGAGTACGCCGTGCGGGAGCGCCGTAGATGCCGATGAAGGTTGCGTGAAGCTTGCAGATAAAGATTGTGACGGCGAGATCCTGACTGGCCCTTATACTAGTGCGCTAGGCACCGGACAGCCCGCGAATAACATGAAGCTCGGTGACAACTGGAGAGTCTGCGTTTATCAGTTCGAATGTGCGCCTGGTATTATCTCCGGCTGTAGGCGGGGTGATAAGATTGGTGACACCATGACGAAAGAGGTTGTTTCTGGTGGCAATTGTGTTATCGCAAATCCGGTTCCTCAGGACGAAACGAGATGAACGACCGTATTTCATGCGAATAAGTAAGCCCCCTTACATTGCAGCAATGTTCATCATTCACTTGTGGCTGCTTTTGAATGGAGCCTTACATCGTTTTCCCAACGTAGATGAGATTGGCCACTTAGCCGCCGGTGTTTCGAACTGGAAGCACGGGCGGTTTGCACTATACAAGGTCAATCCGCCACTTATGCAATTGGTTGCTGGGTTGCCGTCTGTATTTGTGAACTATGAGTTCAATTGGGCACTATTCGAAGAGGGCAGAAGTGCACGCCCGGAGTTCAAAATTGGTGTCAATCAACTCCGCACGCAAAAATTGTTGTTTGCTGATGCTTTCGCATGGCCCAGACTTCTGTGCGCTGCATTCTCTCTCTTTGGAGCTTTGCTCTTGTACGTGTGGATGCGGAGGTTGCTGTTGGGCAGTTCATGCAGTATAGTGTTGGCTCTTTGGTTCTTTTGCCCAAACATACTTGCTCATGGGCCAACCGTTATCCCGGATTTGTGTGCATTATTCGCTGGAGTTCTGAGTGCTTATGTCTTTTCCCTGTACGTACAACAGGCATCGCGCTCGCATGCTGCACTTTGCGGTTTTGCACTAGGGATTGCGTTACTTTCAAAGCTGACATGGGTAACGGGCGTCATCAGCTTTCCTTTCGCAGCATATTGCACGCTGTGGCTGCGATTTCCGCGCGTACGACCATCAGCATCGGCTAGACTCATCGATTTAGCGGTTTGCTTGCTCACTGCTATCTTGGTTCTAAATGCTGGTTATCTCTGTGAAGGAAGCCTCACTACTCTGGGTGAGTTTGAGTTTATAAGTCGGGCGTTAGGCGGTATGGACGCGTCGCTTGCCATACCCAGCAATCGTTTTTCCGAGTCCGTGCTTTCGCGTATCCCAACTCCATTTCCCAGAAGCTATTTGGAGGGCATCGATTTCTTGAAGTATGAGGTGGAAACCAAGTATTGGTCGTTCTTGAACGGCGAGTGGAAGTTTGGGAGTTGGCCGCACTATTACGTTATGACGACGTTGTTCAAAACACCGGAGGCGACGTTGTTGGGGGCGGGGATTGGGTTGGGAGTGCTGGTGGCTGGGATTCGGCGGAGGATGGTTGAGCCGAAGGTGATCTCGATGTTCTTGTTTCTGATCATTCCAGCCGCCGTCTGCTTTGCGTCGGTGAGCCTCCAAGGTGGTTTCAATCATCATCATCGCTATGTGCTCATGATCTACCCGCCGATGTTTGCACTGGCGGCTTATGTGGCTTCGCCTGTCGGGCAGAAGTTGCTGCGAGTGCGGTTGCCGTTTGGTAAGAAGCGGCTGTGGAGTTTCGCGGTGCCGCTGGCGGTGACGTTGGCTGTGCTATCAGCGGCTTCGTCGTTGCGCGTGCATCCGTATTACACCAGTTACTTCAATACGCTTTCCGGCGGACCAGAGAACGGTTGGCGGCTGTTGGGCTTTTCGAACATCGACTGGGGACAGGACATTTTGGAGGTGGACAAGTGGCTGAAGGCGCATCCCGATCGCCGTCCGCTGGTGATGGACATCGATTACTTTGGGATGAACGGAGATCTGTTTGATGTGCCCACCACGTTGCCTCCTCACCTTCCGAAAGGTGCCTCGATTGATGAAGTGCGTCATTCGATCACTGAGACGCAGTGGTGGATCATCAGCGTCAAGCGGCTGTACAACTTGCCGGATCACCCTGGGCTTGAGTATCTGCAGCAGATCGAGCCCGTGGAGAGGATCGCTTATGCGTACCATGTGTACCGCATCGATCCGCTGCCTGGACTGAGCGCGGAGGGTGCTGTGGAAGATGCTGCGGGAAGTGCTGAGGCGAGTACGGGGGGAAAGGCGGAGCCTTGAAGACAGTGCGTTCCCAGGCAGAGTCTGGGAACGAGGGCGACGGCGACCTAAAATGGATGCATGAAAACTGCTCGCCTCATAACTCGTGCTGAAAGCGCTCGCATGCTTACTCGCCGCCAAGTCCTCTCGCTTGCCGCTTCCGCGTCGTTGCTCGCAAGTGTGCCTCGCACTATTCCGGCTTGCGATTCAAAACGCTCGGTCGGGTTCGGCTTCAGCCTCTATGGCATGAAGAACTTGCCGTTGATCGACGCTCTTAAGCGGTGCGCGACGGTTGGTTATGACTGCGTTGAATTGCCGACGATGGCAGATTGGCCTGGCGCGCCGGAGAAGCTGACAGCAGACGATCGCAGGCAATTCCGTGACGGCTTAGCTAAACATTCGCTCCGATTGTCGGCTTTGATGGAAAACGTTGTACTACTCGCTGCACCGGAGACGCATACTAAGAACCTTGAACGGCTCAAGCGAGCTGCAGAGTTAGGACACGATATGAAACTCGAGGGGCCGGTGATCATCGAGACAGTGATGGGCGGCAAACCGAGTGAGTGGATGGAAGTCCGCGAAGCGATGGTTGAACGGTTGCTGCAATGGGCGAAAGTTGGCGATCAAACACAATCAATCCTCGCCATCAAGGCTCACATCGGTGGCGCCGCGCATCGGCCAGAACACGTTCGCTGGTTGCTTGATCAAGTTCAGTCGCCTTCCTTGAAAGCCGCTTTTGACTTCAGTCATTTTCAACTTCGAGGAATCGGCCTGTCTGAAGCCTGGAAGACTTTGGCTGCTGACACGGTGTTCATTCACGTCAAGGATTCCGTTGGAGATCAACAGAAATTTCAGTTCGTACTGCCGGGCGAGGGAACCATCGATTACGACAGCTACTTTAAGCTGATCCGCGATTCGAATTACCGAGGCGATATCGTGGTGGAAGTGAGCGGGCAGTTGCATAGTCGTCCAGACTACGACCCGATCGCTGCTTGCGAAAAATCCTACGCACTCGCCCCACGGTTCGCTGCATTTGAGTAGATGCGCTGGCGACTTAATGTCTACCGATTCCAATCGCGCCCAAAACCAGAACTTCGATTAAGATAGCGACTTCGAACTGGCCGATCTGGATCGATCGATAAACTGTTCGCGCGACCAGACCCAACGCTTTCACCTATCATGGCTCAATGCAAGTCTTCACCAACCCCAGCCGTATCGTCATTACCTGCAACCGTGGACTTGCGCCCGGCGTTCAGCAAGAATTAACAGAGCTTGGATACAAACCGACTGACGCCTTTAACACGGGTGTTGAGCTAGTCGGCACTATGACCGACTGCATTCGACTGAATTTGACGTTGCGCTGCGCGAGTCAAGTGATGTATTCGCTGCGCCGATTTCGTTGCGAAGATCCCGATGAGCTCTACCGCGTCATAACTGCGATTCCCTGGGAGTCGCTGATCGCCAGCGGTGGTTACTTTACAGTCAACAGCAACGTCGTGCATCCGACGATTCGGTCCGGCATGTTCGCGAACGTCAAAGTGAAAGATGCGATCGTTGACCGTATGCGCAAAGCGACGGGTGAGCGTCCTGATTCGGGACCCGAACTGCGCGGGACGGTCGTGTATCTCTTCTGGCGGAATGAAGATGCGGAGATTTTCATCGATACCTCGGGTGAAACACTTGCTAAACATGGCTACCGCAAGATTCCAGGCAAAGCGCCGATGGTCGAATCGCTCGCTGCCGGAACGATTTTGGCAAGCAAGTGGGATCGTCGCTTGCCATTCGTTAATCCTATGTGCGGCTCAGGCACGATTGCGATCGAAGCCGCTCTGCTAGCGACAAAGCGGTATCCGGGTTTGCTCCGCAGTCGCTATGCGTTTATGCATGTGCTTGGATTTGATCGCAACGTCTATCGCGCTGAACGCGAACGACTCGACCAACTGAAAACAGATGTCGAGGGCCTGCGGATTATTGCGACCGACATTAGTCCCGAAGCGGTGAAGATCACCAAGACCAACGCCGAAGCTGCTGACGTGGCGCGTTGGATCGAATGCACCGAATGCGATTTTCGCGAAACGGAAATTCCGGAAAGCGGCGGTGTGCTGATGTTCAATCCTGAATACGGCGAGCGGCTGGGTGAAGAAGCGGAACTGATCGAAACCTATTCCGCCATCGGCGATTTCATGAAGAAGAAATGCGGCGGCTACTGGGGATACGTTTTCACTGGCAATCGCGAGCTTGGCAAAAAGATTGGACTCAAACCCAAGCGTCGCATTGAATTTGTCACCGCCCAGCTTGATTGCCGTCTGCTCGAGTTTGAACTCTATTCAGGCACGCGGCGCGAAAAACCGCTCGTCGATGGTTCTCTCGACAGTAGTGAAGCACCGCCTTCCGATCTATCATAAAAGCCGACCACACATCCTCTTGAAAATCTGGAGCTCTCCATCGTGCACATTTTGTATCGCAATGCCTGTCTTCTGAGCTTGACGCTTCTGTGCATGGTTACGTCAGTTACAGGAGCTGTTGAACCAGTCAAAATCCTGCTAATCACCGGTGGTTGCTGCCACGAATATGACTACCAGACGGAGCAGATTAAGGCTGCGTTCAAAGAGCACGACGTCGAAGTCGAATGGAAAGTTGTCAACGAAGGTGGCAAAGGTACGAAGGCTGAGATCGATCTGTACAACAATCCCGATTGGGCCGACGGTTTCGACGTCGTGATTCACAATGAGTGCTTCGCCGACACGACCAGCGACGAATACATTCGCAAGATCACACAAGCTCACAAAGACGGCGCAAACGCGGTGGTGATTCACTGCGCAATGCACACTTATCGAGCTGGGAAGATCGATGACTGGCGCGAGTTCCTGGGTGTAACGAGTCGCCGGCACGATCATCAATCGAACTATCCGGTGAAGGTTGTAGCGACTGATCATCCGATCATGAAGGACTTTCCGAATGACTGGGTGACGCCCAAAGACGAACTGTACATCATCGAAACCGTCTGGCCGAATGCGCAAGTGCTCGCAACTTCAGTTAGCGAAAGGGACGGCGGATCGCATCCAGTCTTTTGGACTAACCAGTACGGTAGAGCTCGTGTGTTCGGAACAACTTACGGACACAGCAATGAGACGTTTGCCGACAAAGCTTTCCGTCAAGCGTTAGTGAAAGGCATTCTCTGGTCGGCAGGCAAGCTGCAATAGTACTTGTGTTTTATGAGCCTGAGGCGCTAGCCGATCTTTTAGTTTTCATTTTTTGAAATTCAAACAATCGGCTAGCACTTCAGGCTCATTGTTTACTAAGATCGGCTAGCGCCTCAGGCTCATTGTTTACTAAGATCGGCTAGCGCCTCAGGC
>JBGSJB010000186.1:0-4982 GCA_041742175.1 Pirellulaceae bacterium
CTACGGTGGCGGAGGAGGGCGCGGTGGCGATGGCGGTGGACGCCGCGGAAATTATTCTCGCGATGATCGCTAACCTCTCGTGCCCACAACTAGCTCGGTCAGGATGACAAGCGTTTCATCAACTCAAAGGCGTATCGCAAGCCGCGATGCGCTTGCATAACTGCGAAAACAAAATGAATAGTGCAACCAGTTCACGTCGCGACTTACTGAAATCAAGTGCCGCTTTGGCTGCAGCGAGTCCTTTCTTCTCCTTGGCTCTAGCCCCTGCTGGGACGAAGGATCGGCCGAAGATTTTGTTTTTCACGAAGTCCAGCGGCTTTGAGCATTCGGTGGTCAAACGCGATGGCGATTCGCCAGCTTATGCGGAACGCGTTCTAGAGGAATTCGCGGGCGAGGCGGGCTTTGACGTGGAATCAACGAAAGATGGAACCGTCTTTGATGGTGACCTCGATCAGTACGCCGCTTTCTTTTTTTACACCACCGAAGATCTCACTCAAGCAGGAAACGACAAAACTCCGCCGATGTCCAAAGCCGGCAAGCAGCGATTGCTCGACGCAATTGCTGCGGGCAAAGGTATGCTCGGAAGCCACTGTGCTAGCGACACGTTTCATTCGCCCGGCGATCGACGCAAACAGCAAGTGAAACCCGATCCGTACATAGCCATGCTTGGCGGCGAATTCATTAGCCATGGTCCGCAGCAGGAAGCGAAGATGCGAGTGGTCGACCCAAAATTTCCAGGCATCGGTACGAACGCGGAATTCAAGTTGAACGAAGAGTGGTATTCGCTGAAGAACTTTGCTCCCGATCTCCATGTACTGCTCGTTCAAGAAACTGCAGGAATGAAGGGGGAGGATTATCAACGACCGCCCTACCCTGCTACTTGGATTCGTAAGCACGACAAGGGACGTGTCTTCTACACATCGATGGGACACCGCGAAGATGTATGGTCAAACCCGCTGTTCCAATCCATCGTGATAGGTGGCTTGCGCTGGACGACGGGCCAAGTTGACGTTGATACAACACCCAACTTGCAAGCTGTCGCTCCCAGGGCGGTTGAACTTCCATCCGGCTAATTCGGCTTGCCGTAGGTAACTGGTTACCGCTAGCCTGTGTGATAGATTATTCTTAATAAGACTTGAGCGGAGTCTTTAAAGCGGCGAATGCTCCAATGCGAACTTTATGGATAAATGGCAGTTTGATGATTACTTATAGCATGCCGCAATCGCGTGTTTCGTGTCTTCTCGGCGTATCCAGTTTGGTGCTGTTGCTGCTTTGCGTAGCTTCGCCAGCGTCGGCGCAGCAGTGGGCGCGCGACATGTTCGACGTCACTTCTCATGATTTCGGAGTTGTACCGCGCGGCGCCAAAACCGAGTTTGAGTTCAAGTTCAGCAACAAGTACAAAGAAATTGTGCACGTCTCTTCAGTAAGAACGAGCTGCCGCTGCACGATCCCACGAATTGGCAAGAACGAACTGAAGACGTATGAGCAGGGTTCGATTATCGCCGAATTCAAAACGAGCGACTTTGTTGGAGCCCGCTCGGCGGTCATTACAGTCGTTTTCGACCGACCTTTCTACGCTGAATTGCAATTGCTGGTCAAAGGCAACATTCGCTCGGACATTCTCCCCGAGCCCGGGGAGATCCAGTTTGGCGATGTCGATCTTGGTAAAGAAAAAACGACAGAAGTCAAGATTTCATACCTGGGAACTGCAAAATGGGAAATTCACGACGTACTCAGCAAGAATGAGCATCTCGCCGTTAAGTTGAATCCTGCCAAATCGTCAGGTGCTGGCAAAGTTGAGTATGTAATGGACGTTCGCTTAAAGGACGATGCGCCCGCCGGTGAGCTCTCGGACGAAATTGTGTTAGTCACCAACGAAGCTCAATCCAACCGAGTGACGCTGCCAGTGCGAGCGAACATCGTTCCGCCACTGTATCTACAAGGGGTTCAACTCGGGACGGTCAAAGTTGGTGCGAAACGTAGTGAACGCATGGTCATCAAAGGCAAGGAACCATTCAAAATCCAAAAAATCGAATGCGAGGACGCCCGTTTTGCGTTTAGCCCTCCGCAGGATGCGAAAGTAGCTCACCTGATACCGTTCGATTTTCAGTGCGACGAAACCGAAGGTTCGTTCAGTCAAACGATCATCGTACATACGAATCTGAAAGAAACCCCCAGAGCAGAAGCTACGATTACGGGAAACGTCTCCAAATAGCTTCGGCGCGATGAGCCTACTCCGCGTCGAACCTACGGGCTTGGGTTGGATTTCATGCTCATGTTTTTGGGCCAACTGACTTGGCTCCAGCCCCATTTAAGCAACTCACCGGACAACAGTTGCTCGGTCCAAGTCTTGCGATCGATCGTAAAATTCGCCCAGACGGCTTCGAGATACGGTTTGCTGGCGTTGCTCAATGTCGGAATCAGTCCATTTCGCTCAATCGCCCGCAACCCATCCCAGTAATGCTGAATGATGTGCAACTGGAACAGATCGCCGGCAACTTCAAGCCCGGCGATCGATCCGCGGCCGACCGCTTGAAGCTGATTCAGAGCAACGATGGAAATTGTAGCTGAAACGTCCCACAGCGATGCATTCTGCTCTTTTGCCGCAAGCTCGATTTGACGCCAAAGTTGATCGATCTCAGCGCGCGGCAACAACTGCGTCGGATCAATTAAACTTACCGAATCTTGAATTCCCTGAATCGTCTTTCGCAGGCCATCAATTGAGATCGGTGGTTGATCAAACATGCCGACAGCCTTACCAGAGGCAGCTTCAATCGCAGTAACCAAGTCCGCAGCACCATCGATTGTGGTCTCTTGATCGATGATGCCTTGCTCCTTCAGTCGACTGCTTAGTTGTTCGAGGTAAACCTTCGAACCGTACGCGGCATCACTGAAGACCGCCAGCACTGTTAGCGGCGATAGATGAAACGTGGCGAGGGCAGTCATATCGAGTAGATTGCCTACCGTTTTTCGTGCAAGCACAACTTCTTCGTGGTGTCGATCCGCGTTTGCGGCAACTTTACGAACACCGCCGATGTCATTGATCGCAAAGGTCAACATTTGCTGGACGAAGATCGAATAGGATTTCGAATTGCGGAAAGCAGACGGGACCAACCAATTGGCTGACTCGCGAACGATTCCTCCCGCTAAGGCGCTGGCGCTGCGAAACGTGCGCTCGGGAAGGCTGGCTGAATAGTTGAAAAGCTTAAGTAATGTGCTGGTGGCTTCACCAAGCGAAGACTTCTCCATATCGATCGCGCCGCCAAGCGTGTTCGGGTCAGCGACCTCGGTCGTTTCAGTTGGTTTCGGCTTCGGCAGGTTGCTCACGATGCTCTCCGGACGCAGTTACTAGGGCACTTCAGAACTCAGCACAAAAATGAAGCCGGCGTTCACTCTCAAAGCTGGTCGTTCGGTTTCGCCACCACTTTTTCTTAATTCATTAACTTCGTTTGCCTTGGAAACTTCAGCTGCTAAATCGCCTGCAGTGTCTGCAGATGCGCTCTCAGCGACCGTCACTCCCAACACGAAAATCCTCTGTCCCGGCAAGAGTGCGGAAGTGACTTCAACTGGAGCAACAATGGCCAAATTGGGACTTCCGGGGGTTGGCGACGTCGCCGCAATCTGCCAGCTTCCGTCGCGCTCGGACGCTTCAACAACTTCGATTACAAACGCCGCGCCACCGGATGCATCCGCTTGTAATTTGGGAAGCCAATGCCTCGAACCTGCTTGAATCAGCTGCTGAATCTCTCCCTGCTCTTCGATCGTTTTGCTGGTTGTGCGCAGTTCGTTCCGAATCAGTCGGCGCAATGGGCTAGAAGGCGGAATTTCATTGACCGCCAGCGCAACGCTCGCCAATCCACCGTAGATCTGTTGAGCCAGTTGTTTGTTTCCTTGGTCATCGACTCGCGCTGCCCACGCTGCCAAAGACCTCTCAACTTCGTCAATCAATTTGAAGACATTCTCGCCGGTCGCAGGAACTGACTCGGTGCTCCCCTGAACGTTTGGGTGAATCTCCAAGTGTGCGTCTACCGGCGGCGCGTTCATAGGTGCGTTTAATGGCGTGGGGAACGCGCGCGGTGCGCGACGCTCACGAGGTGGTAAGATACTTGACGACACTACCGAATTGTCGATGTTTTGTTCATTATTTGAAGTTCGATCTGAGTTTTCCAAGCTGGGCGAAATCGCGTCAGTACTTGTGGGCTCGGTCGATTCTGGCTGAATGAGAACGGAATCAAATTGGCGAAAGCCGCTTTGACCCGCGGGCGGGGCGAATTCACTTCGTGCAAAATCCTGACCATCCATCGGTCGGAACCGAGTTGGTACAATCCATGGCGCGTAGCGCGCTACCACGGGTCCCATTTGCAACGGATCTTTGCCCAATACGTGCCAGATCAACAGAGTCGCAATCGGCAACGAAGCTAGACCGCCGAGCAACACCGATAACGTCGACCAGATCGCAGATTTGTCTTTGCGTCGCATGCGTTCAAATTGCTCATGGGTAATGGGCTCGAACTTGGACCAGTCGACGTTCTTCTTCGCGGCCTGCTTTTTCATCAGCGACTGCGGCGAGACATACTCAGATTCTTCGGCCAACTCCAGGTCAGCGTCTTCGACCGTCTGGTCGTTGGCCTGAATTGCCGCAGCGCTTGCCGCCGAACTTGCCTCGGGAGCCTGCGGGTCGTCGACAACTTCCCAGAAACCAAGCTCCTTCTCGATCATTTCGCCCAAAACGAACTGGTGCGAACAGTGCCGGCAACTCAACACGGCTTGCAAGGAAGTTTCCGCCACAAGGATTAGCGTGCGATGACAGCCTGGACAGGGTATAGATTGAATCACCAATAAACTCCTGGGTCGACAAATATTGTTCCCTTGAGTCTAAGCTAAGCCGTACACCGGTTCGAGCTTTTGGCGCAAATAGTTGATTAAAGGCTTCGCATCCAAGGGCTTGCCGCAGGCTCTTTGTACCAATTCTCCGGGATGGT
>JBGSJB010000187.1:0-17734 GCA_041742175.1 Pirellulaceae bacterium
CAAGGTGCAACTTCCCGCAGGTAGTCCGCGCGGTGGTGTGCTGACACAAGCAGCGATACTAAAGACAACGGCCAATGGAACGGTGACTTCGCCCGTAACCCGTGGAAACTTTGTGCTAACCAATCTGCTCGGTACACCACCTTCGCCACCTCCGCCGGGCGTTGGTTCGATCGAACCGGACACGCGCGGCAAGACGACGATTCGTGAGGTTCTAGAATCGCATCGCGACAACGAATCCTGTCAAGCTTGTCACCGGAAGATTGACCCGCCAGGTTTTGCGCTCGAGTCATTTGATCCGATCGGAAGGCTGCGCACTAACTACCGTTCGAGCGGCCCGGGCGAGGGTTTCTTTGCGAAGCTTTCGCCAGCGACTTATCACGATGGACCGAACGTCGACCCCAGCGGCGAGACAGCCGATGGTCGCAAGTTCAAAGACATCGTTGAGTTCAAAAGAATTTTGATGGACCGCAAGGAGCAGATCGCCCGCAACTTCGTGTCCCAGTTGATTGTCTACTCGACTGGTGGTGAGATCGAATTTGCAGATCGCGAAGTCGTTGAGGCAATCTTGAAGCAAACCGAAGCAGACAACTATCCCGTGCGAGATCTGATTCACGCCGTCGTCCACAGCCGCCTATTCCGCCAAAAGTAGCAGGCACGCTCCGTCGTGCCGTCCGCATCTAGGGATTTACTTGTGTTTCAAGTAAACGGCACATGGAATGTGCCTACTACTTCAACTTTTCTCGGGGGCGTCTGCCAAAGAGGCTAAAAATTAAGGAATGCTAATTTGACCCACAAAATCCATCGCCGCACCTTCTTGCGGGCAGCCGGTATTTCGCTCGCACTTCCTTTCTTGGAGTCGATGACGCCTGCGTTTGCTTCCAGAAGCGCAACACCGCCCAAGCGACTGATCTTTGTCTGCACAGCGCTAGGACTGCACTCACCGAACCTGTGGCCTAAGACGACTGGCCCAGACTACGAGTCGACGCCGTACTTGGAACTTCTGAAAGAACATCGGGACGATTTCACGCTCCTCGGCGGGCTTTCGCACGAGGATCAAACCGGCCGACAACCGCACGACAGCGAGATGACTTGGTTGACGGCGGCGCGGAAGCCGGGAATGGCTGGTTTTCGCAACACGGTTTCCATTGATCAAGTGGTAGCCAATCGCATTGGCAAGGCAACTCGCTTCGCGTCAGTGACGCTGGGGACCGCCAAAGCTCAAAGCCAGTCGTACACCAGCGGTGGCGTGATGATCCCAGCGGAAACGTCTCCGGCCAGCGTCTTTACGAACATGTTTTTGGACGGCAAGCCCGACGAGGTATGCAAGCAACAACGACGACTCGGCGAATGCCGCAGCATTCTGGATCAACTGGGCAGTGAGACCAAGAAGCTGCGCAGCCTAGCCAGTGCGTCGGACAATCATCTGCTCGACGACTACTTTCAATCTGTCCGGCAGGCCGAAACAAAGATCGCCGCCGCTCAAGGCTGGATGGACAAACCCAAGCCGACTGTCGACGTTGAGCCGCCGGTCGACATTAGCGATCCATCCGACTTGATTGGACGGACGCAGTTATTAATGGACCTTGTACCACTCGTGGTGCAAACCGATTCCTCGCGCGTGATCACCGTGATGGTGCAGGATCACGCGGTCGTGCCCAAGGTAGAAGGTGTTTCAGCCGATCACCATAATCTATCGCATCATGGGCAAGACCCCACCAAGATCGGGCAGCTTGAGAAGATCGAAACAGGCATCGTTCGGTGTTTTGGCAGTCTTTTGGAGCAAGTGAAACGGCCCAACGAATTCGGCGCGCGTCTACTGAACAACACGACGATCGTGTTCGGCAGCAATCTTGGAAATGCCAACGCTCACGAAGCCAAGAACCTACCGATCTTTCTGGCCGGTGGTGGTTCCGATCACGGCCGATCCGTCGACCTGCGAAACGATCACGACCAACCGCTGTGCAATTTGTTTGTTCGCCTTTTGCAGGAGTGCGGGATTGAAATGGACACATTCGGGCAGAGCAACGGTCGATTGACCTGGAAATGAGCGGCGGCAAAACGCGGCCATGCATTCAATTTGATGGCGGCTTCGGGGGCTAACCTTGGTCAGGAGTGAGCGTTTCTGATTCGACCGCAGCTCAGACTGAGCTAGTTACCTATCCATGATTGCAGTATTATGGATCGTGTCCATGTCCCATGAAATTCAATCGCGCAGTTCGGAAAAGTTGGCTCGTAATGTTCTACGCCATTCGGTTGTTGACACTGGTTGCGTTCACCGCTCACGCGGTGCTCGGTTGCTGTTTGTCACATGGCAGTTGCATGCAAGAGCAAGCCGCCATCTTGACGGGTCATGGCTGCGACCATGACGAACATGCATGCGATTCACATGGACACAAAGATGAACATGCGTTAAACGAACACGAGACAGCCACAGTTTCAATTTCAGTGGTTGCGAGCGGATTGGATGTTTGCCCGTTGAATAGGCAAGGCCACTCCAATCACTGTGAAGACGACCATTGCGTATTTGGTATGGCTGGCGCTTCGGCCAGTCTCTCGGAACTGCAAGCAACTGCCCATCAAATTTGGCTCAAGGCATCCGTTGACTATTGGCAGCGTGTAACCCGTGCTGCGGACCTCGTTGGCAATTGGCTGGACGGTCCGCCCAGAACACCTCTTAACCGTGCCGTGCATCAAGTGTGGCTAATCTGATAGGGCTCGCACGTCCAAACAACGACTCAAGTTGTTGCTGTTCGTTTCTTCGGCCCAATACTGTAGTTAAGTTTCTGCGTTGCAACAGCAATCTGCTGATTGCGCGCGCAACCACTCGTTACCCGTATTCCCGGTTCTTGCATCGCTGGACTGAAACAACGACCTGACGCAGACCAATGTGCATGCTCTTTTCCATGCAGGTTCTAGGTCGCGTGGTCCCGCGCTAGCGCCATTCAAAATGGATTTTTCAATTGTCGAGTTCACTATGAAAAAGTTTTCACTGCAGGCGATGTTCAACAACCAATGGATTAGAGGGGGTGTTGGATTGTCATTGATTGCCGTCGCTGTCTTGTCCTATCCCAGATGGTGGCCTGCCTTAGACAGTTGGATTGACGGAACTGTTGCTACTCGCAAGGAATCGATGCGCGCGGCGGGCAAAGGGGACGCCCATTCAGGCAAGAAGCATGACCATGCTCATGAAGAAGATGGACACTTCCACGCAGGTCATGACGAGAGCGGCTCGCTCGAACTGACTCCCCAATCGCTTAAAAACCTCGGCCTAACGGCTGAGTATCTTCAGCCCATCGAACTTTCAAACTTCTATCGTACTGTCACTGTTCCAGCGATCGTTGTCGCAAAGCCCGGCCGTACCGACATCAAAGTATCGTCACCCATGATCGGCATCGTGCAACATGTACATGCCGTGAGCGGCGAGTCCGTCGTACCGGGGGACATGCTTTTCGAAGTTCGATTGACCTATGAAGATCTCGTCGACACGCAGACACAGTTGCTTAAGAACCTTGCCGACATAGCGGTAGAACAAAGAGAGATCACGCGACTTGAAGAAGTGACTCGCTCCGGTGCAGTGGCCAGTAAGGTATTGTTGGAAAGGCAGTACGCTCTTCAAAAACTACAGAGTTCAATCGCTGCCCAAAGCGCTGCGCTGAAACTGCATGGGCTGAGCGACGAGCAAATCGATGCAATTGTTCGCGAACAACGCTTGCTGCGCGATCTCACTATAGTCGCTCCGGAAATCGACAATCATTCACATAACGAGAACAATCTGCGATTGAGCGATCGCCGTTTTCGACCAGCCACTTTTCAGGCTCAGAGTCAACAACCAGCAAGTCACGAGCTAGTGCCGTTGATCTTGGAACGGCTGAGCGTGTCAAAGGGGCAAGGTGTGCAAGCTGGCGAAATGCTCTGTACGCTTTCTGACTATTCGTCGCTTTATATAGAGGGCAAGGCGTTTGAACAGGATGCTCCAGCGATCGCCGAAGTTGCGGCCAAGGGCTGGCCGATCGAAGCAACCTTTCAAAGCGTCTCGGGCCAAGAAACCTTAGTCGATCTTGAGTTAGCATACGTTGCGAACGCAGTTGAACCCCAATCACGAACGCTGTCGTTCTTCGTCAATCTGCCTAACAGCATTCTTCGCGACGAAACCACCGCCGAAGGACAACGATTTGTGACATGGAAGTATCGCATAGGACAGCGGCTTGACATTCGAGTTCCTGTAGAGTCCTGGGAGCAACAGATTGTTCTTCCAGTGGATGCGGCTGTGAAGGACGGAGCTGATTGGTTTGTGTTCCAACAAAACGGGGATCACTTTGACCGTGTGGCGGTGCATGTGAAGTATCGAGACCAAAAATATGTTGTGATCGAGAGTGACGGAGCGATCTATCCAGGGGACGTGGTTGCCTTGCGTTCTGCGCATCAGATGCAGATGGCCATCAAGAACAAGTCGGGTGCCGGTGCAGACCCGCATGCAGGCCATAACCACTAAAGATATAGAGAATGGGGAATCCCTGACAAACGGGCGATTCCATATGTTTTCTATATAGTGCCATTTTTCCTGCGAATTCTGATTTCAGTACCTGAGCAACAATTCTTCATTCCCTATTCTCTATTCTCCATTTCTAACAAACGATGCTCAACCACCTAATTCGCTTTGCGCTCCATCAGCGTCTGCTAGTTATCGCGATGGCACTTGGATTGATCGGAATCGGCACCTGGCAGATCTTTCAGATGCCTATCGATGTATTTCCTGATTTAAATCGTCCTCGTGTCGTGATCATGACCGAGGCGCCAGGAATGGCCCCGGAAGAGGTCGAAACGCTGATCACCTTTCCGATCGAAACCGCGATCAACGGTGCCAACGGCGTGGAGGCAGTCCGAAGCTCGTCCGGCGTAGGTATGTCCGTCATCTACGTTGAGTTTGACTATGGTACCAACGTTTATACGGATCGGCAGATCGTGGCCGAGCGATTACAGTTGGTTCAAGATCGATTGCCAGCAGGTATCAAGCCGCAGTTGGCACCGATCTCGTCCATCATGGGACAGATCCTCATGCTGGGCATGTGGACAGACAAACCAGATGTCACACCGATGGAATTGCGAACCGAAGCGGATTGGGTCGTCCGCCAACGGCTCCTTACGATTCCGGGAGTTTCGCAGGTGTTTACCATGGGGGGAGAGCGCAAGCAATTTCAAGTTCGTGTCAATCCTGATGCGATGACGCGTTATGGCGTCACGCTTAAACAAGTTGAAGCAGCCGTCAGTAAGAGCAATGAAAACGGGACCGGAGGATACCTTGACCAGCAAGGCCCGAGTGAACTGTTGGTTCGTAGCCTTGGACGAATTCAAGCTGTCGGCGACCTGCAGGATATACCGATCACGATTCGTGATGGCCGGCCAGTGCTCTTGTCGCAAGTCGCCGAGATTCATGAGGGTGCCCAAGTCAAGCGCGGTGATAGTTCCGCTTTCGTACGTAAAGCTAAAGGCGAATCGGCGTTCGCGGGTGGTCCAGCAGTCGTTCTGACCGTTAACAAGCAGCCAGGCGCGGATACTCGAGCGCTAACTGACTCCATCATTGCCGCCCTTGAAGAACTGAAACCATCGCTCTCGCCTGGTGTTCGTATTGAAACGACTTACTCTCAAAAATCGTTCATCGATCGTGCAATCAAGAATGTCGAAGAAGCACTTCGGGATGGTGTGATCCTCGTGGTCATCATCTTGTTCCTGTTCCTGATGGATGTACGCACTACCTTCATCACGCTGACGGCGATTCCGCTGTCGTTGGTGATGACCGCATTGATTTTCGCTGCGTTTGGGCTCTCCATCAACACAATGACGCTCGGCGGAATAGCTGTAGCGATGGGCGAGCTGGTCGACGATGCGATTGTCGATGTTGAGAATATTTTCCGACGACTGAAAGAGAATCGTGCGGCTGAGAACCCATTGCATCCACTACTAGTCGTCTATCGAGCGAGTACGGAGGTTCGTCGATCGATCGTCTTTAGCACGATGATCGTTATACTAGTCTTTCTGCCTCTGTTCGCTCTTGGCGGAATGGAAGGCAAGTTGTTTGCACCGCTTGGCGTGGCATACATCGTATCGATTTTGGCATCCTTGCTGGTGTCGTTGACAGTGACTCCAGTGCTGTCCTATTGGCTACTGGGGAGCATGAGCACCAAAGGCCACGCGCAAGATGGCTTTGTTTTGCGAGGCGTGAAGTGGATTGGCGAACGTGTCATTCGCTTCAGTTTGGCGTTCCCTTGGCTCAACTTGGGAGTAACCGTTGCGCTGGTCGTTGTGGCCGGACTATTCTTGTCCCGGCTGGAACGAGACTTCCTGCCCCCTTTCAACGAAGGTACTGTGCAGCTCAACGTTGTGTTACCGCCGGGCACATCGTTGGCCGCTTCTAATGGTATTAATCGCTCGGTCGAGTCGGCACTGATGGTGATCCCGGACGTGCAACGATTCGTTAGACGCACTGGTCGTGCGGAACTGGACGAACACGCCGAAGGGGTCAACATGAGCGAGTACCTGATTGAGCTCGACCCGAGTTCTTCGCAATCTCGAGAGCAGCAACTACAGAGCATTCGTAGCTCAATGGATGAGATCCCAGGCATCGTCACCGCTACAGAGCAGCCCATAGCTCACCTGATCTCCCACATGCTTTCCGGTGTCAAAGCCCAAGTTGGCGTAAAGCTCTACGGCGATGATCTCGATCTGCTAAGGCAAAAAGCGGAGCAAATCAAAGCAGAAATGGCGATGGTACCTGGCGTGACCGACCTCATGATCGAACCTCAAGTCATCATTCCTCAATTGCGAGTCGAGATGGATCGAGGGCAACTCAAACAGCTGGGTTTGCAAGTCAACGACGTCAATCAGTACGTCCAAACTGCAATGAATGGCAAAGTCGCCACAGAGATTCTCGACGACATGCGCACTTTCGACCTCACCGTTCGTATGCAGGACAATTATCGCGAGGACATTAACGCCTTACGAAGACTGCCAATTCAATTGCCTGAAGGAGGCACGGTACCGCTGGGTAATGTCGCTCGTATTTATGAGTCAGGCGGCCCCAATACGGTGAATCGCGAGAATGTGCGTCGGCGTGTCCTCATTCAATGTAACGTGGCAGACCGAGGTGTTGTCGATGTAGTGCAGGACATTAAAAAAGCCATCGCACCGATCATCGAAACTTTGCCAGCTGGCTATTACCCGACGTATGAAGGCCAATTCCAAAGCCAACAGTCTGCGAGCCGCGTCATTGGAATCCTGTTCGCGATTTCACTCGTCGGTGTATTCTTCGTCCTTTACACACTGTTTCGCACAGTGAACTTGGCGCTACAAGTCATGGCCGCATTGCCTATGGCCTTCATCGGCTCAGTGGCTGCTCTGGTGCTTACTGGCCAGACGGTGACAATCGCCTCGATGGTCGGCTTCATTTCGCTGGCTGGTATTGCATCGCGAAACGGTGTGCTATTGCTTCAGCATTACATCCATCTCGTAGCGTTCGAAGGAGAGAGGTTTACCAAACAGATGATTGTCCGCGCAGGCCTTGAACGGCTTGCACCAGTGCTGATGACTGCCTTGACCGCGGGTATTGCGCTCATTCCGCTGGTACTCGCGGCTGGCGAACCGGGGAAGGAGATACTTTACCCCGTGGCAACGGTGATTCTCGGAGGCGTAGTGAGTTCGACCCTGCTCGACTTCTTCGTTCACCCGGCGTTGTTCTGGTTATTCGGCATTCGATCCGCCGAACGAGCCATCAAAGCTGCTCACACGCAAATCGAACTCAACGACGAGGTCGTTGCTTGAGCAACATAGCTCATGCAACACGAAAAAAGTTGTGAAACTTGCCGTTGCCGTTGTCGGTCTCGGGGACGCTTCTCAACACGTTATCCGACCAAGCCGAAGATCGCAGAGCGAGCCGACGTCGCGCCAATCGACTCGCCCTGCGCACCTCTAACATTAGTTCAGCTGCGGTACTAATTTCCAGCTCATCGCGGCGTATGGAAATCAAACTCACACTCCATTGGCAGACTCGCGCCGATTGTAACGGTCATAATGCCGCAAAGTAGGAATGTGCTGGATTGGCAAGTTGCTAAAATGAAAAGGAGCACTCCTACATGCACTGTGTCGCCCCGCGCGTGAGATCTTCTTGGAATGGATGACGAAGAACTGATTGACTCCGACGACTCGGCAGTGACTGACTCGGCAGTGACTGACTCGACGGCGACTGAGCCGGAGTTGGAAGCGGCGGTCGCGGAACTGCAAGCCGACGAGAACGCGCCGTTCGGATTCCGTCGCGCAGCGGAACGAGTTCGATCGTTTCCGAAAACCCCCGGCGTGTATCTCATGAAGGATCACGCTGGAGTGGTGATCTACGTCGGCAAAGCCAAGAACTTGCGAAGTCGCGCGGGCAGCTACTTCCTCAAAGCTGCGATGCAAGAATCGCGAACCGCAACGTGGGTGCGCGACATCTGCGACATCGATTACATGGAGTGCGAAAGCGAAGTGGACGCGCTGCTGGCTGAAAGTCGGCTGATCAAAGATATCCAACCAAAGCACAACAAAGATCTGAAGGACGATAAGAGCTTTCCGTATTTGATGATCACCACGCGTGAAGATTTTCCGCGTGTCGAAGTGACTCGTACGCCGCCCAACAGCGGTGCGAAATTGTACGGACCGTTTGCTAGCGCCGGCGCTCTGCGCGGCGCGATCCAAGTCCTGCAGCGAATCTTCAAGTTCCGCACCTGTTCGCTTGACATCGACGCGGAAGATGAACGCTGGCGATGGTTTCGCCCATGTTTGCTAGCGTCGATTCAACAATGCACTGCGCCGTGCAATCTGCGAATCTCGAAAGAAGACTACCGGCTGGATATTCGTCGATTGCAAACGTTTCTCGAAGGCGGGAAGAAACGCTTGCTGAAGGAGCTGCAGGACGAAATGCAAGCTGCTTCGAAGGCGCTTAGCTTCGAGAAAGCGGCTCGCTTGCGCGACGAAATCAAAATGCTCGAGCGACTCGACGAACGCGGAGAACTCGATACGCACGTGCAACCCGAAGTGTTTTACATTGATCCGAAGAAAGGGTTGCTGGGCCTGCAGAAAGTTCTCAAACTGCCGACGACACCGCGAGTCATCGAAGGCGTGGACATCGCGCATCTCGGCGGCAAAGAAACCGTCGCAAGTCTCGTGCAGTTCATCGACTGTCTGCCTTTCAAGCCCGGTTATCGCCGCTACAAAATCCGCGACGTCAAAGGCATCGATGACTTCCGCAGTATCCACGAAGTGGTCTCACGGCGCTTCCGGCGACTGAGTGACAATCAAGAGACGTTCCCCGATATCCTGCTGATCGACGGTGGCAAAGGTCAGTTGAACGCCGCCTTGGCCGCGTTCCGCGATCAACAGGTGACACCGCCCACGCTGCTTTCATTAGCGAAACGCGAAGAAGAGGTCTATCTTCCAGGCGATTCAGAACCGCTTGTTCTCAGCCGTCATGCGTTCGGATTGCGGTTGCTGCAATACGTGCGGGATGAAGCCCATCGTTTCGCCCAGCACTATCACCATATCTTGCGAAAGAAGAATCAGTTCGAGTGAATCAGGTCGAGTGAATCGGCACGTCACCGATCACCGCTCGCAGTTGACCGCCGGCTTGCGCGAGCAACTCCTGAGCTGACGCGCGATCCACTTGGCGATGATGCATGACCACCGCCGACTTCACTTCACCGTTCGCTTCACTTAGCAACTTCGTCGCGGCTTCTGCACTTAGACCTGTCAGCCGAGCCACCAACCGTTGGCTGCGCAAGATCAGTTTCGTGTTCGTCGCGCGCAAGTCGACCATCAAGTTTCCGTAGGTCTTGCCCAGTCGCACCATCGTCGCGGTCGTTAACGTGTTCAGAACCATCTTAGTTGCAGTTCCCGATTTCAAGCGCGTCGAACCGCTCACCACCTCGGGTCCAACGACCCTTGTAATCAGAATATCGCATTCGCTTTCCATCGCGCTCGCTGCATTGCAAGTATGACCAAGCGTCGCGCAACCTAGCATCCTGGCGAATCGCAGTCCACCGATCACGTAAGGTGTCCTGCCGCTGCTGGCGATGCCCATCACGCAATCGCGGCTGTTCAATCCGATTGCAGCGAGGTCTTCAGCCGCTTGATCCAAGCTGTCTTCGGCACCTTCGATCGGCGTCCGCAACGCTTTGTCACCGCCTGCAATGATTCCCACCACCAAACCCGGCGGCGTGCTAAACGTCGGCGGGCATTCACTAGCGTCCAACACGCCCAGTCGTCCGGACGTGCCCGCACCGATGTAGATCAATCGACCTCCGCTGCGCAAACATTCCACCACGCAATCGATCGCCGCAGCGAGAGTTTCAGCAGCCGAAGCCACAGCGGCTGCGACCGCGCGATCTTCACTGTTGATCAGTTTTACCAGTTGCAGAGCGTCGAGCGAATCGAGACCGACCGAGTTCGGGTTGATCTGTTCAGTCGTCAAATGCTTCAGCGGATGCGAATCAGTCATGCAGTTTACTCAACATCTAGTTAATTTTCCGCCTGCGGTTCAAGGTAACCAATGCAATTCCTAATGGTGAGCCTGAGGCGCTAGCCGATCTACTTCCAAATGAGCCTGAGGCGCTAGCCGATCTACTTCCTCAATCAGCCTGAGGCGCTAGCCGATTCATTGCGCTAAAAACGTGCTGGGGATGAACAATTGAAAAGATCGGCTAGCGCCTCAGGCTCATGTTAGTGGCTGTTCCGGATGGTCGATTCTAATGAGATTTTGAAAAACTGAAATCGGAGTGTTAGCTGCACTCGCGCCCATCGCCTACTTTTGGAACAGCTTGGCGAGATTCAGCTCGCTAAACGAGTCGCAGCGGGCGAGACGCATGCGACTCGCGGCCAGCTGCTATGTGGCTTATAATAGCCAAATCTTTACTTCGTCGGCTTGTATTGATCCCACTCGATGAACGTTGACTTCAAACCAGTTAGACGCTGATTCATGATCGAAATTACTTCGAAACCGATTGATGTGAACCAACTGCTGACGCTGGCTAGCGATCCGGAGTGCGGGGCGCAAGTGATGTTCGTGGGTACGACTCGGCAGTGGACTGGCGACGTTGAGACGGATTACCTTGAGTACGAGGCGTATGAACAGTTGGCGATGCAGAAAATGAAGGAGCTTGAAAGTTTGGCTTGCGAGCGCTGGCCACTGCGTAAAGTCGCCATCGTACACCGCATCGGACGTGTGGATGTGATGGAGCCGAGCGTTGCGGTTGTTGTCTCGTGTCCGCATCGATCGGAAGCGTTTGAAGCTGCGAAATGGTTGATCGATGAACTGAAGCACCGCGTACCGATTTGGAAACGCGAGCATTACGTACAACATGGATCGCAGTGGATTCATCCGACGGCGGGCAGTTGCAGTTGCGATCACTTGGAACCAAATGCGGCAATGAAATCCAACGCTGCACAACTTAATCAGCAACAACAAGCAGCACAGCAATGAGCGATCTGCAGAGGATACGCTCGGTCATAACGAACACGCACCCTGTGCATGACGACCGGAGCAATAAACTGCTTGATCGCTTTGGGCGAACTCATCGAGCGCTGCGCATTAGCGTCACGGACGTGTGCAATATTCGATGTCAGTATTGCATGCCTGCCGAGGGGGCGACGTTTTTGCCGCAGCAGCGATTGCTGTCGTTTGATCGTATTGAACAGTTGGTGCGAATCGCTGCGGAAATGGGGATAAACAAGATTCGCATTACAGGCGGCGAGCCCTTGATGCGACCGAATCTCTACGACCTGATCGGGCGATTATCGCGAGTTGAAAAGATCAGCGACTTGGCGATAACAACCAATGGAATGCTGCTTGCCAAGCAACTTCCAGAGCTGGTAAGGGCGGGTCTCAAACGCGTAAACATCAGCTTGGATACGTTGAACTCCGCGACCTTCAAGCGGCTCGCCAGACGCGAGGGCTTGCTCAGTGTGCTCGAAGGAATCGAAGCGACGAAGGCGTTTCCGGGACTGCGAGTTCGCTTGAACGCATTGATTTTGCGCGAAGTGAATTTTGACGATGTGATTCCGTTAGCCGAATTTGCACGCGCACAGCACTTGCCACTGCGGTTTATTGAGTTCATGCCGTTGGATGCTGAGCGAGCTTGGCAGGAGCAGCGCGTCGTGTCGGGCGACGAACTGCGACGCGTGCTCAGTTCCCATTATGGTCCGCTGCGACCAAGACAAGTTCATGATGCCAGCCAACCAGCGACGGATTACGAGTTCGCAGACGGCCAAGGCGTTGTAGGCTTCATCGACTCGGTGACTCGACCGTTCTGCGGAAATTGTGATCGCTTGCGATTGACGGCGGAGGGGCGACTGCGAAATTGTCTTTTCGGTCATCAAGAATGGGATGTTGGAGCGTTATTGAGTGGCGGCGACCCAATTGCCGTTCGCGAATCGGTCAGGCAAATGTTGAGCGATTGCGTTCAGCACAAACATGCAGCGCATGGGATTGGCGAAGCTGAATTTCAACCGCCGGAACGTGCAATGTATCGGATCGGCGGTTGAACGGATGAACGAATCGAGTCCAAGAATTTATCTCGATAATGCGGCGACAAGCTGGCCAAAGTTGGCGAGTGCAACGCAGGCAGCGATCGAGTTCATTGAACAATGTGGCGCGACGAGTGGGCGTGGATCGTATCGAAGCGCGCAGCTTGCGGACCGCTGGTTAACCGATGCGCGCATCGCGGTTGCGCGGTTGCTGAACGCTTCGAATCCGAGCTGTATCGCCTTGTGTAACAGCGGAACGCACGCACTCAATGCAGCTCTGCACGGTTTGCTGCGCGAGGGCGATCATGTCGTGACAACTGCGATGGAGCACAACAGCGTACTTCGGCCGTTGGCGCAGTTTATGTCGACTGGTCGAATCACTTTATCGGTGGTCGATTGCGACGCGAATGGCGCAGTCGATTCCTCAAAGCTCCAGTCAGTGATCTGCGACAAAACTCGCTGGATTGTTATCGGTCATGCTTCGAACGTGACCGGCGCAGTGCAAGCGATCGAACCGATCGCAAAAATTGCCCAAGCGCGGAAGATCGGCTTGATGGTCGATGCATCGCAAACGTTGGGGTACTTGCCGATCGATGTTAAGGCATTGGGAATCGATGTGCTTGCAGCGGCTGGGCATAAAGGACTGCGAGCGTGGTCGGGGACAGGATTGTTATATGTGTCACCGCCCTATCAAACGGAACTGCGGCCATTGATGACCGGCGGCACCGGTAGCGCCAGCGAATTGATCGATGTGTGGCCAAGTTGGCCGCAAAGTGTTGAAGTCGGTAACCTTAATTTACCGGGCATCGTCTCGGTCGCTGTTGCGGCTCGCGAAGCCGATACATCGCAAGCGTGGCGAGCACTTTTGCGTGAACTGCTGAGCGGATTGCGTGCGATGCCAGGTGTCACATTGGTTGGCGCTGAGGAAAGCGAAACGATGATTCCCGTGGTCAGTGTGATCGTCGACGGCTGGGATAGTCATGATTTGGCGAGTGTGCTCGATGCGAATTTTGGCATTGAGACGCGAGCTGGATTGCATTGCGCGGCGCTGGTTCATAACTTTACTGGCACGTCAGCAGGCGGAACGTTGCGATTAAGTCTTGGCCACAATGCGACGACCGCGGATGTGCAAGCGGTGTTGAATGCCCTGCGTTGCATCACGGGTAACGATGAAAATGCTGATACAGAGAAATAAGAACTTCGACCATGAAACAGCCCTGGTATAAAGACGGTTTGCGATTTACCTGCACGCAATGTGGCGATTGCTGCAGCGGAGCGCCGGGATACGTGTGGGTTGATGAAACGGAGATTGTTGATTTGGCGAAAGCTATGGAGATGGATTTAGAAACTTTCCGAGATCGATTTATTCGCCGCGTTGGGCCACGATTTAGTCTAGTAGAATATTCTTATGGTGACTGCATATTGCTGGATCCTGAAACTCGCAAGTGTTTAGCATATGCTGGTCGACCGATTCAATGTCGTACTTGGCCATTTTGGAATTCCAATCTTCGCAGCGAATCGGATTGGGAATCGACTTGCGAAGTTTGTCCTGGCGCGGGAAAAGGCAAGCTCTATGCATTGGGTCTAATTGAAGAAACTCGCAAGAAGAAAAATGTCTAGCGTGTGATTGAGGTGAAGCATCTTGAGCCGACGAGTCAAAAAAGTTGCGATCGGGGTGCTTGGTGGCTTTCTGCTGCTGCTCATCGGCTTGCTCGTCTTGCCAACCGTCCTTGGCACCAAGTGGATCTACCAACCGCTCGTCAATCGACTAGCGGCCGATGACTTTGCCTTGAGCGTCGAGAGTGTTCGGCTGCGCTGGTTCAGTCCGCTGAAGTTCACCGGCATTGAAGTTACGCAGTCGGATGGGACTTCGTTGATTTCTGTCGATGAGATTCGGACCAATCGTGGTCTTTTCGGTTACCTGATCGGTGGTCGTCGAGTTGGTCGAATCGAAATAGTGCGACCTACAGCTGATGTGAGGTTGTTGGAAGATTCAACGAACCTGACGCGGTTCATCAAAGCCATTGAGGGGAAGACGAAGGCGGCGGGGGATTCGGGCGAATCCGAGAGTGATTTGCGATCGTCTGGCAAATTGCGATTCGATGTACAAGTCGTGGTGATCGAGGCATCTGCCAAGGTTTCGCGTGATACGGAACAACTGGTGGTGATTCCGGCTTTCGATTTGGATGTGCAATATCTCGCGGCTGATGGGCCATCGCGTTTAAAGATCGCGCCGGCGCGGGTGCTGAAGGAGGTCGAGTTGACGCCGGAGTTGATCGATCTTGGGTTGGGGCACGCGGTACCGCTACTGGCTGAGTCAGCTTGGTTCGATGGCCGAGTATCGCTCGACATCGACGCGATCGAAGTGCCGCTTGACGATCCGATTCAGTCGACGGGCGATGCTACGTTGACTTTGCATACTGTGCGCAGCGGACCGAACGATCCTGCTATTGTGAACGTGCTTGATTTCATCGCCAAGTTGCGTGGTCGCGAACCGCAGCATGAGTTTGTCTTCGTAGATGGATCGCAGATCGCAGTCGGATTGCGAGATTCTCAGGTGACTCACTCGGGATTGCAAGTTGGATTGCCACAAATCGATCCGCGGTTGCAACTTGAGTCGGCTGGTTCAGTCGGTTTATCGGACCAGAGGTTAGCGCTGGTGCTGGGCGTACCCGTTCCGGTCGAGCAGCTCGCGCGACGCGATTCGGTGAGGCAGTTGGGGGTGCCCAAGATCAACGTGCCGATCGGCGGCACGTTGCATGAACCTGTCGTTGAGTGGAACGTGATGCGAGGCGATTCGGCTGAGTTGATTGGCTTGATTCGCGGACAACTTTCGGAAGACGCTCCCGGCACCGCGGCGGTTTTGGGCGCGCTCGAAGGTTTGGCTGGCGGCGATGCTGATCAAGCTATTTCTGCGGCGACGGATCTGATCCAGGAGCTAAGGGAACGGCGCCGCGCGGCTAGAGAGGCAGCTAAAGAGTCGCCTGCAACCGAGCTATCTACACCAGAACCCGGCCAGCGACCCATTCGCGATGCCCTTCGGGACATGTTGCGTGGCAAGTAATCGCGTTTTCGAGATCAACTTCGTGTGGAGTGAGCATTTATGGCAACGGCGGAAACAGTTGTTAGCAGTCGATCGAGTTCGGGCAGCAGGTGGCTACGGCTGGTACTAAGTGGCTGCGCGATCATGGTGTTATTGGCGGTTGGGATGGTCGGTTGGCGCGTGTTGCATGTGCGGTCGCAACAGAGCGCGCTGAAAGCGAAACTTGCTGAGTTGGCGGCTGCTGGGAAGGCCGTCGATGCGGCGAGGGTGAAACAACTTCACGAGGAGCGAACCGACGACGCGTTAACATCTGAGTGGCGAGCGTTGTTCACCGAGCTATCAGAGCCTGACTTGCGTATCGCATCGTCCACGCTACCTATTGTTGGAACAATGGAAGGTGAAGCGAACCGTATCCCGCCGCGCGGTGAAGTTTGGGAAATGGACACGGATGCGCGCAAGTTTCTCGGCGACACTAAGGCTGTTCGTGACCGATTGCGCAAGTTAGCTGTGAAAGGTCGGGCAGTATTCTTTCCGATGCAATTCGAAGAGCAGGGCAAGGGTAGCAGTGAAGCGCACGATGGGATTCAATTCGCCGTGAGGCTCTTGCACTTCGAAGCTTTGGCCGCGCTACGTTACAACGCGCCGGCTGCCGCAGTTGAAGTTGCGCGCAGCCTGCTCACCATACCGAATGTGCTGGAAGGCGAACCGTCGATGATGTCGATGTCGGTTAGTGGATCGGCTGAGATGGCCGCCCTCGACGTCGTCAAGACAGCCGTCGAGCAACGCGCATTGAACGAAGTGCAATTGGTGCAGACGATCGAAATGCTTCGCTCCTTCGAACCGCTGAACGAGCGATTCAAGTTGGCAGTTCAAGGCGAGCGTGGAATGCTGCAGACAGCGCTCGATTCACTCGCGACAAAGCAAGGATTGACGTACTTCGCTTTCGGATCGCCAACTGTTCGCCTTGCGACGCTCGAACTACTGGATCGCTTGGAGGCTGCTCCGCTGGATGACCCCCACGGTTTTTTTCGCGTCGGTAAACAAGTGCAAGGTGAAATTGAAGACTTAGGATTCGGGAGTCGCGGCTCGACTGACGCATTAGCACCCACCGCTCTGATTCCGATTACGGCTCGCGCTGCCGTTGTCGCGAACCGAGAAATGGAGCGTCGCTTGGCGATGCTTGCGGTGGCGATTCAGTTGTATCGCAGCAATACTGGAAAGTTGCCGGCTGAAATTTCTGAAGTGATTGCAGCGGTTGCGAAGCTGGGCGTGAATGCTGCGGAACTGGAGCCGATCGGTGGCAAGCCGTTCGGTTATCGAGTGAGCGAAGATGGCAGCAGTGCGACCGTCTGGGGATTCAGCCTGCTGTCGAACACGAAGCAAACGCCCGACGAACCGCCTGAAATCGACGATCCGCTCGGACAAAATCGCAATTGGGTTTGGAGGCTGTAGGGCAATTGCGGCGTCTGCAGGTTACTTCGGCAGAAGAGCCATCACGGATTGGCTTGGTCGCGCGATTACGTGAGCGGCGATCAACTTGCCGAGGCCTTCGACCTTTGGTTTCGCGGCGTCAACGGCAGCGCGCACGGCGGCCACGTCGCCGCGGATTACGATCGTCACATAGCCACCGCCGAGTTTCTCTTTGCCCACGACATCAACTTGAGCCGCTTTGCAGGCGGTGTCGATCGCTTCGAAGACAGCGGTGAAACCTTGGGTCTCGATGAAACCAAGAGCTTGTACAGGTTCTGAACTCACGTTGTTAGCCTTGTCATTCATTTCAAAAGGGTTGTCAGAAAGCTGTTTGACGACGTTCTGTTGAATCAGCGGATTGTATTCAACCTTGCTGTCGATACCTTGGAAACCGCCAGCGCTCATGCGCGGGATAACCGTCGAAGAAGCGGGTGAGCCTTGCATTTGGTCAGCGACCAATCGGCCAGCCGCAATCGCTGCGGTAACTGAATCGACTGAGCCGACAATCTTCACGCAAGTGCCGAGCATGTCATTCAGTTCAACTTGCCATACTCGAATCGAGGCGGCTTTTTCCATCGCGTCGAGCGCCACAATTGCGGGCGTCCAACCTTTGGTTTCGAGCACGCCGAACGCAAAGTTAGCGGGTTTGGGAGGAGTTTCAGTTCCGGTCGACAT
>JBGSJB010000188.1:0-1607 GCA_041742175.1 Pirellulaceae bacterium
GGTCGTGGACCGGCGGAGCAA
Organism: Pirellulaceae bacterium; assembly: GCA_041742175.1. Taxonomy (GTDB): domain Bacteria; phylum Planctomycetota; class Planctomycetia; order Pirellulales; family Pirellulaceae; genus Aureliella. The sequence goes on from JBGSJB010000188.1 coordinate 22, forward strand.
CTGTACACCGCGCGCAGTGAAGATCCCAAAGCGATCGCATGGATCGGTCCATTGCAAGGTGCAGCGCGAGCGAACCGGGCAGTCGAAGTGTTGAACCGGTTGTTCCAACTGCGCGATTGCAGCAGCTCGACGCCGCTTGGGTTCACTGAGCAATTGCAACTGTTCGACATTGAAATGCGTCCCGGCTGCATTCGCCATGAGATTCGTAGCTGTTTAGGGCCATGCATTCGCGGTTGTTCACGCAAGACTTACGAATCGCAAGTAAAGGCCGCTCGGATGTTTCTCGCTGGCAAGAATGATGAACCGATCTCAACAGTTGAGCAGCAGATGTTGCGCGCAGCGCGGACACGCCAATTTGAGCAGGCTGCAGTGCTGCGTGAAGACATGCGAGCGATCGAGTGGCTCAGCCGTCGCGCTGAGGACATCGCCAAAGCCAAGAGTGTTTACACGTTCGTTTATTCGGTAGAGGGTGTGGACGAACAGAATGTTTGGTATTTGATTCGTCGCGGACAGCTCGAAGGCGCGATCGCAGCCCCACGCACAGCGGCTGAATCGCAGCGAGCGCATCGCATCGTGCAGCGTTGGTTAGACCAAGATAATCACGTCGGTTCGCAATTCGTCGCGCGCCCGGAGACTTTAGCGCTGGTGACCAGTTGGTTTCGCAAGAATCGCACTGAATTAAAGAACACTTTCAAACCCAAATATTTTGCGACCGCATAGCACCTTCACCCTTTGTTCCGCGATCGGCCATCGATTCGTGCTCTCGTTTCTTCGCGATTGGACCAGCAGCGTTGAAGCGTGCGAAGTCTAATTGTTTTCTTTGCTACGATCGATACAGCTTATTACGATCTCGCTTTTTGCCCGCCCAGCGCGGGGCTCCCGCCAGCATGACTAATTATTGCGTGCTACTTTTCCATGAAGGCCAAGTGTTCCGCCAATTTCGAAGCCATTGAGGCCCAGCGCGGAGAGGCCAAATGTGGAGTGACGCAGCTCGGAGAGACTCCGTGCGGACTCTTCCAAGTTCAACGCTCGGTTTGATTAACTGCCCGGATCGTCGCCATGCCAGAAGCTAGATCGTCAAGCAACCCAGCCATTCAGTTCTTCTCGACTTCGATCAAATGGAGTTGGCTTTGGATCGGTACCGCCATGCTGTTCGGGATCTTAGGATTCTGTTACGTCACGTGGCTGAAGAAAGATGTCTGGGTCGCTTCGCAAGGTCTAATGGTTCGCGACGAAGCCAACGGCGCGGTGATGCGGTTGGGTCGATTTCAAAGCCAGACCGACATGAAAGCCGCGCAAGAAACGATCATTGAACTGGCGCGAAATCCACAGGTGATTCATCACGCATTGCAAAAGGTTGGTCCCGAGCCGACGTTTCTTGGTCAAGTTGATCTAGCGAATTGGCCAACTGCTAAAGACATTGAAGCCACAACGAAGAAGATTGAAGTTCGCGCTCCGCGCGGCGTAGAACTCGGTACCACCGAGGTCATCTATCTCGATACAATACACAGTTCACGTTCGCGAGCTTATGAACTGAATCTGGCGATTTGCGATTCGCTCGTTGAACGCCTGCAAGAAGTTCGTCG
>JBGSJB010000189.1:0-31158 GCA_041742175.1 Pirellulaceae bacterium
CAACGCGATACAGAAAATGAGGCGATGCCAACACCACCGTGATCGTCGCTTGCAGAATCTCTTCCTTCGACGCATTCGCTTCCCAAGCCGTCCGCATCAAGTTAAACAAACGCTCGGACTCATCCGATTCCAATGGTCGACGGAACGCGCGCATCGCAAACGAGTTCGCATTCGCTTTGGCAACTTCGACCACTTCTTCAAGGTTGTTCGGATCGCTCGGTTGTTTCGGAAACACTCGCTCGAGCGCTTCCGGATTCTTGACCACTTCGACAGCAACCTGATTCGCGGCCCCGAGATACTTCTCCATCAAAATCGGCGGCAACGACAACACATCTCCGATATTGTCAAAGCCGTTCCCCACGTCGTCCGACGGAAAATCATCGGCCAGCTTCAAATCCAGACCCGTCAAGTCGCGAATCGTGTTGTTGTACTCAGTCTTATTCAGCCGCCGCATCGTCACGCGTCCCGGTCGACTCACCGCACCGCAGTCAAACTCGCGCAGCCGTTGTTCGATCCATTCGATCGTTTTCACACGATCCGCCACCTCAGGCTGCTCAGCATCCGCCGGCGGCATCTGCTGCTCTTTCAGAACCAGAATGACCTTGTCGACCAGCTCAATATTCTCCTCCAGCTCCCCCTCGGCCGCAGTCAAAAACTCCAGCCGCACGCCACCATCGGCTTCTTTGCCCGAATGGCAATCGCTGCAATATTGTGTAAGCGTCTGACGGGCCAACTCCGCATTCAAGTCGCTCGCCACCTCTTGTGCGTTCGAGAACGAACTGCACACAAGAGACCTTGTGATCAACACGCAAGCCACCACGAACGAACCCAGGTTTTGGGAAGTAAAAAACATAGCGTTCAACAGGCGGGAGGAATCGAATTCAAGGCGGGAAGCAGCCCGAAGCCACTTTGCAGGGCTCCTCATTATACGCCAAAGCCAGCTCCCCTCCTAACGCACTTTTCAAAGCCTCACAATTTCGTAATCCCTACTCCAGTCAGTATTCAGACTAACCCCAGCACCACATGGGGGGCTTCTTCCGTCGCCGAGAGATCTCATACAGAGCCAGGGCTCCGCCTGAAAAAATTTCGTTGACGCGACTTCCGTTCCACCGCGAGCCTAACCTTCATGAGCCTGAGGCGCTAGCTAGCCCAGCATATTTAGTTCTTCAAATCGGCTAGTAGCGCCTCAGGCTCAAAATGGATAGAAGTTGTACGACAAATAGCAATTCCAAAGATTTCAAGTTCAGCCTGCCTAGCGTGACGCAAGGCACGATCGGGCTGGATTCATTCTCAAAAATCGTGTAACTCCCGGCATGCAGCGCTGGAGACAGAGTCACTTTTAGGCAGTTGCTCGATTTGTAACGTTTTCCTACTTTTCAGGCAGTAGCCAAAGATGTCCCATCATCGCAATCTCACGCTACTGTTCGCAGTCGTCGGCCTAGTTTTTCTTTGCGGTTCATTGTGCTATTCGCAGGACGGGAATCTCTATCCAGTCTATTCATCAGGTGCTGTGCCGCCGCCGTTCGTCACGAGCAACTTGAGCTCGAACCCAATGGGGCCTCGTTACGCTGATGCAAACGCGTACCCATCGTCACAGTGGAGCCAATCGTCTAGGGGGTTGAATGCGACTTCCATTTATCTGTTGACCTACGAACCAATGCGAATCGATTCCGCGCGTCGTTCGGCAGATGATTATCGATCGAGAGCTTCCACAAGTTCCCCGATACTCTCTGAGCTGGCGAATACGAATGCTAAGCTAGCCGAGCAATGGGCCGAACTTGCTGTGAAGATCAACGCATTCTCAGTTCAAGTTGGTAACGCCAACTTCAAGCTGGATTCTGCTATACGAGATTATGAAGAAGTCGGATCCAAGCTGCGACAATTCGGACTGACGCCCACCATCGGATTGCTGCTCAGTCACAAGAAAAGCCAACTTGAAGATTGGCAAGTCGACGGTGCCGTGGAGCATCGCGTGAATGAAGAGCTACAGCGTTCACGCCAGAAGCAGCTTGAAAATGAAATGATCGTTTACGATGGCAGCGACGTTGCGCGCCAAACTTCCGAGATCCTTGCGGCAGCAGGTTACCGCTCGAATAACCTCGAGTACACAACGCTTGCGCCGCAGGTTCAAGCTTTGCTTCGCGAGCGGAGCGGATGGCTTCAATCGCTGACGCAAGGCTACAACGACTATCGTCAAAAGCTCGGTGAACTAGATTCTGCTTCTACGGCGTTCGAAAAATTGACGGACGATTATCGTCAACTTATCAATCGCCATGTGACTTGGATACGCAGTACCGAGCCTCTTGGTGTTGCGGACGCGCAAAAGTTTCGAAGCGGACTGCAATCGCTGTTTGACGCGCGCCGCAGCGAGGCCTTTGGATTCTCGCTCAGCCAAAAATGGTTCAGCAACCCAACCAGCGGATGGACGTTGCTGGGAATAACGCTAGTCATCTTCTTAAGTCGCTTCCTTGCGAAGTCTTGGTTGGTCGGCAAGCGAACAAAGATGCGAGAGACGACAGCGAGCACTCGGAAATGTATCGCCAGTTTGCTCACGCCGCTCGTCGCCTTTGCCTTTCCAAGTATTCTATATCTGATCGCGCGTTGGCTTAGTACCGGTTTTGTCACCGAATCGACTTTGCACGTGGCCAGTGGCTTGTTCGCAGCCAGTTTCGTGGCGCTGATCGTGGAAGTCCCGCGGCAATTGCTCCGAACCAATGGGTTTGTTGAGCGGCACTTGAAGATCGATCTTCCTCGTCGCCGGCGTGCTTCGGTTTATCTGTCAGTGATTGGATCTGGACTTGTCTTGTCGGCATACATAATCACCCTTGCGGAACACATCGACCACGGGAATTGGAGCGGATCGGTTGCTCGCTTGGGTTTCATTGCATCACTTATGCTTGTCGCCTGGACCGCTCACCTTTCTCTCAAGCCAACTGGCGGCTTTCTCGAACCGCTGATTGAAAAATTCGGTGGAAGTGTGCTCTATCGCATCCGATTCGTGTTCTATTTCCTGGGAGTCGGATTTCCACTGGCGATGATGACGTTGTCGGCTCTGGGGTATGGATTCACAGCGACAGAAATCATCAAGCGAGCTGGGATCATGTTCGTTGCGATTCTCGTCGGGGCAACGCTCTGGTCCGCTGTAAAGATTCTTGCGTCTCGCGCTTGGCACGCGTTGACTGGTACTTATGACGAGAGTTCTGCGGATGAGCATGACGAGTCACAGCCAGCCCGCGTTTCAGGAAGCTTGGCCGAACATTCGCTCGAACTCAAACATCAGATCGCATTTCTCAGTCAGTGTGGACTGATACTTGGCGCGATCGCTTGCGCCGTGTGGCTCTGGATCGACATTTTCCCAAATGTACGCATGGGAAATCCAGTGCTGTGGAATGTGCAAGACACCGTTGCTCAATCGTTTCTTGACGCGAGCGGTCAGAAGGTCAGCCGAACTCAAGTCGAGACAACTCCGATCACGCTGTTGCATTTAGTGCTCGCTGCAGCGACGTTGTTTGTCGCCTTTCAACTGGCCAAACTCTTGCCTGGTATCTTTGATGCGCTGGTGCTTCAACGAGTTAACTTTGACGAGGCGATGGAGCATTTGTCGCTGGTGCTCGGACGTTGTTTGCTGTTTGGTGCGGGCTGTTTCATCGCTTGCCGATTGGTTGGCTTGCGCTGGGAGACGATCCAGTGGCTTGCGGTCGGCTTGACCATTGGGTTGGGGTTCGCCATGCAAGACATCGTGCGCAATCTGCTTGGCGGTTTGGTCGTCTTGTTCGAGAAGCCCGCGCGGCTCGGCGATTTGGTCACTGTCGGTAACATTACCGGTCGTATTGCGGCGCAGAAGCTACGGACGACGGTGCTATCGGACGAAGAAGGCCGGGAAGTCATCATCCCGAATAAGAATTTTGTAAGTCATGATGTTGTCAACTGGATGGGCGCTGGCCGACTGAAGGCGGTCGCGATCGAAGTTGCCGTGACGCGTGACGAACGCCCTGCCGACATGTGTCGCATGTTGCAGCAGTTGTTAGTCGAGCAGCCAGATCTACTGTTGAGTCCCGCTCCGCAAGCAACGCTGGTGTGTGTCAGCCAGCAGAGCCAACGCATCGAACTGCGAGCGTGGATGGAAGAGGACCAAGATGCGTCACGTTGCCGAGAGGCTCTAACGAAGCTCGTTTTAAACTACCTTTCGGAAAAGAATTTGCTCGCCCCGCATCAACCTCGTCAGCCGTCGCTGAAAGATTCATTCGAGCCCAATGCAGTGCGCGGTCTGCGGTCGCCAAAGCGACGATCTGCTTAGCGCGAAGTCTTCAATTCTAAGGTGGCTGTGATTTGCGCCGTAGTGGTTCGTCACTGTTTAGGCTGAGGGTGTTTGTTTTTGGCCCCATTCCGGCAACGGTCGCTACAGAATCGAACCTGCTCCCAGACCTTTTCCCACTTCTTTCGCCATCCAAACGGTCGCTGACAGAAATCGCAAATCTTCTCTGGTAGGTGGGGTTTCTTATGAGCCATCTTAAGAAGCAGTCGTTAATACTTTTTGGAAATGGCGGTTGAACCAAAGTTCAGGTCCGCCGCAAGTCAGGAGATGTCATGAAACCATTCGTCAATGAAAGTTTTTCATTATCGGATATTGACCGCATCATTCAAATGGCCTGGGAGGATAGAACGAGCTTTGACGTGATTGGAACGCAATTCGGCTTAACTCCTGGCGAAGTCATTGCACTCATGCGTCGTGAACTAAAGCCATCTTCCTTTAGATTGTGGCGGGCACGAACGAGTGGCAGGAAGACGAAACACGTTGCCCAGCGAGGTTTCGAAGTCGGACGTTTTCGCTGTCCAAGTCAGAAGACACGCTGAAATGGTCGTTTCGCGCAACATCGTCTTAGCGTTGCGAGAACACTAATAATGCTCAGAATCGTGTTCGCATCGACGAAATCAAGGATTGGATCTTCGTTTGCCTTGAGGAAGTAAAGCTTGGTAATGTGCTATGCAACTTGGGGCTGAGTTCTGTTACAGTTGACGGATTGATCTCTAACTAACCTACTACTGCTCCGTTCCAATTGAATTTTAGGGTTCCCTAATTTCGCCAAAACTGCGATTCTCTTGGCAACATGGAGGTGTGCTATGGAGAAGAAGTATATCGTTCGATTGGACGATCAGGAGCGTAAGGAACTTGAAAACGTCGTTGCCAAGTTAGCTGGATCGAGCCAGAAGGTGCAACGCGCTAACATGCTTCTGCAGGCCGATGTAAACGGGCCAAAGTGGACTGATAAGCAGATTGCCGCTGCTTATCGATGCCGAACCAAAACGGTTGAGAATGTTCGCCAGCGATTCGTTGAGCGGGGCTTTCGGGAAACCCTTGAAGGAAGGCGTCCTGAGAATCCACCTCGTGCTAAATTGCTAGACGGCAAACAGGAAGCTAAAGTGATTGCTACTCGGCTTGGCAATCCGCCGGAGGGCTACGCGAATTGGACACTCAGGTTACTCGCTCGCAAAGTCGTTGAATTGGAAATCGCAGAAACGGTAAGTCCACAAACGGTCATGCGAACGCTAAAAAAAATGGCATGACCAAGCGAAAGATTCAGTACTGGGTAATCCCGCCGGAGTGCGACGCAGAGTTTGTGGCCAACATGGAAGACGTCCTAAACGTCTACGAAAAGCCCTATAACGCTGCAATTCCGGTGCTTTGTATGGACGAACAACCGGTGCAGTTAGTCAAGGAAGTCAAAACTCCGATTCCCGCTACGAAGTCGCATGCGCGACGTGTCGACTACGAGTACGAACGTGCCGGAGTAGCTAATGTGTTCATGCTTGCCGAGCCACTGGCAGGCTGGCGAAGCGTGGTCATTCGCCCCACCAAGACCAAGATTGATTTTGCTGAAGTTATGGCCGAACTGCTCGAAGGACGATATGCCGACAGAGAGAAGGTCATCGTCGTTTGCGATAATCTGAACACGCACACGAAGGGAGCGTTCTACGAGGCGTTTGAACCCGAGCGAGCGTTCACACTGGCCAGCCGAATCGAATTCCATTACACACCCAAACATGGCAGCTGGCTAAACATCGCTGAAAACGAACTGAGCAGCATGACTCGTCAGTGTGTAGCGAATCGGCGCATCGGTGACATCGAAACACTACAGCGCGAAACGGCAACATGGGCTACAGACGTAAGCACGCAACAACGAACAGTTGATTGGCAAATGCGACTCGACGACGCACGATGCAAACTCAAAAGCGTATACCCTAAAATCCTACCTCCCCAATCCTAAATTCCAATTGGAACAAAGCACTACCACAAGTCAAAACAATGAATTCCTCGCTCTTCAAGAACCTGTCGACGCTTTGTTTCGTACTCGGATTTTTGTCCATTGTTGGCTCGATAGCCATATGGTTTTTGACTGGAGGAGAAGCGGCTGAATCGAAAGCGCATGCGGAACGTTTTGGAATCTTTGTTGGACTTTGGGCTCCGACTTTTTTTGCACTTTCAAGCAGATTGGAGCGATCTTCCGAGATTGCCAAGAAATAGGTTGGAGAGCCACTGACCTATACGAACTCGTTCACGGGCTCCTTGACAACGTGGTCGCTAAGGTTGCACATCCATCGCTGAAGTTCGCCGAGCATAACTTCACGATCTTCCGATAGGGTCGCCAAGTGATCCATCCTTGGGAAGTATCGTTTGTGGATGTTGATATGGCCACTCAAGCTAGGAAACATGTCGGTGAACTGATTTTCATAACTGTAGTAATCAACAACGCCACCGGTGTAAATCAGTTGCAATTGAATACCGCGCTGCAGAAGGTACCTTAGCTGTCTTTCTGCTTCAGCGCGCTGCGGAAATTCCCGAATGTCCTGTCCAATGGGCATCGATTGCGAACTGCACTGTTTGACTTGGATGAGCCCCCGCAAGAGAGCAAACCACTTGGAAGCTCTCAACATTTTGGGAAGCTGCTTCTTCAGAATCCAGTGGAGATAGAACTGTTTCGTACGATATCCAAGACCATCCATCATGGATAAACCGACGACACGTTGATCGTATTGAGCAATTGCCAACGCGTCATCAGCACCCGAGCACAGCCCAAAGAGTACGAACTTTTCGATATCGCACTCCTGCTGCATCCAGTCCATCGCTGCAATAGCCTCGCGTGTTGCACGTTGCAGGGAACTTCCTCCTGAACCCACAGCTAAACTTTCCCCAATCCCCGAAAGATCATAGCGCAGAGAAGGAATTCCGTAGTTCGCTAAACGACGCGCGAGTTGTACGTGCAAACGCATGGGGCCGACATGATGCAGCATCCCTGGCGTCAGCATCAGAACCGCTAGTGGCGCCGGAGACTCCGAGCTAGGACCGCAATAGGTGCCAACCAAGTTTTCATATTTGCCGAAGACAATGGTTTTTTCCATCTCAGTTCTCCATTCCCGTGAGCAACTCGGATACGCATCGATACATGTGAGGAGAGGCGAAAGCAGCGTTGGTGAATGCGGGCTCGTTCCACAGAATCTCATCTTCAAGGTCACGGAAACTCCATTCGCCCTGAAGAACGCTGCGCAAATCTGCTGAATCATCACCTCGGCTCGACAAGATCCAATTCGATTTAGCGCCGCTAGATAAAGCGGTGAAAGCTTCGACGCTGCTGCGACTAAGCTCCAATTGACTTACTTCTTGCACCAATTGTTCGGGCCAACTGTACCCGAGTAGTTCCGTTGGCAACGACGTGCGAACCGCGAGGTACTTGGTCAAACTGGTCAACTCCAGCTGATGAAAACGCTGCAGCATGCAGTAGTAGGGACCGCCAGCGACAACGGGATCCCAACCAATCAAAGCTTCAAGGTTCTCAAGTCGTGCGTGGATCGCCATGGTCGCTCCCAATCGGACACCCAAGACCGAGACCTTGTCCACACCAAGCTGCGCGCGCGTCGCAGCAATCACTGACCGGATATCATTTTGAAATTGAGCAACCGATAGTCGCTCATGTTCGCCGTCGGAGTTTCCAGTACCTGCGAAATCAAAGCGGACGGTGTCATAACCTAGTTTGGCCAAATGTACCGCTAATTGCTGGAGGTTTCGATGTGCGCGAGCGTATTCGTGCCCCAGCGAGGGTACAAGCACGACCGCATGCTGTTTGCGCTGCGTTACATTTCCATCACTGGTTGCATGATTGGGTCGATAATGTATCGCGTGCAGTCGGCAAGCGTGGCTCATGACATCCAGTGGTTGTATGAGAGGGAGTTGCGAGCGAAGATGCTGGCAAGAGAGGTCGATATCTGCGGCCGGACTTTCACCGGATGACGTGCGCTCAATATGTCGAGCTAAGGTCGCGATGGTAGGATTTGCAAAAAAGTCGCGAACAGGCATCGCGAAGGAGAGCTTACTGGCGATCTGAGCAATGACGCGAGTTACCAAAAGAGAGCTTCCACCTAACAGGAAGAAGTCATCATTCACACCCACTTTGGATACGTTTAGCACTTTCTCAAAGATGCCGGCAAGTTCGATTTCTAGTTCTGATGAAGCTTGTTGTGCGACGCCGACGTGTGCGACTTCAGCGGTCGAAGCCGGAGGTAACGCAGCACGATCGATTTTGCCGTTGATGGTCTTGGGCATGCTGTCAAGAAAAACATAGCGAGCTGGGACCATGTAGGCTGGCAAGCGTGCACGCAAGAAGTTCGCGATCGCTGTAGCTGTCGGTCGCTCGTTTTGAGGTACGACGTAGGCGACGAGATACTTCTGACCCGATACTTCATCGCAGATCACCAACGACTCGCGAATTTCCTCGTTCTGATGAATCACCGACTCGATTTCACCCGGCTCGATCCGGTAGGAGCCGATCTTCATCTGATGGTCGACTCGACCAGAAAATTCAATATCGCCAGAGGGCAACCAACGCGCGAGATCGCCGGTGCGATACAGTCGGCGGTGGCTAGTTTCCCCTGGAAGCTGAACGTTGATGAACGCTTTCTCAGTAAGGTCGGGACGATCTAAGTAACCGCGAGCAAGCGCTGGCCCACCAATAAACAAGTGTCCGGTCTCTCCGTCCGCGACGGGAACAAGCTGTTCGTTGAGAATATATGCATCGTAGCCCAGCAGCGGTTTGCCAATCGGCATTTGCGGCTGGTCCCAGCCCTCGGGCGGAATGAAGACAGTGCAAGTGACGGTTGTCTCGGTCGGTCCGTAGGCGTTGCACCATAGCAACGACTGGTCGCAAAGACTGTTCCAGCGACGATAGTGTTCGACGGAAATCTTTTCGCCGGTGACAATTGCTAATCGCAATGAACTCGGTACACGAACTTGCGCTGCGAGCATCAAGTCGATCCACTCGTTCCAATAAGCGGTCGCGATGTGCAACGCGGTGATAGAGTTTGATTCGATCAAGTCAGACAACTCGATGGCGGCACTTGAACGCGTGCGGGGACGAACAACAACTGTGCTGCCGACAAGCAGTGGCGGATAGATTTCTTCGATGGCGACATCAAAATTCAAGGTCGAAAACTGAAGCGTTCTATCTTGAGGCGTTAGCTGATAGATCGCGACATCGGCCACGCAGTAAGTCAGCAGGCTTCCATGTTCGATTTGCACGCCTTTAGGTTTTCCGGTTGAACCCGAAGTATACATCACGTAGGCGAGCGACTGCGGTTTGACAGGTAGTGCTAGATCGTTCGAAGGTCCACTCCACAATTCAGTGGAGGTAGGGTTGGCAATCTCCGTCGCCTCATCAATGTTCCCATCAAACAGCGAGCGATAGTTTTCGTCACACAGAATGAAGCGAATTTTCGCGTGATCGACGATGTATGCCAAGCGTTCGGCAGGGAACTCGGGGTCCAGTGGCACAAATGCACAGCCAGACTTTAAGATCCCTAACATCGCGATGATCGCATCCGCAGATCGGTCAAGGCAGATTCCAATCCGATCTTCACGTTCGAAACCGCGTTGGACGAAGTAGTAGGCCAGTTGATTGGCCTGCGCGTTCAGATCGTAATAGGTTGTCGCTTGACCTTCGAAGAGGACCGCAATCGCCTCGGGCGTCCGGTCCACTTGCTCTTCAAAGCGGCTTAAAAAAGTATCATGGCATTCGATGTTTTCAAACGCTGTCGAGGAGGAAGAGTTACGATCAACTTCGTCGGTGTAAAATTGCATTTGCGGCTAACTAAATACGATTTCCGTGGGGTTTTAAAAACTGCTTAAACTGTTTACGGCACTCTTCTGCCATGCATTTTGAGCAAGCGGCGCGATGACTGCTTGAGAGCGACTTCGCTGATTCACGATAGCCCCGAACGACTGATGCAAGATATCCAGTCCATGCGTGATCTCTTGCTGATCGGATGTCAGTGGCGGTAGCAGCTTGACGACTTGATCATGTGCTCCCGAGGTCTCAATAACCAAACCGCGTTCGAAAGCCTCCTTACAGACCTCTGTTGCGATGTTGATTTCACCGGTATCGATACCCCACACCAGACCTCGCCCGCGAATGGCGGTAATGTAGCCGGGGAACTCAAGTTTCCACTGCTGCAGCTGCGATTCGACTAACTCACTCAGCGCTTTTACATGCGTCGTTAGTTGATTGTCCCGCCACAAGTCCAGCAGTGCACGGCAAGCGACGAAGGCCAAGTTGTTTCCGCGAAAAGTACCGGTGTGCTGACCTGGCTTCCACAGATCGACTTCCCTTTGAATCAAGAGCAAGGACATCGGCAAACCTCCGCCGATCGCTTTGGACAAGCAAACTAAATCTGGCTTGATTCCCGCTGGCTCGAACGAAAAGAAGGTACCTGTGCGACCATTGCCGACCTGAATGTCATCCACGATTAACAGGATGTCTTTGTTACGGCAGATCTGTTCGATGCGCTGCAGCCAGCGGTTTGAGGCTACGTTGATCCCACCCTCACCTTGCACTGTTTCCAGGATGACTGCAGCCGGCAAAGGCAAACCGCTGCTGGGATCTGCCAACATTTTTTCTAGGACCGTCGCCGTGTCCAATTCGCCGAGGTAGCCATCGAAGGGAAGATGCGTCACGTTGCTTCGTGCACCATAGCAAACGTCATGATAGTACTGGTTTCCGGTAAGTGCCAGCGCGCCCAGCGAGTGGCCGTGATAGGCGTTGGTAAAAGCGACGATGTGCGAACGCTGCTTTACTTTACGTGCCAACTTAATCGCTGCTTCGACGCAGTTTGCACCGGTGGGTCCCGTGAACTGAACCTTGAAATCCAAATCCCGCGGCTTCAAGATCACTTCATCAAAAGCCAGAAGCAAATCTTGCTTGGCTTTTGTCCCCATGTCCAATCCGTGCATTATCCCATCGTGCGACAGATAATCGATGAGCGCTGCTTTGACGCAGGGGTGGTTGTGTCCGTAATTGAGCGTGCCAGCACCCGCGAAGAAGTCCAGATAGCGGCGGCCTTGGGTATCGGTCAACCAACTACCGGAGGCTGTCTCGAAAACAGTTGGGAAGGAGCGGATATAGCCTCGGATATTAGATTCCAAACGATCGAATACACTTAGATCCACAGGAGCACCCCGAATTCATAAAGCAAAGAACCGTTTCTTTGAGCCTACGTTTTGGACGGTAAATGGAGACCGCCGAACTCAAGAATTAGGGATAGTTCCTAGGTTGCCGTGTCGGAACAATGCGTGTAACCCCTTCGACAGTTACAGCACGACCTGCCTAGCCATAGCACTGGACGCGAGTCATTGATGCTCGTATTGGTTAGGAGACGGGTCACTTAACTGGGCGAAATTTGATTACAGCAGCCATCAAATCAGGCGAGCTACTTGGTAAGCGAAGGCAATTGGGGCACCGGCAGGACTGTGGAACAAACTCAACTCGACCTTCTCCATCGGTTTTATGTTCCTATGCCGCATCGAAACCGCCCTGTGGCCGCATCCCGCCAATTCAACTGGCTTGCCAAATCACATTAGAGGAATCTGTTCAGCCTTCGCGGCACTCGCGCCAGCGCCAAGAAACGCTGGCCAAGCAGCCGCAACGGGCGGCAAAACAGCGATGAACAAAAGACATCACAGACTTCAATCTCAGTCTAAGTGTTGATGGAATAGCAAGAACGATCACGCATTCGCATTGATCGATCGTTCAGTGGAAGAGCTTACTTTCCAAGTTGCTGTTGCGGAACGGGCAAAACTAGTGTCGCACCGTAATGCGTCTTGTCGTAGCCCTCGCCCCGCTCATCGTCGGCGACATGGTGCGCCACGGCAAGCACCAGATTGCCTTCCTGCGGAACAAATTCAACTCGGCCGTCGCTATCGGTGCGACGTTCAAAAGTAGCATCAAATCCTTCACTTAACACAGCGCCACGTGGGATAAAGGACACTACGGTATCGCCCAGCGGTTTGCTTGATCTCAACAAACGCAACCGAATCGGTTGACCAGCGGCTAACTGAGCGACCGGTGTCTCCAGCAGCATCTCCAGCCCCAGACCATGCGCTTTGACATTCTCCTGCCCAGTAAACTTCGCTCGTGCATTCGCGTCCAAAGCAACCAAGTAGGTCTTGCTGCTTTTGATCGCGCGCGTCGTGCCGTGCAACGTATCTAAAATGTGTAACACTTCATACACACCGGATTGTTTGGCGACATAACGACTCGTCCAGTAACCCTCCTTTTCAGCGCTGCCGGTATCGATGAGCTTGGATTTCAAGTCTTCCGTGTCTCCGCTGGGCGTCGTGACCGACAACTGACATGGCGCCAAAGTAATCTTGCTCGCCAGCTTGAAATCGCGATGCCCGTTGCCGTGATTGCCCAGTCGCAAGTCGACGTAAACGTACTCGCCGGTGCGAGTCGACAACGACGCCGTTTCGACCCAAGTATCATGAGCCGCTGCGAGCGAAGGTCGAAGCGTTAGAGCCACTAGTGATGTTATAAGTACAAACGTTTTCATTTCAGCGTTTCCTTGTTTCAAAATAGAATTAGCGAACTATCAACTTTTTCGTACTCATGCTCATGCTCGTACTCGTACTCGCCCGGTGCAGTCGAGTCGCATTGAGTCGAGTTGATTACGATTACGATTACGATTACGAGTACGATTACGAGTACGAGTGCATCCTAATAACTGGACGCAAATGCGTTCCGGCAGACGCGATTTAAAACTCGCCAAGGACTTCGCCGCCGCTGCGAGTTCCCAGCGCGCGCCATGTGGCTAAGTCCACCGTCTCGCTGACGAATTGCACACCGCCATCGCACCGCAGAAGTTGTACGCCGCCGGTGTGATTGCTGCGAGCTCCGAAGACGCCGTAACCGCACGTGCCCATGTCCGGAATATCGCTGTTCGGTGAGTGATAGTGGTTGTAAGTGTCGTAATACTCACGACCATGAATCCAACCCGCGCCGCGCTGTCCTGCCCAGCCGCGACTGATTGCAACTGTCATCGCTTCAAACAAGTTGGGATCAGCAGGCGTTTGATAATTGTTTGCCAATCCTGCCTGCGCCGGCGGCACAGTCGATGACTTCCAAGCGCACGCAACGTTGATATAGGTTCGACGCCGTTCGCGGCTGTTCGTCGGTGCGGTTGCTGTTTGAATCGCAAAACCTCGCAACGACTCTGAGTACCCAGCCGTATTGCTCAGGCCATCCGTGATGTCAGCAAAGCGAACGGAAGAGTTCGTCCACGAAACACCGTCGGTCGGCAATCGCGAATCGTAAAGCGTACCGAGTGCGGTGCCGCCATTGATGTGATAGTTGTTGCCTGCGTACTGCTCGATAGGCCCCGATCCACTCAGAGTTCTAATGTCGTACAAATCAGGACCGTCGTCGCTGGGACAACGCAAGAACGGCATCGGTGTCCTAGCTGGAACAACGAAAGCAGGAGTCAGCGTGCCGGGGCAGCAACCAACCTGCATCGGCTTGGCGAAGTCGAGCAGATTCTGCAGACTCGCCTGTTCCATGAACGGCAACAATTGCGCGTGTACTGAGAAGTTTCCGCTGTTGCTGCGCCCGTTCGAATAGTTGGATGGAATTTTGCGATGAGCGGACTCGTAGTTATGCGTCGCCAATCCGATCTGCTTCAAGTTGTTGCTGCACGACATCCGCCGCGCGGCTTCGCGAGCCGCTTGGACAGCTGGTAACAGCAAACCAACTAAGATCGCAATGATGGCGATTACAACTAGCGTGAAGGCGGCCTGCAGCCTATGCATCGACGTGCGTCGAGTTTTATTCAGTTCGTATCTCATAGTTTTTGATTGATGGGGAAGGAGTGATTTGTTTCGTGACAGCAAAATAGATTGCTAAACGACAGTTCAGTCGCATTTATGCACCATGAACTCGCTGGCGGATTGTTTGAATTGGCGTCGGCTCGAACGGTCGGCGATAGCGCGCTTACCACAGCGACGGGTATCGCACTTGTGGAGAGCGAGCCTTGAAACACCGAGTAAGCGCGCATGCGCAAACCGTCTCAAACCAAGCTGAAAAAGATGCGTGTGCCTAGGTGGGCGGCATCGCCGAAACGAGCGCACGCAAAAACACCGCTGACTAAGCGAACATCCGCGGCGGTGGAATATCGGGAACTAGAAATACTCGAGCCGGCTTAATTGCCAGCGGTGGTGAACAGCGACCAAGAACTTCGATAGTCCAAGGCTCGTTGAGAATCGGCTGAACAATGGCCCACGGCAAATGCGTGTACAAGTTCGCGGCGCCTTTGCATCTCAGCGCCATTATGGAAAGCACAATCGTTGGTTCACGATCTGCCTGCTCTGCCTCAGCCGACTCATGCTGCGACGAACTTTCACGACAGTCTTTTCCCTTCACCGCGCAACATGCGGACTGAGGCATCTCAGTTGAAGCGCAATACGCACAAGTTGTCGTGCGAACGGTTGCGCATTTTTCGCAAGCTGCCGCAGCCGTCTTTGCTTTCGTCTGTTCCACCTGTGCAGCGTACCAAGGCGGAGTGACCCCGTGTTCTTTCGCCCAGGCGATCTTTTGAGCCGGAGTAAGGCAGCAGCAGTTTATCCAGCATTGCTCGGCGTTCTTGCAACCACAACTGCAATGCTGACACGGAAACGGCTCGGAAATATCTTTGACTTCGCGGTAGATAACGCCCAGCGGACTTGGGACCGCCGCGGCGCAAACAGCAACTAAGACGAGCAGCGATACCGCTCGACGCATTGTCGGTTTCGAAATACTGAATCGCCGGGATTGCATTGTAAGGTGCCACTTATCTCGTAGCACAAACTCGCCACTTTCAAACGCCAACTCCGGCTCACTCTCCACACGTAAAATAATAGCCACTGAAATCAACTCGGCAATCCGTGCAGTCCGAATGCGACGATTCGTCCACAAAAAGTCGAACGAGTGTGGCAGAAAATTCTGCACCGATGGTCAGCAATTCATCGCAAGCGAGTGCATCGCACCACTAGCGACAGTTACCTCGGGTTTAAAAATGAGTGGCCAGACAATCGTTTTTGCAGTCGCCACTGGCTGCGGTGGCTAAAATTGAGGTTGGCACTGAATGTGCAACCGCTTTGCAGTCTGGATTTATCAACTCGTTGTCGCTGTGCGCTGACCGATTTGGATATGTCCGTCGATTTGGTTGGGTAGAATTCAAGCGGGATTTCGTTGGCGAGTGACGAACGGTCCTGTCGACGGTCCTTTAATGTTCAAAGTGAGTGTGAGAATAGCAATGCAAAGCCTCTCGAAGTTCTTGATCTGTTCTCTCGGAATGTTCGTTACAGCGAGACTGGCAGCTGCTGACGAAGCGCTTGCAAACATCAGCGACCCCACAGTTCAATATCGCACCATGGTCGATCGCGCTGTTGAGTATCTGAAAGTGCGTGGGCAAGCCGACGATGGTTCGTTCTCGGCTGCGGCTGGGGTAGGACCGACGGGACTCGTCGTGAGCGCTCTCGTTTCTGTGGGCGCAACAGCCAACGACCCAACGATTGCTAAAGCGCTCAACTACCTCGAGGCAAACGTTCAAGCGGACGGTGGAATCTACAAACCTGAATCCAAACACCGCAATTACGATACGTGTCTGGCGGTAGCAGCCTTTGCAAGTATCAACCAGGAAGGCAAATACGACACGTTGATTAAGAAGGCGGAGGCGTTCATCAAAGGTATCCAGTGGGACGAAGGAGAAGGCAAGGACAAGAGCGATCTGTTTTATGGCGGCGCTGGTTACGGATCCTCGTCTCGCCCTGACTTGTCGAATACCAGTTTCATGATCGACACTCTCAAGTCGCTCGGGAATGGCCCCGAAGACGAAGCGATTCAGAAAGCACTACTATTTGTTTCGCGTTGCCAGAACCTAGAGTCTGCGACCAACAACTCACCTTTCGCAGCCAAGATCAACGACGGCGGGTTCTTTTATACAGTTGCTGGTGGTGGCGAAAGCAAAGCTGGAAACGAAGAGAATGGTGGCTTGCGAAGTTATGGTTCGATGACCTACGCTGGACTGAAGAGCATGATCTATGCAGGGGTCGATGCGGATGATCCGCGAGTCAAAGCGGCGGTCGATTTCCTTCGCAAGAACTATGACCTCGAATCGAATCCAGGCGTCGGACTGCAAGGCTTGTACTACTATTACCACACGATGGCGAAAGCACTCAGCGCGTTCGGCACAGACACGTTTGAGGACGCCAGTGGGACGAAGCACGACTGGAAAAAAGAGCTTCGCCAAGAACTCGCTGAACGGCAACTCGCCGACGGAAGCTGGATTAACGAGAACGCTCGTTGGATGGAAGGCGACCCAAACCTAGTTTGTGGTTACGCGTTGCTGGCGCTGTCGTATTGCAAGCCGTAGCTTGTTTAGGCTCGCACGGGTGATGCCGCCCGTAACGCGCCCGCGAGCAGGGCTAGACCGCAGTTTCGACCGACCGCTCCGCAATCGCTTGCTCGAAACTCGAAACTCGAATGGCATCGAAGCGAACCTTGGGGTTCTCGCGTTCGACGTGCTGCACATCCCATTCGGATTGCAGCAAAACCGCACAATGGCCGTATTGATCCTTCACCAACTTCGCCGCATAGGGCAACTTCAAAGTTCCCAACTGATCGGTGGTGACATTGATCCACCGCGCAAGCTTAAACGGTCTCAGGCTCAGCGTCGTCGGCGTGTTGTATTCGCTTTCCAATCGGAAGCGAACCACGTCAAACTGCAACTCACCAACTGCTGCCAAAATCATCTCGCGCCGCGTCGAGCGCGCGTCATGGAAGACCTGAATCGCGCCCTCTTCCACCAACTGCGATAGCCCGCGATCAAATTGTTTCCGTCGCGAGGTATCGGGGCAATCCAGCACCGCGAAAAACTCAGGCGAAAATTGTGGAAGAGCTTCGTAATGTATCGGAGTTCCTTGGCATAGCGTATCACCCAGTTGAAACTCACCAGGGCAAATCACACCTATGATGTCGCCCGGAAACGCCTCTTCCATCGTTTGACGATCCTGCCCAAAAATTCGTAGCGCCCTTGGCACTCGAATCTTCTTGCCACTGCGCGCGACCGTGACTTCCATGTCGCGTTCAAACCTCCCAGCACATACGCGAACAAAGGCAACGCGATCGCGATGCCGCGGATCCAAGTTCGCTTGAATCTTAAAGATAAACCCAGCAAAGTCTGGGCGACTTGCTGGAACCGGACCAAGATTGCTCAGCCGATCTGCGGGCGGCGGACACAATCGCAAAAAGCCGCGGAGGAAGTGTTCCACCCCGAAGTTTGTCAGCGCGCTACCAAAGTAAACTGGAGTCTGCTCGCCACGCAAAAAACGTTCGTACTCAAGGGTCGCACCCGCCATCTGCACCAGTTCAATCTCTTCGTGCACCGATTTAACAAGCGTCTCGGTGTTGAAAGAACGCATATGCGCCGTTGCTCCTGTCTGAATCGGCGCAATCGACGCGTGCTCCTCAGCGAACTCAGCCCAAGTCAACTTCGTCGATTGGATTCGCCGCGCACTATCACGCTGCTGAAACAGATGCACCTGCTCGTCAAGCAGATCGACGAACCCGCAAAAATCCGCGCCCGTGCCAATCGGCCACGTTTGAGGAACCGCTTCAATCGAAAACTTGCGTTCGATGTCGTCAAGCACTTGCAGCGGCGACAGGCCAGTGCGATCGACTTTGTTTACAAATGTCAGCACCGGAATCTTGCGCAGCGCACATACGCGAAAAAGTTTCTCAGTCTGTGCTTCGACACCTTTCGCCAAATCGATGACCATCACCGCCGCGTCCGCAGCCATCAACGTTCGGTACGTATCTTCACTAAAGTCATGGTGACCAGGCGTGTCGAGCAGATTGACTTGGCAACCATCGAACTCAAACGTCAGTACCGTTGAACTGACCGAGATCCCGCGCTGCTTCTCCAACTCCATCCAATCCGACGTCGCAGATTTCTGAGCCTTGCGCCCACGCACCGCGCCGGCGATCTCAATCGAACCGCCGAAGAGCAACAGCTTTTCAGTTAGCGTTGTCTTGCCCGCATCCGGATGAGAGATAATTGCGAACGTTCGACGTCGAAGTCGCTGACGTTCAATCGTTGGATCAATTGGTTGCATAGATCGGCGTTTGCCAGTCGAGAGCGCAAGCGATGGAAGCGAGTACCTGTATGCGGCCAACTGCCAAATCATCGCTCGCCGAAGTGCCGTTGTGAAGCAGGATCTGCTGCACAACGACCCTCTGTTATAGCTCACGCAACCGCATCCGCCCAGACTCTCCGCTCATCAGACTTGCGCGCGAATCATAGAGCAGTGTGTGCCTTGTAAAAGTGCCTTGGTTCGTTCGCCATTCCGATGACTGCACCGGCGAAGTTGTCACCAATGAGCTCTTCTCGCTGAATCAAAGCGAGTCGGCTAGCCATTAAACCGCTTCAGGGGCAACTAAAATCCCGTCCCGAAAGGTGCAGTTTCCGTTCGCTCATTTCGGAGATTACTGAAAAACAGGCTCGTAATTGGCGCACGTTCGCCCAAAGGTATGTACTCGGTTCGGGCGATACTACTTTCAGGTTCAAACGGTAGTGCAAAGAGCGAGCGATTCGTGTTTTTGCTGAACTCTACGGTGGTTGGACACATCACCGTAACTGGATCAACAGGCAGTGGCATATGCCGGGGCAAAATGTGTCGAGCGTTTAGGCGCTTTACGCAGTGTGTGTGCCACTGCCGTTTTAAGCTTGCGACCGAATTCGGAAAGCACGAGTCACAGCGGAGTGACTCGTGCTCAAACGTCGCAACAGCTAGATTACGATGCATACTCAGCGCGGAAAAATGACTTACTGTCATTTACCGTCGGCTTGATCGTGCGAGCCCCTTCTTTCCAGTTCGCTGGGCAAACTTCGCCGTTCTTCTCAAAAAACTGCAGCGCTTGAACCAAACGCAACGCTTCATCCACGCTGCGGCCCAGCGGTAAATCGTTCACCGTTTGATGGCGAACGACACCCTTCTGATCGATCAAGAACAATCCACGCAGAGCAACCGTGTCTCCGATCAGCACATCATAGTCTCGCGAAATTTGCTTGCTCAAATCCGCTACCAGCGGATAATCGATATTGCCCAAACCGCCTTGATCGCGCGGTGTATTGCGCCATGCAAGGTGCGAAAAGTGGCTATCAACGCTCACACCGATCAGTTGCACACCCAACTTCGAGAACTCCGCAGCTCGATCCGAAAAAGCGATAATCTCAGTCGGACAAACGAAGGTAAAATCTAGCGGATAGAAGAACAGGACAACGTACTTGCCCTGATAATCGCTCAAGCTAATTTCCTTGAATGAACCGTCTTCCATCACAGCTTGAGCTTTGAAATTAGGTGCAGGCTTGGTAACAAGAACACTCATTCGCTTTGTCCTCTAAGAAATATTCAATAGGTTCGGAGTTGTTGTTTAGCTGAACATATTCTACTAGTGCCCGAATTGACTGACGAGATACCTGAAACGCATACCTCCCATGCATCAAATACTCGCACCGAGCTCGGACAACTGTGGAGTGAACAAACCGGCCTGCTGAAGCTGGAAAGCTACGTTAAGCAACTTCGCTTCGCCCAGTGCCGGACCTTCTAACTGAATCGCGAGCGGCAGACCGTCCACCGTAAATCCAGCAGGAATCGAAAGCGCCGGTATGCCCGCTAAGTTCGCCCCTACGGTAAACAAGTCACCCAAGTACATCTGCACCGGATCACCTGTTTTCTCGCCAATCTTAAAGGCCGGCGTCGGCGTGACTGGACCGAGCAACACGTCGACTTCCGCAAACGCTTTCGCATAGTCGTCCGCAATCATCCGCCGGACCTGCAACGCTTTCTTGTAATACGCGTCGTAGTAACCGGCGCTAAGCGCAAACGTACCCAGCATGATTCGGCGTTTGACCTCTGGCCCAAACCCTTCACTGCGGCTGCGGGCAATCATAGCGTCCAGCGGCGATTCCGATTTTGCATCGCCCGATTTTGCATCGCCCATTGCGCGGTAGCCATAATGCACTCCGTCATAACGCGACAGATTGCTGCTGGCCTCGCTCGGTGCAACCAAATAATAAGTGGCCACCGAATAAGCGGTGTGCGGCAAATGCACCTCAACAATCGACGCTCCAAGACTCTCAAGCATCCTCTGACTAGCTAGAACCGCATCCCGAATCTGACTATCAAGCGCTTCGTGCTCCACGTGCTCGCGAATCACTCCAACCTTCAGACCCTTCAGCGGCCGGTTCAACGATTGCGTGTATTGCGGCACTTCCGCCTTTAGCGAAGTACTGTCCAGCGGATCATAGCCGGCCAACAACTCCATGCAAGCCGCCAAATCTTCGACGTGATGAGCCAGTGGTCCGACCTGATCCAAACTGCTCGCAAACGCCACCAACCCAAACCGGCTCACCCGACCATACGTGGGCTTCAACCCGCAGACGCCACAGAACGCTGCCGGCTGACGCACCGAACCGCCCGTGTCCGAACCGATCGACAGCGGAATCATCCCGCCCGCCAAAGCCGCAGCCGCCCCGCCGCTCGATCCACCCGGCGTTCGCTCCAGCGACCAGGGATTTCGAGTCAACCCGAAGACACTAGTCTCCGTGCTGCCTCCCATCGCGAACTCGTCCATGTTCGTCTTGCCAAGCATCACCAAGCCGCCGTCAAGCAACTTCTTCACCGCCGTAGCCACATACGGAGCTTTGAAGTTCTGTAGCATCCGTGAACCGCAGGTCGTCGGCGAACCCACCGTACACAAGACGTCTTTAATCGCCACCGGCACGCCCGCCAACGGACCCACCAAAGTCCCGTCAGCAATCCGACGCTCGACCTCCTCAGCTTCAGCAACTGCCGCTTCGGACGCGATATGCGTGAACGCATTCACAGCTTTGTCAGCCACCGCAGCGCGAGACAAAAAATGCTCAGTCACTTCGCGGCTAGAAAGCTCGCGCGAAGCGATTTTGCGACCCAGTTCAACAGCGGAAAGTTGTTCGATTTTCATGCTGAAGAGCTTAAGCCACCCGACCTAAACTCACAACCCAGCCCCCGGACTGTAGCGACTGAGTCTGCGAGCAACTCACCCCAGCGCCGCAGTCCGCCCACTAAGCCAACAACTCCATTACCGGTGAAGCAGGTTCAACTCCGGTCAATCTTTGATCCAAGCCCTGCGATTGGAAAGTGAACTTTTCATGCGCGATCCCCAAGCAATGCAAAATGGTCGCGTTGAAATCGTTGATATGCACAGGTCGCTCAGCGATGTTGTAACTAAAGTCATCAGTCTCGCCGACTGACACGCCGCCGCGAATGCCACCGCCAGCCATCCACATCGTAAAGCACCGTGGGTGATGATCGCGGCCGTAATTCTCGCGCGTCAAACCACCTTGGCAATAAACAGTCCTTCCGAACTCGCCGCCCCACACAATCAAAGTCGAATCCAGCAAACCGCGTTGCTTTAAATCACGAATCAAAGCCGCCGTGGGTTGATCAACGTCGCCGCACTGCGCCGGTAAATCGCCCGCAATGTTGCCATGCTGATCCCAACCGCGATGCAACAACTGCACAACCCGCACGCCGCGTTCCACCAACCGTCGCGCCAACAGCGCACTCGCCGCGAACGTGCCCGGTTCTTTCACCGCCGGACCATACATCTCCAGCGTCGCTTCACTCTCGTCGCGCCAGTCCGTCAACTCGGGCACACTCTTCTGCATCCGGAAAGCCATCTCGTATTGCGCGATCCGAGTTTGAATTTCAGGGTCGCCCAACTGATTGAAGCGATGTTGATTCAAACTGGCTAACGAATCGAGCATCGCGCGGCGGTCGTCGCGAGTCACGCCAGGCGGATTCGGCAAGTAAAGCACCGGATCGCCACCGCTACGCAACGCAACTCCATTGAATCGCGTCGGCAAGAAACCGCTGCTCCACATTCGGGTGAACAGCGCTTGAGCCGCCGCACTCGCCGACCAACTGGGCGTTAGCACAATGAAAGCCGGCAAGTCGTTGCTCTCGCTCCCCAAACCATACGCCAGCCAACTTCCTAAACTCGCCTTGCCAGGAATCTCGCTGCCCGTCATCACGAACGTACAAGCCGGATCATGATTGATCGCATTCGTGTGAACCGTCTTCACCACTGCGAGCTCATCGACCAACTGAGCCGTATGAGGCAGCAACTCACTGACCCACCGACCGCACTCACCGTACTGCTTGAACTTGAATTTGCTCGACGCGACCGGCAACCGCTTCTGACCGCTCGTCATCGTCGTGATCCGCTGCCCAATGCGAATTGAATCCGGCAAATCCTTATCGAAGTAATCATTAAGGACCGGTTTATAGTCCCACATATCGATCTGCGAAGGACCACCGTTCATGTGCAGATAGATGATCGACTTGGCTTTCGGCGCGAAATGCGGCAAGCCCTCGAGAGCGCGGTGCATCACCTGCTCAGCCGCTGTAGCTCGATTCCCGCTAGCGATCAACCCAGACTGCGCAGCCAGACCAGCTAGCGCGACACCGCCGAGCCGAATTCCGGAGCTCCCGAAAAACTGTCGACGCGACAACAGCAGGTCTTGTTCAAGTCGTGGGTCCATAAGCGGCCTCATTGGAGAGCGAATTGGCGGGAGTGAAAGCAGCTTTTGCGAATCATGTTCGCGAATCGTTGTGCGCGAATACTTCCTCGCACAGTGGCTGCCATCACCGGGTTACACTTCCAGCCTAAATGAAGCCAGCCTCGTAAGCAATCGCCTGCCGTGCCGCATTCGTCCTCAAGCCCCCGCGTTCCCACGTTTCGCCCACTATTTCTCAACCGCTTGCAGCGCCCGTTGCGAAGAGGACTGTGGCTGCACCAATCCGAAATCGCCTCTCAACGCCTTCAGCGCGTAGCGCTCGTAATCGATCTCGTTGGCGGTTCGCACACCCAGACGTCGAAAAATCGGCAAGGGTGGGCACCAACCTTGCAACGAGTGCATCAACAAGAACCCCGAGACCACAGCCGGAAACGCATACCACCGTCGGTCCACGGTCGCCCCCAGCAATAAGCCGACAAGCGAAACGGTCGCTGCGTTCGCTTCCAGCGTGCGTTCAATGTCCCACTCTTCGTCCAGCTCCTCCAACCGTCGATCGATGGCAACTCGCCCTGCGCGACGACAGCACTCAATGTTGTGTTCTGTCTGCTGCCGAATGCACTCATTCACGTGATCTGCGGTGTGGGACGATACACGATCCACGGTTGACGGAAACATAGGAGTCTCCCTATACCCATTGATTGCGTTTACAAACGGAACTACCCGGGAGAGCCCAGTTGCAAAAATAATGCCAGCCCAGGGAGCCCCCTCAGCTCGACCTGAACAGCTCTTTAGCTTCGCGCATCCAATCGACCTTTCCGCCCTTCGGCTGAGTGACCCAGTACGCTTTGGTCGCGTCGACAACTCGCAAGCGGCGATCGTGCATCTTAGCCAAGTGTTCGATACGCTGTTTGTTCGCATACGTCAGCACGATGTAGTTGTCTTCCGTTTGCATCGTCTTCACAAACCAGATCGATGCATCGATCTTCAACTCTGCAACCTCCAGCAGCGCTTTCACTGGTCGCGGTAATTTTCCAAAGCGATCCGCCAATTCCGCTTTCATGTCGTCCAGTTCGCTGATGTCCGTGATCCGACTCAGCCGCCGGTAGATATCAATCCGCTGACGCAGTTCAGGCACATAATCGTTTGGCAGGTAAGCCTTCACCGGCAAATCGATTTCGACGTCCACGGCCAGCTTCGGTGGCTGGTGCGTCAGTTCGCGAACCGCTGCGCCCAACATCTGACAATATAATTCGTAGCCGACCGCAGCGATATGCCCGCTTTGCTGAGTCCCCAACAAATTGCCCGCACCGCGAATCTCCAAGTCGCGCATGGCGATCCCAAAGCCCGCGCCAATCTGGCTGTACTCTTCGATCGCATGCAACCGCCGCGCGGCGTCCGGCGACAAATGCTTGTGACGATCGACCAACAAGTAGCAATACGCTTGATGCTTGTAACGACCGACGCGACCACGCAATTGATGCAATTCCGACAAACCGTAACGATTCGCTTCGTCGATGAAGATCGTGTTGGCATTCGGGATATCCAAACCGCTTTCAATGATCGTCGTCGCCAGCAAGATATCGTAACGATGCTCGATGAAGTCGATCATCACTTGCTCAAGCGCACCTTCTTCCATCTGACCGTGACCGATCACGATACTCGCTTCAGGGCAGATGCGTTTGATTCTCGCCGCAACCTCCTCGATGTCCTGCACCCGATTATGGACAAAGTAAATCTGTCCACCGCGATTGAGTTCACGCAAGATCGCGTTGCGAATGATGTTGTCATCAAAGCGGACCAAACGCGTCTCGACACTCAAACGATCTTCCGGCGGCGTTTCCAGATTCGAAATGTCGCGCACGCCGACCAACGACATGTGCAACGTTCGCGGAATCGGTGTCGCAGACAGGGTCAACACATCGACGTTGGATCGCATCTGCTTCAAACGCTCCTTGATTTCAACCCCGAACCGCTGCTCTTCGTCGATGATTAGCAAACCGAGGTTGTAGAACTTTAGAGTTTTCGACGCGATGCGATGCGTGCCGACCACCAAATCCACTTTGCCAGTGTGAATGCCATTGATCGTCTCACGCTGATTGCGCGGCGGTACAAAGCGGCTGAGCTTGGCGATATCGAATGGGAACTCGGCCATTCTCTGGCGAAACGTCTTGTAATGCTGTTCAGCCAAAACCGTTGTCGGCACCAGCACAGCAACTTGATAACCGCTATCGATCGCTTTGAAAGCGGCTCGCATTGCCACTTCGGTCTTACCAAAACCCACGTCACCACAGATCAACCGATCCATGGGCCGCGGGCTGGTCATGTCATTCTTGACCGTCGCAATCGCCGTCAACTGATCCGGCGTTTCAACATACGAAAACGATGCATCGAACTGATTTTGCCAAATACTATCGTGCGCAAAAGCGATTCCTGGCTGACTTCCGCGCAGCGCCTGCAACTCCAGCAGCTCGACCGCCATGTCCTTGACCGCTTCCTGAGCCGCCTTTTTTTGCTTCGACCAAGTCAGCCCACCGATCTTCGCCAGCTTCGGGCGACTCTTCGTGCCACCCACATAACGCTGCACCAACTCGATCTTTGAACTGGGTACAAAAATCTTCGTGCCACCATCGAACTCCAGCTCGAGATGCTCGAACTGCTGACCATGTTTCTCCAGGAGCTTCGTACCGCGATAGACACCGATTCCGTGCGACAAATGAACCACCAGGTCGCCTTCGCGCAAATCGAGAAAGCTGTCGATCGGTCGACTCTTCGTCCGCTTTGTCGCGCGCCGCACATGCGATCGTCGCAGCAACTGACCTGCCGTCAGCAGCAGCGGCCCATTCGGTAGCAGCTCGAAACCGTTCTGCAGTTGACTGATGACGATCTCAAGTCGATCTTCTTTAGTCGCTTGCGAAACCGCTAGCAACTCGCGCAGCCGATCGCGTTCTCCTTCGTTCATCGCGACCACGATCACATTGCGCGCCGCACGGTGTTGGTCGATGCTGTGCTGGTCAATGTCACTCGCCAGTCGTTCCAAGTCTCCGCCAATTCGCTCTACAGTTCCCAGCGGCAATCGCACCAGCTGTCCGAGGTAACCTTCTTCAGACAACTGCGAAGTGTACACAATCGGAAACTCACCGATCCGCTTCCAAGCTTTCTCCGGTGCAGGAAATCGTTCTGGGAAGGGCACGCGATGCAGGAATGCGTCTGTTGCAACATTTATGCTGCGCTGCTCATGCACGAAAACGACTGTACGCTCGGTTAGATAATCCAGCAGCGATCCATCTTGTGCCACCGAACCCTGAACGGCCAGCAACTGAAGTTCCTTGCGCTGTTCGATACTCCGCTGCGAAGTGATATCAAACGTCCGCAGCGATTCGACTTCGTCGCCGAACAACTCGATGCGTACCGGCATCGGTTCATCGGGCGGGTAGATATCCATGATTCCGCCACGCACAGCAAACTCGCCAGGCAATTGCACGGAACTGGTCGCGTGATAGCCCGCTTTCACCAACCAAGCTCGCAGATCATCGACGTCGATTTGACGACCGGCTGCCAAGGTCCGCTTGTCGCCTTCCAACGAATTGGGGCTCGGCACACTGTGCAGCAAAGCTTGCATCGTCGTCACGATAATCGGCGGCGCGGGATGCGATGGCGCTTCCTTGGAGCGCTTGCTGCCAGCATTATCTGCCGCGCGCTCCGCGACAGAATAGTTGTAAAGCCAACTGAGCACATGCAGCCGCTGGGCGGTCTCTTGATGCTGCAGCGACTCGAGTTCGGATTCTTCGCTGCCTGGAGGGAACACATCGACACGTGCGCCTAGCAACTCGCCCAGCTCCGCCGCCAACGATTCGGACTCAGCAATCTGAGCGACCAAAATCAGCAGCGGTCGCTGGTCGGCTCGATACCAACCCGCCGCAATCGGCGCGGTCGCCGTCGGCCAAACGGATTCAATCGTGACGCGTCGTTCAGCCGCCAGAGAATCGATTGCAGATCGAAGCGCAGGGAGAGCGGCCACTTCGCCGACAACGTCTGCCAGTGTCAAAGGAACCTTTTGAGGAGGGCGATTAACTGATAGAACGGCGCGACGCTCAGTCATGCGTTCGCCGTGCTCCTTCCGGTTGCTGTTCAGCCGTTCGTCAGTGAACTGCGTGCTCGATGCGCGAGCGGCTGAGGAAAATTCTCAAAGTATACGGCTGCTGGAAAGCTGAATAGTGCCCAACTGCGATAACGACATAATCACTTGCGCCATCCCTTTGGGTACGCCATCGCCGTCAACGCTGTCGCCGCGAGGGACAGGCTCTCCTAAAATTCTGCACATAAAGAACGCGTCAGTCTGACAAGGGACGTCCAACTCGGCGCAAACTCGAGAACAAGTGATTGAGCTACTTTCAATGGCGGCTCGTGTCAGCTACTGTACTGTAACCCCATCAACCCCGCTTTCCATCATCTGTGGCCAAACTTGGGAATCAAAACTAGTGACGTCGTCTAAGTTGAATGGTCGCCTTGCGCGGCTAGGTTTTTTGGCATTATTTTTTCTCTTCAGCAGCCAGCCCGCAAAGAGTAGTCGGGGGATGGGGCCCCAGGAGAACGGTCCGGCATTGCCCGCCGCAGAGGCGCTTGAGGACAGCTCGGCAAAGACTGTTGATGCGACAATTGAGGAGAGTACTGACAAAACTCCGGTGCCAACCGAAACGGTTGGCTTGGATAAGCGAATCGATGACGCGATAAAACCTGCTGCAGAATGGTTCATATCGATCGTCACTTACTCGACACCAGCAATTGGACCGATCAAGCCGGTTCCCTTCGTGGTGTTGCTTTTGGTGTGCGGCGCGCTCTACTTTACGATTCTATTTGCGTTCCCCAACATTCGCCTACTGCGCTTGGCAACGCAGGTCGTCAGTGGCAAATTCGACGACATTGAAAAGGCAGGGACGCAACCCGTCAAGCCTGATGGGCTGGTCGCTGACGGTGATATCGTAGGGACCGCTCGCGATGAAGGTGAGACAGGCGAAGTTTCGCACTTCCAAGCACTAGCCACCGCTGTGTCGGGGACTGTTGGTTTGGGAAATATCGCTGGGGTGGCAGTAGCGATAGCTATCGGCGGACCTGGGGCGACTTTCTGGATGATCGTCTGCGGATTTCTCGGCATGTCGACGAAGTTCGTCGAGTGCACGTTGGGAGTAACGTATCGAGATCTCGATAAAGATGGAACCGTGCACGGCGGTCCAATGTACTACCTGCGCAAGGGCTTTAGTGAACTTGGTTTTGGTCAAGTTGGAGCCGTTCTCGGCGTGATTTTCGCCGTGCTGTGCGTAGGGGCTTCGTTTGGCGGTGGAAACATGTTCCAAGCCAACCAAGTTGCGGCTCAGGTGCAAGCCCTGTTCGGAATCAATGCCGCCGCACCCGATGCCACCATGCTGGCCAAATCATCTGGGGCACTGATCGGTTTGCTGATGGCCGTACTGGTGGCGATGGTAATCATTGGCGGGATCAAGCGCATCGCAGTGGTCACGGAAAAGATCGTGCCATTGATGGCCCTGCTCTATGTCGGTGCTGCACTGATCATCATCGCCGCGAATATCAGCCACGTACCCGCAGCCTTTTATGAAATCTTCGTGGGAGCCTTTTCACCGACGGCTGCGGTCGGCAGCATGGTTGGAGTGCTGATCGTCGGTTTTCAGCGCGCGGCCTTCTCGAACGAAGCCGGAGCTGGTTCAGCAGCCATCGCGCACTCAGCCGTACGCACTCGTTACCCTGCATCAGAAGGAATTGTGGCGCTGCTGGAACCTTTCATCGATACTGTGGTAATCTGCACCATGACCGCCATTGTGATCGTGCTGTTCAACAACGATCAAGCTCAGTTCGAATACGGCAAGGTCGTCGATGGAAGCGTTCAGTTGCTGGACGGTACAGTTGGCCGAGTGGGCGGAGTCGATTTGACTTCGAGAGCGTTCGATAGCGTGCTGCCAAACTTCAGTTACGTGCTCACCGTCGCGATCATCCTGTTCGCTTTCTCCACGATGATCTCCTGGTCCTATTACGGTTTGCAGTCCTGGAAATACCTGTTCGGCCGCGGAAAAGGTGCTGACCTGACTTACAAGCTGCTGTTTTGTGCGTTCGTGGTAATTGGCTCCGGTGCTAGCTTGAAAGCAGTTATCGATTTCTCCGATGCGATGATTCTAGCTCTTGTATTTCCCAACATGCTGGGACTCGTGCTGCTCGCACCACGCGTGAAACGAGAGCTGGCGAAGTACCTCAAGGCGATTGGTAGGTCCTAGCCTCTCAACCTGTCCGCTGCTATTCGTCTACGCCATGCGGCGCTGGGTGTTAAACCAGCATTCAGTGCCGCCAATCGCATTGCCAACCATCACGCTAGTGCGCGGACCTCAACGCCGCGCTTCGGGATCTTTCGGTTCGGGATCTTTCGCTTGGTCACCTGGATCTACCACGTGCTCGGGAGGCTGACGCAGTGGCAACACCGCAATGAGCGCTGCGGACAAGATGCTGGTCAGACTCAGAAAGAACAAACCGTAGGTGTACGAACCCAAGTTCTTGTCGACCCAGCCCATCACCGTTGGGCCAATGAAGCCGCCCAAGTTTCCGATGGAGTTGATCATTCCAACACTACCAGCAGCCGCAGTCGAAGTGAGGAACAAACTCGGCAAAGCCCAGAAAGCTGGCATGTACGACTTCATGCCTGCCGCTGCGATCGTAAAACAGAAGATCGTCAAGTAGATATTGCCCTGCGTTAAAGTCGACGCAACCAGCAGGCTTGCGCCGATGACAACCGGCAACACTGAATGCCAGCGACGTTCGTTGAAACGATCAGAACTCCAACCGATAAACAGCTGACCAGGTATGACCAACAGCGATGGAATCATCACTAGCATCGCCACTCGAGAGGGCTCAAGATTGTACCACTGCTTGAGAATACTCGGCAAGAAGAACTCGATGCCATAGTTGGCCGTCACGATGCCGAAGTAGGCCAACGATAACAACAAGACACGCGGGCTAGTGAACGCTGCAAAAATAGAATGATGTGCCGCGCTCGCCCTCAAACTTCGCTCGCGCTCCAACTCATTTTCAAGAGCCTCGCTCTCGGCTGGAGTAAGCCACTTGGCTTGACGGGGTCGATCCGTCAAGTAAACCAACACTACCAGACCTGCAATAACGGCTGGAATGCCCCAAAAAATGTAGATCCACTGCCAACCCTTGAGTCCCAGCAGATCTGGGTTTGTCATGGCCACACCGTCGACAACATACGTTCGACCGATGTCAATGAACAACTGTGAGACCGCTGGGCCGATAATCATCGCAATGGGTGACGCAACTAAGAAATACGAGATCGCACGCGCACGATCTTTAGCCGGGAACCAGTGAGTCAGATAGACGATAACACCAGGGAAAAACCCGGCTTCGGCAACTCCCAACAAAAAACGCACCACGTAGAACTGGATCGGTGTGGTTACAAACGCCGTCGCAGCCGCCATGATGCCCCACGTCACCATAATGCGACAGATCCACTTGCGAGCACTCCAGCGTTCGACAATCAGCGAACCTGGAATCTCAAGCAGAAAGTAGCCGATGAAGAAGATGCCGCTGCCAAAGCCGAACACGAGGCTGTCAAAAGCTGGTAAGTCTTCAGACATCGTGAGCTTCGCCACGCCAACATTCGTTCGATCAACGTAAGCGATGATGTAGCAAATAAATAGCAGCGGAATCAGCCGCAGATAAGCCTTCATCCGGGCGGAATCGAGCGGGTCGCGGGGCGTTGCTGAACGGTTGGCAACAGAGGGTCGGTAGGGTTCGTTTGAAGATGTGATGATGGCAACTCGGCAGGAGGAGACGAATTCAAAATCGCAGCTCAACTGCAACTGTGGCGGCTATTGTAATCATTGAAATCGCTTTGCGTGCCGCCATTCGCCACTACCGAAAAATCGACTTCCATTCTCCCAAACGCCATGCCGCAAAGTTGCTTACCCTTCTTTTTGCGGCCCCCTTGGACCAGGGGTGATCTTTGGCTTACTATGTTGTGACTTAATTCAGAAGCCCAACCCAAGTACACTGCGGTAAGCGTCAATCTCGAATCGCACCTAGTTTCCTGCGGTTAACTCGCCGCAGAGCTATAGATTCCCTTCCAGGACAATGAACTTGCTAGACCCCGTTAGCAAAAACAACTCAGCAACGTCCCCTGACCTATCCATCGACGCCGATTTGGCAAAGCCAAAAGGAAGCCTCGTT
>JBGSJB010000190.1:0-2220 GCA_041742175.1 Pirellulaceae bacterium
GTCGGCGATATCCTTGGTGGTGACATCGTTCGGCATGTTAACTGTCTTGCTGATCGCTCCGGAAAGGAACGGCTGAGCAGCGGCCAGCATCTGCACGTGAGCTTGCCATGGAATGCTGCGCGTTCCCTTGGCTGGTTTGAACGCACAATCGAAGACCGACAGATGCTCGTCTTGAAGGAACGGAGCGCCTTCGATGGTGTCGTTGGCGTCGACGAACGAGACGATCGCGGCAACTTGGTCAGGTGTGTAGCCGAGATTCTCAAGGCCTAGCTTGACGGAACGGTTCACGATCTTGAGGCTGCCACCACCGGCCAGCGATTTGTACTTCACGAGCGCAATGTCGGGCTCGATGCCGGTCGTGTCGCAGTCCATCATGAAGCTGATCGTGCCAGTCGGCGCGAGCACTGTGGCTTGTGCGTTGCGATAACCGTAACGATTGCCGAGCTCGATGACTTTGTCCCACAGTTGGCGAGCGGCGTCTTTGAGGTACTCGGGGCTGCTGTCGTTGATATCTTCGACAGCGTCGCGGTGCATCCGCATCACGCGTTGCATCGGTTCTTTGTTCAGCTCGTAAGCTTCGAACGGACCGACGACGCCAGCCATCTCGGCGCTGGTCAAGTTCGCAGCTCCGTGTAGCAGCGCAGTCAGCGATCCGCAAACGCCGTGAGCGACATCGGAATCATACGCGGCTCCGTGCGTCATGATCAGACTGCCGAGGTTGGCGTAGCCGAGTCCCAGCGGGCGGAACATGTAGCTGTTCTCAGCAATCCGGTCGGTCGGGTAGCTGGCGTGACCGACGAGAATCTCCTGAGCGATGAAGAACAGGCGACAAGCTGCGGTGAAACCGTCGACGTCGAAGGTCCCGTCGGCTTGGCGGAACTTCATCAAGTTGATGCTGGCCAAGTTGCAAGCGGTGTTGTCGAGGAACATGTACTCGGAGCATGGATTGCTGGCGTTGATCGGGCCAGAGTTCGGGCAGGTGTGCCACTTGTTGATCGTCGTGTCGTACTGGACACCTGGATCGCCGCAGTTCCAAGCGCACTCGGCCATCTTGTTCAGCAGCTCTTTGGCTTCGTACGTTGGCGCTTCGCCCCGCGCCTTGTCGCTGACCCAAGTCGTTGTCCACTTGTCACCTTTAGCGACCGCTTCCATGAAGTCGTCGGTCAAGCGGACGGACAAGTTGGCGTTCTGGAAGCAGACCGACGAGTAGGCTTCGCCGTTGAAGTTCGATTCGTAACCTTCGCGGATCAGTGCGTGTGCCTTGCGCTCTTCACGCCACTTGCACTCGATGAATTCGAGGATGTCCGGGTGGCTGACCTTGAGCGATTGCATCTTGGCCGCGCGACGAGTTTTGCCGCCGCTCTTGATCACGCCAGCGATCGCGTCATAAACCTTCATGAACGACAGCGGGCCGGATGGTGTGCCGCCACCAGACAGCTTTTCGCGCGAGCTGCGGATGGTCGACAGGTCGGTGCCCGTGCCGCTACCGAACTTGAACAGCATCGCTTCGCTGCTGGCCAAGCGCATGATGTCTTCCATGTTGTCATCGACGCTTTGGATGAAGCATGCCGAGCCTTGCGGATATTCGTACGGGTTGTCCGGCTGTTCGACTTGGCCGGTTTCGCGGTTGTAATTCCAAGTGCACTTGGCTCCGGTCACGCCGTATTGATGGAACAGACCGACGTTGAACCAGACTGGCGAGTTGAACGAACCGTGTTGGTGCAAGCAGAGCCACGAGAGTTCGCGGTAGAAGCGTTCACCGTCGGCTTGGGTGTCGAAGTAGCCGTCGTCGATGCCCCAGTCGGTGATGGTGCGAGTCACGCGATGGATCAGTTGGCGTACGCTGTTCTCGCGCTGCTTGGTGCCTGGTTCGCCGTAGAAGTATTTGCTGACCACGACGTTCGTTGCAAGTTGGCTCCACTGAGCCGGGATTTCGCAATCGGTTTGTTCGAAGAGCGCTTTGCCGCTTTCGTCTTTGATTGCAGCGCTGCGGATTTCCCATTCGCAGGTTTCGAACGGATCGGTGTCCGGCGGACAGAACCGCGCTCCGATCTGCAACCCGGCTCGATCGCCTCGCAACTGCTTCGACACCGCACGCTTGATTCGACTCTTCGACCCACCGCGACCCATTTCAACTGTGGCCATCCTGAAAACTCCTTATAAGCCCCGAACGAAAAGTGATTCTGCTAAGTTTGGTTGTCCATCAGTTGACGAAGTGCT
>JBGSJB010000191.1:0-4064 GCA_041742175.1 Pirellulaceae bacterium
ACACTACAACTCGATTTGAGAACGATTGGTTGTCGCGTACGTAGTTGTCGGGCTTTCGCATCACCATTTGGACGGTCTAACGACCACTGGGATACTAGCGGATTTGCGATCCACTGGCAACTGACTGCGACAAATACAGTATCGCGGGCGGCTGGACACCTTTGGTCCGAGATTTTGCGGAATTCTTTCTTGAGGTCGCGTCGCTTTGATTTTTCGCGTTCGGGGAGAATGTTCGGCAAAAATTGGGGGCGGAAAGATAAAGGATGGACGGTTATGAATAGACTTAGGGACTTCCAGTTAGCCTTCCATGACGGTTCGCCAGCGTTTGGGAAGGGCTGCGAAAGCGCGGGTGTAAGTGCTTTCCAGGGGAACGAGTACGTATCCGTCAGGTTCGAGGTAGAGCGGCATGTCGATGAGCGTGTCGCCGACGGCCATGGGTTGAACGAACGCGCGGACTGTTAAAGCCGACTCGTAGTCGACCAGTGTCAGCGGGCGATCAGGCGGCGCTACCCAAGGTTCATTAAACTCGTCCCAGATCGCGCCATGAATTCCCTGCGGATCAAAGTTGCCGGGTCGATGCAGGTCCAGAATGAGCAAGTGAATCCGCTGATCGAGTAGCTGCGCGGTCTTTTCGGCGAATGACCGCAACGCCGCACGACTGAACTTGTTGCCTGGTGAAACAACTTCGACGAGCGCGACGACGCGATCGTCGCTAACGTGATGCACTGCGACAACATTTTGTTTCCGCCGGTAGAACTCCATGTCGGTTTCGGCGGTAAGTTCGACTTGAGGTTTCGCCATCAGTAGACCACTGCTGCGATGAGGTGGCTCGTCGAAACCCTGGCCGGAGTCACCTTGGTGACCTGAGTCCGCTTCGCCGGAGTCAGCGTCACCCGAGTCAACCTGAAGCGCCAAGACATCGGGTCCGTACCCAGCCGTCCGTTGTTCTGCCAGCGCGTAGTAATCGCTCGGCAGTAACCCAGCGTTAAGCGCACGCTTAATCTCTTCGATCCAAGCATGGTGAAAGTCGTGAAAAATCCCAGCCGCAACGCGGCTCCAGTCATGTATGGGCATGTTAATCAACCTCAACTAATCCTATTCGTTCTCTTTGCGCGTACTCGAAAACACTCGAGCACGAGTACCGGCGTACGCCTGAGTACGAGTACGAATAAGAGCACGAAGTACCGTTTAACCAGCGGTATTATTGTAGCTTAGGAAGCTCTCAAAATGTTGTACCATGTTCATGTTTGCGTTCATGTATACAGTCGCACGCACAGCGCTTTGGCTGATGTAGGGCGAACGATTTCACACCTTGGGTTCTGATACGAAAGCACTACGAACAATGACCGGAAATGAAACGCTGCGCAAATTGGTTGGGGCTTGGCAGGGAAATTGTCGAACATGGTTTGAGCCGGATAAATTAGAAGACGAATCGCAAGTTACAGGTGAGTTTATTGAGGTGTTTGAAGGACGGTTCGTGCGGCATGTTTATCAAGGTTCGATGAAAGGCAAACCGCGGGTCGGTGAAGACCTGCTAGCGTTTAACAAAGTTACTGAAGAGTTTGAATCGAGTTGGATCGATGACTTTCATATGAACTACGCGATCCTGTTTTCAACTGGCCAAGCAACCGGATCTGGATTCAGCGTTCGCGGCAACTATGACGCGGGAAAAGATCTGCCGAAGTGGGGTTGGCGGACAGAGTTTGAATTCACGGATGATGACAACCTAACAATCACGGCTTACAACATTTTGCCTGATGGCGTGGAATCGAGAGCGGTCGAGACGAAATACACTCGCATGACATGATGCTACTTGGTTGGTTCAAGTGGACTGGAATCGAGAAAATCGCGAGGCATGAGTTCAAAGCTGTTCCAAACGATCGGCTGCGCGGCGTAGTCTTCCGTACGCGGGTGATGAACGAACGACAAACGGTACCAAGCGACGATGTCGGTTTCGACAACTGCTTCGTCATTCAGGTAACTAGACAGTGCGGTCAATGTGCGGCGTGGATCGGAGCTTGAGTAGGGGAACTCGGTGGGCGAGTATTTGGTAACGAAAAAGTCGTCGAGCAACACAGGATGCGCGGTGTCTTTCCAAGCGCCTTGGCCACCGGGCATCAAGTGGTAGGAGCGAGCGTGTCCGAGCGAGTTTAGTGACTTGGGGTTTTTGACGCGCCAGGAACGGAACTGATTCTCTTGACGCACGCGCGATCGTTCTAGTTGAAAGCTTCTCCAGTGCGCACGCGCTTCAAGCGGATTGTTCGGGTCGATGTCATACGTAAATTCTTCAGCGACGTTTTCCTCGCCATCGATGTCGAAGTCGATGCGAAAGTAAAAGTTGTGAACGTGAGATGGCGCAAATACGATTTCACCTTTGGCATCGCGCCCTACAGCGACCGCCGCATCGGTGCCAGCGCCCTTGTTCAGATGCTGCAAACCGCCGGTAGCGCCAACCTCGGGGCAAAGACTGCCGTCGTTGCGTAGTTTCCAGCGTATTACGTAGGTGTAACCGTCATCGGTGCCTGGGAAATGGGCCATCGACCACAGCACGAGCATCTTCCCCGGTGCACGACCTTGTTTTCCTGCGTACAGAAAGCCGAGCGGTTCTTCGTGAATCATCACATCTGCCGTTGGTCCGCTGCTGCGAGTTCCATCGCGATTGAAAGCGCGACATTGGGTGCCGACGCCGGCGCAGTCGCGGCCCAGTTCTAGTGGCATGGGATTGGCAAGGAAGCCGCCGAGTGCGAAGTCTTCGGGACGGGGTTTGCCTGTTGCATAGGGCACATAGATTTCGGCAAGGTTGATCGCTTTGAGGACTTTGCGATCTTTAAAGTACACATCGGTCAGCATCAAGCCTTCGATATCTCGAAACTGCCAGCGGAACGACCAGCCTTCCCATACGATCAATTGGCCTGCTTTGGGATCCGGAGGCGGTTGCTGCGCGTTCGCTTTCAGAGCGACGGGCGGATCCGCAGCCACGGCGACATGTGCGACGC
The DNA here is from genome assembly GCA_041742175.1 of Pirellulaceae bacterium. Lineage (GTDB taxonomy): Bacteria > Planctomycetota > Planctomycetia > Pirellulales > Pirellulaceae > Aureliella. The sequence goes on from JBGSJB010000191.1 coordinate 2,997, forward strand.
TGCTTGCGAAAATACTAACAAGGATGCAGCCGCGCGCCGCCCTTTCGAGCAGCGTTTGAACCAAAAGAGATCGCATTAACTTTGCTCCATGTTACTGTTCCATATCCTGTAGTTGCAGGTCGAGAGCGCCGATCGACATGCGAATTTCGATGATTGATAGTGTGAGCGAACCGCACATGAGAAGCAAACTGGCTGCGAAGATCGCCTTGCCGGACGTCTGCCAACCCAAAAACAAAGTCATCATGCAGATAGTACACGAGAGGAGGCTGGCGACGCCGAGCGTCTGCATATCGCGGATGATTCGAATTCGACGGCGCAAGTTAACGATCTGTTGGACGTAGATCGGCTTTGGATCAGCGTGGTGATCTGCGTGCAGTTTGCGAATCACATTGGCGAGAGCTAGGAATCGGTTCGTATAGGCCAGCAGTAGCAGAGATATGGTTGAAAAAAGGAGTGCAGGTGTAGTTAGGTCAATCGTCATGTTTGATCCTGAAACGGTTAGTCTGGTTCAGAACGCAAAGGCGTCCTCTGGAATTCGAGTGTAACGAAGTAGTGAGCCGAGAGGATACGGCGAACAATTGCTTGCCCGTCCTGGACCGTTTTCTTGCGTCGGAATACCATGTTCATCTTTGACCTTTGCGGAAGTTTCCCCTAACTGAGTGCGATTTAGTGGGTCGAGTGCCTATTCAAGGGCAGAGAATCACCCAGTAAAGTCGCACCGGACTTGGTTGCGAGTGGATCGACCCAACTGTGCGAATGATTTGGATCTAGAAGCGGATCTCGCTCAGGTTCTCGGCTACCTAAATTTTTCGGCTGGCAAACCCGATGCCAAAACGCTTGGAGCCTTGAACCGGATCTATGCCCGCGCGCTTCCCGGGAGTCCTTACGCTGGCAAACCGGCTTGGTTGCAGATTCAGGAGTGGTTGCAGGATGCGTTGGGCCGCTTGACGGTTAACAACGCGGCGTTCCGAACCTCGGATCAAGCGGCTGCGGTGCTCGACTTGGTTTGGTCGTATTTGCTGCCGAGCTACATGGACTTTCATCGCGACCTGTTATTCCATCAAGAGC
>JBGSJB010000192.1:0-3873 GCA_041742175.1 Pirellulaceae bacterium
TGGTTGCCGCCGACAGCTAACTTCCGGGCGGTTCGTCCGGGTTGCGAGCTGGATGCGGTACCAAATGTGGCGCGGCCTGCTGACATTCGTTTCTTCATCGCTCAGTCAGCGGCATTTGCCGGCGCGAATGCGGTGGTTATCGGTGGTAAACCAAATCAACCTGCGTTACCACCCATTTATGATGACGATGAGATCGTGATTTCGGGTATCGGAGTTGTTTCACCGATCGGTTGCGACACCAAGACATTCTATGAAGCCACAAAGTCAGGTCGCTCGGGCATCTGCAGTACAGACGAAGTTGAGTACATCGATCTGAAAGGGCACCAGTGTGGCACGCTCAAGGATTACGCGCCGCGTAAGTTGATGCCATCGCTGAATCTGCGTCGCGTTGATCGCGTTGCGTCGTTTGCAACGATCGCTGCTTCCCTGGCGCTCAAAGACGCTGGACTATGGCCACTGGTCGGCGAAGGTAAACGAACGGGTCTCGTTGTCGCGATCACTCGCGGTGCAGCGACTAGTTATGAAAAGTACTTGGAGAGTGTCGCAGGTGAGAAGTGGAGAGATGCCAGCGCAGTGTACTTCCCGAATCTGGTGATGAGTTCGGTGGGTGGACAGGTAACCAGTTCGCTGGGCATTCGCGGTATTACATCATCATTGGTGGGTGGAGGCAGTGCAGGGTTGCAAGCGCTAACGCATGCACTGGAACTCTTCCGCCGCAACTCACAACAAGACTCGGTGGTGGTCGTTGCGTCCGACGAACTCGCATCGCTGTTCTTTAGACTCTACGCCCAGCGAGGACTGCTGAAAGGCTACTCAACTGAGAACTCGGTTGTTCTGGGTGAAGGCGCCGTTGCGTTTGTGCTTGAAAAGAAACAGCGCGTTCAAGCTCGCAACAAGACCTGTTATGGTCGCATCGCAGGATATGGACTGACACACGAAGCGGCGATGTTGGGTGCAACGACCGAACCGGGTGGTTGGATGCAACATGCGGCCAAGCACGCGCTCGAGTCCGCGAAGCTCTCTGCCAGCGACATTCATCAAGTTCACTTGCTCGCCAGCGGTCGCAAAACAGTTGACTGTCGCGAGAAATGCACCGCAGAGCAACTGTTCCCGCAGTGCGCTCATCAACTAAATAGCATCACACCGCTGACTGGTTTCGCTGAAGCTTCGTCGAGCTTAGCGAACATGGCTGCGATGTTGCTCGACTTGCATCACACAACCAATACCGATCCGAATCCTACGCCCCGACGAGGTATTGTGCTGTCCGGAAGTGACGATGGCAGTAACGCTGCGGTGATCTTAGAGAAAGAAGTGACGGGGAATTAAATGGTTCTGAATGACACGCGGATTGCTGTCACGGGTGCAGGCATTTGTTCAGCGATTGGTAATTCGACTCAGCAAGTGACTGAAAATCTGCTCGCAGGCCGAAGTGGTATCAAGCCTTACCATGGAGACGGCGTTGAGCAAATGGTCTCAAAGTTCGCTGGATTGAACTCTGATTTTCAACTCGACGAACGTTTTGCCGCCAATTTGACTCAGTGGTGGGATCGCGCGACGCAGATGGCTGCGAAAGCTGCTGCGGATGCGGTCGAACAGTCGAAGATCCTTCACACGTCTTTGCCGCGCCAACGGATCGGCATGGCGGTAGGTGTTAGCGGAGCCGGCCAATTCTCACCGTCGCGCGACGCAGAGTCGTACGCGCAAGCACCGACTCAGGAAATTGCTGAGTTGCTGTTGCGACGCAACGTACCACATTATCAACTGTATCAGTTAGCGCGTTGGCTGCAGATTTTTGGACCGATGACCTGCGTCTGCTCAGCATCGGCAGGCAGTGGCATCGCGATTGGAAATGCGAGCCGCTGGTTGTTATCACATCGAGCGGATGCGGTCGTCGCTGGGGGCGGTGAAGCGATTCAGTTGCTGAATTTTCTCGGCTTTGATACTCTCGGCTTGCTGAGTTCCGAGCCCTGTTCGCCGTTCAGCAAGTGTGGTGGAATGACGATGGGCGAAGGCGCCGCGTACGTCGTACTTGAACGCTATGAAGACGCAGTTCATCGCAATGCACCGATCCTCGGCTGTCTGCTTGGTTTCGCAGTGACCAGCGATGCGTTTGATCAGATACTCTTTGATCCTACGGGCGATGGTATTCGTCGCGCGATGGAATCGGCGATGCGGGACGCGAACGTTGCGGTCGATGATGTCGAATGGATTCGTGCGAGCGGCGCTGGCGGTAAAGATCAGGACGCGAGCGAGATCATGGCGATTCGTTCAGTCTTCGGCGACGCGCCCCCAATTGTGACCTCGACCGAAGCAAACTTTGGACATTGCAACGGCGCCGGTCCTGCGATGGGTTTAGTCGCGGCGCTAGGTGTTCAAGCACGCGCGAGCATTCCGCCTACCTTGAACTATTCGCTGGAGACGTTTCCCGGAATCGACTTTGTAACAGAAGTCGCGAAACCCAAGCGTGCGAAGTGCTTCCTATCAACTACTGCTGCGTTTGGTGGTGCCAACGTGGTTATGGTTGCCGCGCACACCGCGCCTGCAAGACAGCCTCGAGAACTGGATGACGTAGTCGTGTCCGGCATGGGAATTGTGTCCGGCTTTGGATGTGCTGGATTAAACTTTGCAGATCGAATTGGTCAGACAACTTCGTTCGTGTGCCCTATCAATCGAAAGAACTTGGCATTACCCGACGTTACCCATGCGGGACTTGTCGACAACTTTTCGTTTCGTCGCGAAGTGCCGTCGGTTCAATCGCGGGGTCTCGACTTGTTAACACAGTATGCGGCTGCAAGCGTCCGCAAGGCGCTCGTTGAAGCCGAAGCGTGCGGTGCCAAGTTTGATTCGAAGCGGTTGGGAGTCGTCACTGGCCTCGCGTACAGTTCTGGAACCATGCTGGAAAAGTTAATCAACGAAGTGAAGGGTCCATGGGCAACGCCGACCGTGGGACGCACATTGTTAAACAAAGGAAGATTCTTAGTTGCTAGCCGGATGGCGAACTGGTTTGGGTGCAAAGGTTACAACGCAACGCACTCGGGCGGTATCGGATGTGGGCAAGTGGCGCTGAATCAAGCATTCGAACAACTGCGACAATCGCCGGAGTTGGATGCGATCGTGGTCGTTGCGGCCGACGAGGTTAGTCGCATCCATCTGCTACTAACTTCGACGCTCGGATGGCTCGCCAAGTCAGAGCAAGCGATGCAGCCTTATGATCCAAACAGTCCCGGTATGTCGCTCGGCGAAGGTGCGGTAGCAGTAGTGCTTGAACGAAAGTCATCCGCGCTGCGTCGTGGCGCAACGGCTCTCGCTCAGATCGATTCAACTTCCTGCTCGCTCGATCAACTGCCCTTTGCTAGCTCGTATGACAACGGAATGATGCCCCATTTTCAGCAGCGGGCCGACGCGAGTTGCCTGGAATATGCGCTGCGAGACTGTTTTTCGCGGAGCACTCTAGGCACAGAGGAAGTGGATTTGGTACTAGGTTTGGGGCTTGGCATTCCCGACGTTGATGCTCGTGAACTTGCAACTGTCGATCGCGTGTTTGCGGGCGACGTGGCGTTCGGCACCGCCAGCAAGTTGACTGGCGTGAGTTTTTCTTCCGGAGCTTTGATGAACCTATGTCTAGCGGTAGCTTCCATGAACGACGAGCGGGCTTGCGAGGTGATCAACCGCGCGATTTTGCAACCTACTAGAAAGCCGGTCCAACGAACCCAAGCAGCGACTCTGCTGGGAACGTCGGAAGACGGTCACAACATCGTGACGCTGATTAAGCGAGCTTCGTAGACTTGGCATTGCCGCTGCCTAACCAATGTATTCATCAGAGAATCTGACAGCGAATTGAAAGCGAATTAAAATGATCGAAGTGGAATACAA
>JBGSJB010000193.1:0-2303 GCA_041742175.1 Pirellulaceae bacterium
CGTTGTCCTTGCACTCCAAAGTCATCAGTCGTCGCGACAATGCCGCGTCCAAGCAGATGATGCCAGAGTCGATTCACAACAACGCGCGCCGTCAACGGATTGGAAGAATCGGTAAGCTCGCGAGCCAATTGCAATCGACCGCTGCCAACGTTATCGACCTCTTTCGCTTCCAGCGCTGTCAAGAATCGACGCTCGACGATAGGACCATTATTTTCATGACTGCCTCGTATCAGTATCGGATGATTTTCGCCCGTGCCATCAATCATCGCCATCGCGACCGCGGATTCCCAACGCGTTCGCGCAGCCAGTTGGTCGAGTTCCTGTTGCCAAGTCTTAATCGCGGTTCGCAACTTAGTTGTCGTTTCTTTCAACTCGTCCGACAACCAAGCCCGCTCATCCGCAGCCAAAACTTCTGTGGCAATCGCGTTCATCGTGGTCGAGAGCAGCGCAGCCTGTCGAGGCTCTACAATCTCTTCGCCAGCGTTTAATTGTTCGGCGAGCTTTGTAAGAACCGGTCGCAACAATTCGGCGGTTGCATCGATCGTTATCGACTCCGGAGCAACTCCGTCGACTACTTGAACAACTTCAAACGGCTGTCCGTCAATCGGCGCGAACTCAACGTGTACGCGTTTTCCTTTGTAACGTTGCAATCCGTGGCTGACCCAACGATACTCTGAAACGCCCTTTTCATCTTTCGTCTTTTCGCGAAACTCACGTCGCGTCTCGCCATGCAAAGGCCCCGCCAGCAATCGCATTGAATCCACTGCCACAAACGCTTGGCACTGACCACGAATCAGGTAAGACAGTTCACCTGAGGAAAGCTCGAACGTCGGAGTCAGCATTGTTCGACCGCTTGCATCGACTTGGCTGTAAGCATTCTTACCGTTGACTGTCTCAACAGTAGACTTAAGTTGGGACCAATACGAATCGAAATGCGCGCCCGAGAAACTCTGCCATCGAACAAGCGGCTCGCTGGCGAACTGGAAATCCACCGTCCCCGCTGCGACCGGACCACTGCCGAAGCCAGGGCCCTCACAAATCCATGCATCTGAGCGGGTGAAGGCTGCGCGCAGTCGAGGGTCATCTTGAGCGACCGGAACTGCAAGTTGCCAAGTTGCAGTTGTAGTTGCGGCATCACTTTGTAGCACTGACATCTTCTTCACCAGCAAGTCGCAGCAACTCTTATCCGCAGCACAGTGCGCCAGCACCTCGCACAACAACTGCTTCAGTTCCGCTTGCTTGGAATCACGCAACGCTTGCCGCTCGCGTTCAATCTCCTCATGTTCAACCAACGTTTCGAATCGAACCATGCGGTAATGGCTACTGCGTAGAAAACCCAGCAGAGCGTAATAATCCGCAGTCGAAATCGCATCAAACTTGTGATCATGGCAACGCGCACATGCAACCGTCAGTCCCAACATCGACTTTGAAAACACATCGACCATGTTGTCAAAGCGGTCCATCTCATCTTTTCGCGAGTCGACCGGAGAGTGCACCCACTCGCCCAGATGCCAAAACCCGGTACCCAGCAGCGACTCGTTCCAGCCTCGCGCAGAATTTATGCGAGGTTTCTCAAGTAGATCGCCAGCGATTTGCTCTGTGGCAAATTGATCGTAGGGAACATCTTCATTCAAAGCTCGAATGACGTAATCGCGATAGTGCGTCGCACCCGGCACATCTTCATCGAATTCGTGACCACGTGATTCTGCATAGCGAACCAGATCCAACCAGTGGCGACCGAAACGAACTCCGAACTGGGGCGATGCCAAGAGACTATCGATCATCCGCACGTACCACGCTTCATCAAGATCCGAAGTGTGTTCTTCCAGTTGCTCAATCGAAGGCGGAATTCCTATCAAATCTAAGTAAGCGCGACGCACGAGCACCGCTCTCTCCGCCTGTGGATTCGCTACCAACCCGTGAATTTCGATTTCGCGCTGAACGAAACAATCGATGGCCGTGCTAGTCTGCGAGGCAACTTGCGGAACTTGTGGGTTTGAACGAGGCTGCCAAGCCCAATGTTCGGAGCGACGCTGGGCTAGATCAAAGGCCTCACGCGATTGCTGCATCTCCGGAATCGGTTCCTCCGGCCAGAACGCGCCGTCTGCAACCCACTTTTCCAAAACGGCAATCTCTTCATCCGACAGTTTTCCACTGGGCGGCATTTCATACGACTCGTAACGCACCGCTTGCATCAGTAAACTCGCAGCGCCATCCGCAATCGCGGAACCCGAATCGCCACCAGTTGCCAGGAACGATCCGTGGTCGAGTCGCAAGTTAGCTTCCAGCTTCTTGGCTTCGCC
>JBGSJB010000194.1:0-16757 GCA_041742175.1 Pirellulaceae bacterium
CGCATACGTACAGCAGTAAAGTCGCAAGCTGGTTAGTTCTCAAGGCGATCGCCTGAGCTTGATGGTTGAAAGAACACGAGTCTAGAGCGAGAACTGCGAGGAATGTACCAGCGACCAACGCGATGCACGGGGAACTCGCAATTGCCAGAGCGCAGTGAGCAAATTTGCAGCGAGCGAGCATCGCGTGTGGCTTCGTGCTGAACGATGGTTACCAAAGCCTAAACGGCAAACTCGCTGCCTGGTTGCGCAACGGCGGAACACCTGTGCAGTGACTCAACGATGCGGTCGATAACCACCGTCTCTGCTTGAGAAACGGTTCCTATGCCGAGGAAACCGCCCGACGCGTGCGCCACCACATGGCAGAGCCCGACGATCTCATCGATCAACTCATTACGCACCGAAGGCGAGAGACTGACCAGTGTGGAAGCCGTAAACTCTTCCCATATCTGCCAGAGTTCATCGGTCGGGCTCTTACAGAACCATTCATGATGAATCATCATCTCAGCCGTCTGCCGAGAGATACCTTTGCTAATCAAGATGTCGATGATCGACTTCTTTTCTAATTCATCTGCGCGACCGTCGGCCCAAGCGACGAAGACCAACGGTACCCACATGAAGGCTGTAAGTGTAGGTACTTCGAACCCCGAGTCGATCAGCATCTTAAGTCGATTTTCATCGCGAATGCCAGTCGCCTGGGCGAACGATCTCAATTTTTCCTCGCGCTGAAGTTGCCGGCCTAGCAACTCGATTAATTCCTGATCCATCTTGTAAAAAAATGCTTCCTGCAGTGCTTCGCCACGCGTTCGTTTGCTTGGTCGGGGAATCATCTCTGCCTCCGTAACTAAAGATTCAGATGCATACTGCGATGACTCGACTACCACCTAAACTCAGCGGAGTCGTCGGAGTCTACGTAACCTCGAAACCGTTTGCGGTGTTTGCTAAGCGAATCCAACCTTTGGCAGGCGATGACTCCCAAGCGATCCGTGGTGCGATCAAGAACCGCATCCACGCTTTCGTCTATATCCTCAACGACGATGGAGTCCTGCTCGCGCAGAGCCACTATGATTTGGCAAGCCTTATCGACTCCGCCAAGGAACGGTCCGTTCGTGTCCTCCAAACGGACGTGAATACTTTCTACATCGTTCTCAAGGCAATCTAAAGCGACGTCAAGCCTTTTCCACGTTTGACGTTTGATCGCTTCCGTCAAATCAATGCCGCAAGTGTAGATACAAAGTTGCACAGCAGTCGCCTTTCGAACTCAATAGGTCGCTTGTCTACGCTATAGTACGGCAGGTTGTCCATTTGGTAGCAGCAATTTGCTTGTAAGAAAGACATGAATTTCTCTAACAATCGGGAACCGTTTCTGAGGTGTCCGTGTGTGCGGCAGTCGTATCTTCAGCCTTATTTGCAGATATAACCGACTGCTGAATCGCGAGGCGTTCCCACAATCCGCTCGCATCGAACCGATAAAGCTCCGCACCGTCGCTTGCAATTAGGTGCAGCCATCCACCAGTTAGTAGGCTTGCGACCAGTTCGTGCTTTGCAATGACCCGGTCGATCATTTCACGCGGTGCATCGATGACAACTTGCAAGCGCAACGGCGTGTGTTGATACCGAGTGCCGGTGTGCAAGGATTGCCAAGGCAAGCCCGTCATAAGGTCACCGCCGTTGCCTGACAGAATTCCGAAGCCACCTACGACATTGTGCACAGTTTTGGTGCCACTGCCGAAGTAGCGATTATCCACGGTCGATGCGTAGTACTGCATGTTGATCCAATGCGCGACAATCATGGGCGCGGTCATGATTGTCTCTAGCACTTTGCCATCTGGATCTTGCGTGTAGTCATAACTATGCAAGAACGCTCGTGCGTCTAGATTCAGATCTTTAGTGAGCGTTCGCCGCGCAGCAATAAAGGCCGCATTGCCTGCCAACCCCCATTCAGGACGCACTTCGGACCAATCGCTAGATCGCCTTAGCAAGGCAGGTAACGAACTGCTAGAAAGAGTAGGCGCCCGTTCAGCTTGAACCTGACGACTGGCTATTTCGCAACTCATTCGCAACTCTTGCAGGGCTGACTGCTGTTCAGTCGGAATCGAATCGACATCGAAGAATGTAATTTGATCTGTCGTCGTGTTGTGCAGAGCGCCGATGAAGCGCGTATCTGTGGGAATGCTGATACCCCGCTCAATGAGCGCTCCGCGGATATAAGGCTGATTCAAAAGCAGAGCGGCAAACCGTGCGTTGGGTTCTCCTGAGTGGCCACCGCAAGCGCCGCAGTCTAAGCCAGCCGCCAATGGGTTGTTCTCTGTTTGACAAGCGTGACCGCAAAGCACCACGAATTGCGCAAAGTCATGTGTGAGACCTAGATTGCGAAGCATGCCTTCCGCAATGTCGGCTTGGCGCGATGTGGTTATTCCTTGCTGGCACAACCCGCGCAGCGTTGGACCAAGCTGCGCGCGCTGGTCATGCGTGAGCCCGTCGCACTTCGCTTTCGTAGGTTTCAACGCGATTCCAGTCGCGCGGCGCAACAGCCCATAGCCAGAAAGCAAACCCGCCGATTCGACGAAGGTGAAGCAACTGGCGACCGAACTCTGAAAGCTCTTCCAGCACTTGTGCCAAGTCTGCGCGAGTCGAAGCTGATTGACCAACGGCGCCTCCTCTAGCTCGCTTTCGTGAACGCCTTCGTGCGCCGTAAACTGCGGCTTCAGCAAAACAGGCAGTTGTAGATTGCCCGATGACTGTCCCAGCGTTGCAAATTCAAATGCCATTCCGAAAAAGCCAGCGAAGCCGAATGTCTCGATGTCATTTGACTGTGTTTCCAAATGCCGACGGATTCGCTCCGATCTCACGTCAATGCAAAAGACCATATGCGCTAGCTTGCGCGCTCTCGCATGGGTACGGGGTACGCTTTCGGTTTCGTTGATGCATGGAGCGCGGTCGGACAACTGCGTGAGCAATCGGTTCCTGAAAGCGATCTCGCTGGCACGCAACAAGATGAGCCGCTGGATGGAGGCGCTAGCATGCGTGGAGTGTGGCACGTTAGTGATGGACTCAGACTCGGCCAGCGATTGCCAATTGATGCGCAGTGATTTCGACTGTGCGAGGGCCGCGTCGTAAGCCAAGCGAATCGCAAGTAACCCGACGAGATCATTCGAACCGCTCCCGTCACTCGCCCACTCCGATTTGTATTTCGTCCAAGCGCTCCATCCGGGAATCGAAAACGCTTGAGACAACAAAAAAGCTGACCATAAAGACCTAGGAACGGATAGAAGCTCTAGTGAATAAGCTAACGCGGCTTCGGGCGTGTCTGGCAACTGAGATGCGAATTTGCGGAACGCTCGTAAGCCCAAGATCTCGATGTTCAAATCGTTAACAGCTGTCGCACGCCAAGCCTCGAAAAGTGAGCGTTGCTTCCCGGGGCTCGACCAAGTCGCTTGATCCAAGTCGTAGTGAGCGGCGCAGTGTTTGGATATCTCCTCGATAATCGCCTCGCTCCAGTCGATGTCTGTCTGCGTTGACGCCCATTCAGCCACCGTGCGGATTCTGCGGTCTTCGTTTTGCGCAGTGATCGATTTTGCGACGTCAACTACAGTTGAATTGGCTGTGTTTAGGTTTCGGGTGATCTGGGTGGCAGTCAGCTCCTGCGATACACCGACTACAGCAAGTTCCGCCATGGCTGACTCAATATCGGCGACTGCGAAGGCACCTCGCTGAAACTCATTCGCGTAGTACTCGATCGGCATTAACATCTCACAGTCGGAGTAGGCACGCAGAAAGGCGCGGGCGTCGAAGAACTTGCGTTGTGAAATTCCTGCGTAGGGATTTACAGCTACGTAGTCTTTCAGCGGCCACACGGGCGCAATCACTGACACGACTTCCGTTAACACTTCTCTCAAGTAGCCTTCGCGTAGGATACTGTCGTGAACGACAGTGGTCGAGTTATTAGTGCGATTGCGTGTCGCTTGCGATATTGACATGAAATTGATTCCTGGACCACAAAGGTATGGATGAATTGAAGGTGAGCTTTAAGTGCTTGAGCGCTAAGTGTTAAGCAGTGGGCCAAACGCGCGACGCAGCAAGCTCTCGAAGTAGAAGCCGTTGGATGCATGAATGTAGAGCTTGTCTAAAAACGCCGGCCTGTGCTGGCTCGCCAATGCAACTTGCAACAACAAGAGCAGTACGAAACCAGCTGAAGCCAAGCCGAAGACGGCATCGCTAGCGCGCTCGACGGCGGCAGACTTGTCGCGAGAGTCTTGTCGATCAGCGCGAAACTGGCTGAATAGACGAGGCACAGGGCGCCCACAACCACCGTGGCTTGCGCAGTTAACCTTCTGCTGCCCGAGCGCATGCATTGCGCAGTCCACTGCGCCATCGCTACGCACAGAACGCCACCCAACAATAGACTGCCCGGTTTCGTCCAAGGATTGATTCCCGTTGCAACGAACGCGAGTCCGAGGAACGCAAAGCTAATCGCAAGTGCCAAGAAAAACTTGGCCCAGCTGAACTCATGAATGGCTGACGGCGCGTTGCGGGTTGACGTTCGCTCAACGATCACGTTGCCGCTGCTGAGAAAGGCGTGTGCTTTGTAGAGTGAGTGAGCGATGATGTGCAGCATCGCCGCTGAGAATGCGCCTAGCCCGCACTGCAGCAACATAAATCCCATCTGTGCGATCGTCGAATAAGCCAATGACTTTTTGATGCTCGTCTGAGTCAACATCACTACGGCAGCGACAAAAGCCGTTAGGGCTCCAATGGTTGCGAGCGTCGTCATCGCCCAGGGAGTCATCGCGATGAATGGACTGGTGCGGATCATTAAGTAACCACCAGCGTTCACGATCCCGGCGTGCATCATGGCTGACACCGGCGTCGGCGTCTCCATGGTTAGTGGCAACCACGTGTGAAAGGGGAACTGCGCCGATTTGGTGATCGCCCCAAACACCAACAGGAAGCTGGCGGTCTGTGTTGCGGCGCTGCCGCTCGTTAGTGAGTCGGTAAGCGCGAACAGTTCGACGAAGTCCAATGTATTGAACTGGTCGTAAATGATTACCATTGCGGCAATTAGCGCGGCATCACCAAGTCGACTGATCGTGAACTTGGTCCAGGCGGCGCGCTGCGCAGCAGGCCGGTGGCCGTAGTGAAGCAAGAGCTGGTGCAAGCCAAGACTGGTCATCACCCAAGCTACGATGAACACCAACAAATTGCCGGAAATTACCATCAACGAGACTGAACCAATGGTGAACCCAAGCCATCGAAAATAACGGCCCTGGGCAGGCTCGCCGTCGAGGTAACGTTGCGAATACTGGCTAACCACCCAGCCAATGAAGCTGACCAATGCCAACATCAGACTTGCGACACCGTCATAGAGAATCGCCAAAGTGATTGGAAATTCTCTTGCTGCAGGTAGAAAAGTGAAATGCACTTTGGCGATCGAACCAGTGACAACAGCGATTGCCAAGCAGGCTGTGATCCAGAACTGCACACCGGTCAAGAATGTGACTGACGTACGAATCGTGCGGACATTGTTGTTACAACGGGCATTTGGCAAACACAGCAGCGCCGACAATAGCGTCGGAGGAACAGTAACCAGCAAAGCAATCAGCATTGACATAGGCGAACTCCTGTTGACGTAAAATGATACGCGAATAGTAATACAGGACATGTGATTCGTCAAATGGTTTTCGTTATTTTAGGTGGCTTACGTGAGATATTTTCGGACATGTTCTTCGGAATCGCGAAAACAGCGGAGTTTCGCGCAGAATACGGGTGCATCCATGAAATCCGCGAATTTACTTTCGCGAATCCGGGGGTACACTTACCCCGTTAGCCGCTCGCGTCAGTCTCGCCCTGGGTTTGAAATCTAATGACCGAAACACCAGACTCCACCCTTTCGGTTGATGCTGCGAACTCCACAGGAGCCTCGAATCGCTGGACGTTCCTGACCAACCACTCGCACGTTCTGATCACGCTTTATGCGAATCCGGACTTGGTGCTCCGCGAAGTGGCCGCGCGTGTTGGCATCACCGAGCGAGGCGTGCAACGAATTGTGCAAGACCTTGAAGAAGAAGGTTTCGTTCGGATTGAGAAGGTGGGACGCAAAAATCACTACCAAGTGCTTGTTGACCAACCGCTTCGTCATCCGATAGAAGCTCACCGAACCATCGGTGACCTCTTGAAGTTAGTCAAAGGTTGAGGACGGCGTTCGGGGTAGTAGGCATCTGCACAGGCGGTGAAACTGCAAAGGTCGTGTTCACTAGCGCCCAGTGCGACGTCCATGAATCAACAACGCATGGCTATAGCTGCCAACCTTAGTTTCCGTCGAACTCGGTTTTGGCTCCAATTGTCGCTTGAACCGAGCAATTTCATTGGTCTCAGTTACATTGATGTCAGCTTCATGGACGCTTGGCTGCAACAATCTTAGTTGGTTCGGGAGCTATGTTTAGCAGCGCATGCAGTTCCGCAACGACGGCGGGCTGTGACTCAGCGTGGTTCTTGGCCTCGTGCGGGTCTGCTTCGTAATCGAATAACTCAACCACTAGGACGTTCTCGTCTTCGTCACGCAATCTTGTTTTCGGAACAGTTGGATGCTGAATAAGCCGCCATCGATCGGTCCGGACCGTGCGTTGTCCACCGGTCCAGAAACCATACGACGGCTTCGTGGTAGGCGTTGCAGGGTCGGCCAACTGTGGCAGTAAACTACGACCGTCAAGATCTCCCGGCGCGTCCAATCCGCAGAGTTCAGTCAGCGTTGGGAACAGATCGACAGTCTCAACGATAGCTTGGCTAGCGCGGCCCGGCTGCGGCAAACCAGGCTGACGAATCATGAGCGGCGATCGGAGTGCGTTTTCATAGAGGCAGTGCTTACCCCAGATCGCGTGTTCTCCCAGCAAGAATCCATGGTCGCTCCATACGACAACGATGGTGTTCTTATCGAGCCCCAGTCGCTGCAATTCCTCAAGCACGCGGCCCAGCTGAGCGTCCATGTAACTGACGCAAGCCGCGTAGGCACGGCGCATCGTCCGAGCGTATTCGGCATCCGTTTCTGGATCGCGCCCCAACGCGTGTCCGTAGTTCCCGCGAAACTCGCCGCTCCTATGCCAGCCCGATGGCCAATCCGGTTTCATTGCGACAAGTGGCTCAAGATCGGGAATGTTTGTCGCGTGCAAATCATGCCAACGTTGTGGCGCAGCAAATGGTAAGTGCGGTTTGAAGAAGCCGACTCCAAAGAACCATGGCTCTTTGTCCGCGGCGAGTTCCTGCAATGTTTTGATAGCTTCTGTAGCAACCCAGGCATCAGGATAAGCTTCATCGAGACCGTCGTGTGCTTCCCACGCTGGAGAAACACCTGGTTGGCGGGCGACACCATTCGCGTAACCATGCATGATCGCTTCAGGTGTTTTCCAGGGGCCAGCGGGTATCCAAGCACGATCCCAAGCTCCTGGCAATTCCTCCGGTCCTTCTGCCCAACCTTTGCCGGTCAAGCCTCCGGGGTGATGTGTGATCTTGCCAAGTGCCAACGTTCGATAGCCTGAATCGCGAAACAGAGCAGGTAAACTTCGCGCGCCCCATTCGGAGTGCGTCTGCAGGATACCGCCGTTGTTGACTTGTGAAGCCACGGAGGGATAGCGTCCTCGCATAAGTGCGCAGCGGGACGCCCCGCAAGTCGGCACTTGAACATAGTGCTTTGTGAAAACCCTCGCCGTGTTTGCAAAAGCATCGAGTTGCGGTGTCTTCGCGTGCGATACGCCATAAGATCCAAGATCGCATCTCAAGTCGTCGATGGCGATCAATAACACATTCGGCTTTTCAGTTGCGAGCGATATCGATTTTTCGTTAAACGCCAAAGCGCAGACGGCTGCGAATAGAACAATTCTTTTAATCATATTAATTTTGTACGCTAGATTCTTGGTTGCACTTACTTGCGGTTACCTTGAGGTCTGTCGACTAGATCCTTTTCGGCAAGCGTCGTGAAGTCGTCGGTTTGCTTCTGCCATTTGGCGGCAAGTTCCTGCACTTTGTCCGGCATCTGCTTGGCGAGATCGTTTTGCTCGGCGCGGTCAGTCTTAAGATCGTACAGTTCCCACGCTGTATCTTTGGCGGCGACGAGTTTCCAGTCTCCGACGCGAATAGCACGATGCTCATCGTGCAACCACCACAGACTATCACGTTCAATCGTCACGTCGTTCGCAAAGGCGGGGGCGAGGCTGCGGCCGGGCGCTTCCGGAATCGGCTCGCCGCTCCACTCCGTCGGCTTTTCGATTCCGACGACGTCGAGCGCGGTAGGTACGAAGTCTATCACATGGCCAGGCGTGTGACGCAACTCGCCGCGCGCCTTGATCCCGGCAGGCCAGTGGGCGATCAAGGGTGTCGAGCAACCACCTTCATGAGTCCACGTTTTGTGACGTCGGAAAGGTGTGTTGCAAGCGCTGGAAAAACCAGGGCCGAGGCAGAGGTAGGTGGCCGCACTGCCGGGAGGTGCTGCGGGATCGTGGCCGCCGTTGCGAACCATGATCTCAGCGCTCGCGCCGTTGTCCGACGCGAAGCAGATCAGCGTATTGTCAAAAGCCCCCATCACTTTGAGCTGCTCAATGACGCGACCAATCTCTTGATCCATGCGGTCGATCATCGCCGCGTGAATCGCCATCTTTGTCGCTTGAAAGCGTCGCTGCTCGTCGTTCAGTTCACTCCAAGGCAGCGGACGGTTGACCTCGCCGGGTCCGAGCCTCTTCATTGCTTCTGGAAATGCATACGGTGGTCCAACCTCAGGCTCGAGCGCCGACAAGCTGGTATTGACGAGTCCCATCTCTTTTTGTTTTTCAAAGCGGGCTTCGCGCATTTTCTCCCAGCCGTCGAGATAGCGGTCACGATACTTCTCGATGTCCTCTGGCAAAGCATGCAGCGGAAAATGAGGCGCGATGAACGCCAAGTAATGAAAGAAAGGTTTTGCAGCGTGATTGGCAGCATGATCTTTCAAGCATTCAATTGCGTGGTCGGCTGTGGCAATGGTGCTGTAGTAGCCGCTCTCGTCCGCCGGCGGTATGACGGGCACGTCGTCGATGGAGTTGCCTTTCGAGGTGAAGAAATTGCCTTGGTTCCTCATGTCCAGCGAACGGTCAAAGCCGCCATCAAGCACTTTGCCATCGATATGCCACTTGCCGCTGTGATAGTTGCGATAGCCGGCGGTCTTGAGGAAATCCGGAAGCAGCCGTGCCCACTTCTGACGCACTCCTTGTCCGCCTCCCATGACTTCGGGCAACTTGTCGCGATGAATTTGCTGCGCGTAGTAGCCGGTGAGCAGCGAACCACGGGTCGGCCAGCAGCGTGCCGTATTGTAGAACTGTGTAAATCGCAGTCCGTTCCGTGCTAGAGAATCGAGGTTAGGTGTCGCGATCTCGCTGCCATAACATCCGAGGTCGGAATAACCTAAATCATCAGCAAGGATGAAGACAATGTTCGGTTTCTCCGCCACTGCGAATGATCCGCAGAACAGCAACAGAAGAACAAGCGATGTGCGAGTGAAGTCTTTCATGATTCTCTTGCCTTAGCGAATTTTCTGGTCGGGTAGTTCGGATTTGACGCCCTCGTCGAGTGGCATTTTGTCGTTCTCGGGTGCGAGTCCAACTTGATTCATCACACGTAACAGTTCGCCTTGCATCTCTTTCAGAACAGTGGTGTACTTGGGATTGGCAGCCAGGTTGTGGCGCTCTTCCGGGTCGAACTCGATATTGTAAAGTTCGGCGGGATGTCGGTCAGGACTCCCATCTCCGTGCGGACTGCGCGTGTATTTCCAGGCCTCAGTGCGGACGCTGCGGACGTTCGGAGTGTAAGGAAACTGTTTCTCGTAGTTGTAATAGTAAAGGAACGATTGGCGCCAATCATCGTCCCCCTCGCGCACCAGCTTCGCCCAACTCTTGCCGTGGATGTTTTCGAGTGCAGGCGCACCGCAGAGTTCCAGTAAGCTCGGAGCAAGGTCCACCGTGAGCACTTGTTGCTCGATGACTTTTGGCTGATCAGGCTTCACGAGCCCGGGGAAGCGCACGACTTGCACAACCCGTATACTCGGCTCGTGCGCGGTCCGCTTGTCCACCATGCCGTGCTCGCCGTTAAGTATTCCGTTGTCGCTCATAAACACAATGATCGTATTGTCCAGTTCGCCGCGCTGCTTGAGCAACTCGTAGAGCCGACCGACGCTGTCGTCCACGCTGAGCAAAGTGCCCCAGTAGGCTCGCGTCATCGCTTCGAAGTCTTTCACAGCCTCGGGCGAATCGTCGGGAAATTTTTTCCGCCAGTCGAAGAGCGGTCCGTAGATTCCGTGCCAAGTGCTCAGGCGTTGCTTGATCCATCCGGGCTTGTCATCGAGCATGAAAGCGGTCTCAGGATAAGGAATGCGTACGTTATCAAACGCCTTTTCATACTTGGGCTCCGGAAAGTAGAAGCTGTGTGGTGCTTTATGCCCAATCATCAAACACCAGGGCTTGCCATCACGTGGACGCTCGAGCCATTGCTCGGCCATATCGGTGACAACTGTCGTGTAGTATCCCTTCACGACTTCGCGCTTGGTGCCGTTGAAGTTGAACTCGGTGTCGAAGTACTTGCCTTGCCCTTTGTGGGTGACGAACCAGTTGAAACCGGGGCGAGGCTCGTCGTTATCCTCACCCATGTGCCACTTCCCAACGTAGGCAGTGTCGTAGCCCGCATTTTGCAGGACGATCGGAAAGCTCCTGAAGTTGGCAGGATACTCGGTGAAGTTGTTCACTACACCGTGAGCATGCGCGTAGAGACCGCTGAGAATGCTGGCGCGACTGGGAGAACAAAGTGAAGTGGTGCAGAAAGCGTTCTTGAAGTAGATGCCTTCCTTGCCGAGCCGGTCCATGTTCGGTGTCTTGAGGTGCTTGCTGCCCCCCAGCCCTATCGCATCCCAGCGTTGGTCATCAGTGAGTATGAACAGGACGTTCGGTCTGTCGGCTGCGAAACAAGTGCCTGTTAGCAATCTACACAGTTGGACGATGAGGAAAATTGCTATTAAGTGTCGCATAAGTGAAGGCCTTCTTGATGGACTAGTTGTTTGTCAAAGTCGGTCTGTCCAGCACAGCTCGGTGGACTTAATGGCCGCGATGAAACCTTTGGAAGAGCCGATTACTGATGGTCGATGCACGCTCATTGATTACGCTACTTCTTTTCAACTGCGGTGTGATACAAGGAATGGTGAGGCACAAGATTCGTATCATACGGAACTCTTATCGCGGTCAGGAGCATTGATAGTGGAGACACTTTAAGTTTGCTTGCGAACTCGCCTCGCGGTGGAACGATTCGATGCATTTATGCAGTCTGCGTTATGGACTTTGGCGAGTGCGACCTTCGTTGATGAGTTGATCGAGTTGGGATGTGAGGCGCTGAACGACTTCGGGGTGTTTTGCAGAGAGATCGTTTTGCTCGCCGGGATCAGTGCTAAGCTGGTAGAGCGCGTGCTTTCCCTTGGGAAGCGGGTGATCGTTCTTACTAACCACCGCTTGCGACTTTCCTCGCTTTTCCAGCCGCACGAGCTTCCAGTCGCCAACGCGCAACCCAAAATTGCCGCTGCCGTTGTCCTGCTGGAGCAAATGGTCGCGTCCCTTCGCTTTCAGTTTACCCTGCAAAGCCGCCGAGATGTCCATGCTATCGAGACAGCCCTGGGGAGCAATCGCTTGACCCGTGATCGCAGCGAAACTAGCAGCGAGGTCGATCGTGCACACAACTTCGTCGGAAATGCCCGGTGCAATACGGCCTTTCCAACGCGTGATAAACGGAGTTCGCGTTCCGCCTTCCCAAACGCTGTACTTACCACCGCGAAACGGACCGGCAGGTTGATGGTCACCAAGCTTTTCGACCGCGTCGTCCTTGTAACCATCGTCCAGAACCGGACCGTTGTCAGAACAGAAAACGACCAGCGTGTTCTCAGCTAGTTGCAGTCGGTCGAGCGTCTTCATCAACTCACCAACACACCAATCCAGTTGCATAATGCAATCGCCGCGCGGACCGAGTGATGTTTTCCCTTGGAAGCGTTCATGTGCAATGCGAGGAACGTGAATATCGTGCGACGCGAAAAACAGAAAGAACGGACGGTCTTTGTTCGCTTCGATCCAACGATTCGATTCTGTTACCCAGGCATCAGCCAAGTCCTCATCGCGAAAAAGGGCCTTCGTTCCGCCGGTATAAAAACCGATGCGACTGATGCCGTTGTGGATCGTTTGGTTGTGTCCGTGCGACCAATCCAACATGAGAGAGCTGCGGTGCGTGATACCCGTCGGATGATCTTCTGATGGAATTTTGTCGCCAACCCATAGCGGATCCTTAGAATCGAGATTCTTCACTCGACGATCTTCGACATAGACTTGCGGTACTCGATCATTGGTCGTCGGCAACAGAAAGCAGTGATCGAAGCCGATGTCGAGTGGACCCGGTTTGAGTTCTCCATTCCAATTGGGTGCGGGGTCACAGAGACCGAGATGCCACTTGCCGATCACAGCCGTCGCGTAACCGGCGCGTTGGAGGATCGCTGGGAGCGTCTCCATGCCCGGCTTGATCAGTGCTGGCCCGTTCGGCGGTGCGATGCCGGTTCCTTTCTGACGAAAAGCGTACGTCCCGGTGAGCAGCGAAAACCGAGTGGGTGTGCAGGTCGACGCCGAGCAATAGCCGCTGGTGAATCGCATGCCATCTAGTGCAAGCTGATCGATAGCTGGCGTCTGAATTGCTTTCGCGCCGTAACACGAGACGTCACCATAGCCGAGATCGTCAGCCATGATGACAATGATGTTCGGCTTTTCTGCCGCATAACTGCTGATCGCGAGTACTAAGGCGATCACTACCGCGGTTGCTTTTGGGTTCATCGGTGTTCCTGTCCAACGTCGTTAGGTTGATTCATGTCTTGCGTTTTGCTGCGCGACCGCTGGGCTTTGCAACATCATAACTGGGGTTCGCAGTGGGAAACTTAGCGCCGACTTGTTTCTGCCATTCTTGCAACTCGGCACGCAGACTGGCAACTCGCTGCGGCTCTTGAGTTGCAACGTCGGTTGTCTCGCCAATATCAGTTGCAAGATCGAAAAGCTCGACGCGGTTGTCTTCCTGCCATTCAATCAGCTTCCAGCTGCCACGTCGCACAGCGGCACTAGGTGCACCACCTTGATTGCCGTAGTGCGGGTAATGCCAGAATAGCGACCGCTCCGGAATTGCGTCGCCGTTCAGCAACGGCAATAGACTTACGCCGTCAAGAATTTGATCGGGTTTCGGTGGCTTGCCAGCGATGTCAAGCAGCGTAGGAAAGAAGTCAGGACTACTGACCGGCGTGTCGATTATTCTTCCCGCTTGGATAACTCCTGGCCATCTAACCAGCAAAGGTTCCCGAATGCCGCCCTCGTACATCCAGCCCTTGCCGCCACGCAGCGGGAGGTTCGACGTCGGCCAGCCCTCGCTGGTCGACAACCCACCGTTGTCGCTGGTGAAGATGACTAGTGTGTTTTCGCTTAGCCCGAGTTCCTCGAGTTTGGCCAGCACCTTGCCGACTGCCAAGTCCATCGCCTCGACCATGCCTGCGTAGACTGCATGTTCTTGCACGAGCCGCACATCACGTTCATGTTCACGACCCCATTTTTCGGTTAGGCCCAAGCTTGTTCGCTTCTCTTCGTACTTTTTGCGCAAGTCGTCCCGTGCCATGAGTGGTGTGTGGACATCATAGAACGAAAAGTAGGCGAAGAATGGGCGATCTTGATGGGCTTCAATGAACTTCGCCGCTTCCGTTGCCAACCGATCGGGCAAATGTTCCCCGGGCGGCCCATCGGTCAGGCGCGGATTACCATAGGGCGAAAAGTACTTGCTGCCTCCGTAAGGCCCACCGCGATCGATGCCTCCGAAGTTGGAATCGAATCCTTGATTTTCGGGCCACCAGCCTTCCGGACCGAGATGCCATTTGCCAGCGAAGAAGGTTGCGTAGCCCGCTTCCTTGAGCGACTTTGCGAGCGTCGGTGTGTCGAGTGCTAAACGATCGTTGTACGGAGCAGGCAGCATCCGCGTGTTGCGTTGCCAGTCAACCGACTTAATTGGAGCTCCGATGTAGTCGGTGATGCCCGTTCGCTGCGGCCATTGCCCTGACATGATACTAGCCCGTGTGGGCGAGCAAACTGGACATGCAGCATAAGCATCGGTGAACTTTGCTCCTTGACTGGCAAGTCGATCGAGATGCGGAGTCTCATAGAACGTACTCCCGTAGCAACCCAAGTCACGCTGCCCCAGGTCATCAGCCAAAAAGAAAACAACGTTCGGCTGGACGGCAAATGAAATCGAGCCGAGGAGCAGAGCGAGAGTTGCCAGCGTGCGTGCATAAAAAACAGCAGCGGTTCGTGCCTCGAATCGAATACACATTACATATTTCCTCTTTGCCACTTTTCACTTTGCCATTTGGACGCCAGTCGAGCGAATCAAGTCGAGCGCACGATACGCTCCGCTCAAGACACCTGGCCGTAGCTTACTACAATACTGACATACTGACACGCAGCAACGCGTTTGCTAATCTAGCTGCGGTTCAACGCGAAGCGAAGTGAGCGATTTTTATGTCAACAAAGATCGGGATTCGAGCTTGGATCGATTTTGCATTTCGTAAAATCTTTGGGAAATTGGGAAACGAAATTTGTCTTATCAGTCTCCTGAATGCAGTCCTCGATTTGCCAGTGCCAGTGATCGCGGTCGAGTTTCTCAATCCTTTCTCGTTCAAAGATTTTGCCAACGACAAGTTGACTTGCGTCGATGTCAAAGCAACGGACGGATTGGGAAGAATCTTCATTGTTGAAGTCCAAATTGTTGTACTAGCCAGTTTCGCGAAACGTGCTGCCTTTTACGCCTGCAAGGCTTACACCGACCAGTTGCAAGCCGGTCAGGGCTATGGAGCACTGAAGGCCACTTACTCGGTGTGCTTGCTCATGCGAAACTTATGGCCTGATTCACAATTGCATCATCACTTCCGATTGGTCGAACGAAAGACGAATCTGCCTCTGCAAGAGTCCATTGAGATTCACACAGTCGAACTAGCAAAGTACAATTGCACCGTAGAGGAGTTGGCTGGTGCGACGGTTTTGGAGCAGTGGTGTTATTGGATCAAGAACGCAGGCGAACACACAGCGGAAGAGCTGCGGAAGTTGCTTCCAGACTTAGCGTTTTTGCGAGCCACCAGTGAGCTGAGTGCTATCCGAGAGTTAACAGAGGAAAAAGCGATGTACGATTCGCGAGAAAAAGCGGTGTTGGATATCGAGTCCAATTTGATTGACGCCCGCGAGGAAGGTTTCGGCATTGGGCTGAAGCAAGGCATCGAACAGGGTATCGAACAGGGTATCGAGCAAGGCATCGAACAGGGGAAATCTTTGGGGGAGTTGATCGGCAAGGTAAGGCTGTTGCAAGAGTTGTTGGGTCAACCAATTACGGCGAAGGAGGAACTTGAAAACCATTCTCTCGAAGTTCTTACTAGCTTGACTGAAGCATTGCAACTGAAGCTCGCCGGACGGTTGAAAAATTAAGATCGCAGCTGAAAATCTAATGACTGCGAGGCGAGTCCGCGCTTTACGTAGACAGGCGATAGACACGGCGTTTAGCCACCAGTATTGCAACTGATCAGAACTAAAGTCATAATGCGCCCATGACGATTCATAGCTACGCTTTTACATACTACTTCAGCTTCGGACCCGAGTTTAATATCGGGGCTGTGCGAGGTACGTAGCTACGAGGATATCTAACTCGACACCACCAACCAGCCCCGAAGATCCGCCGATCCTCGGGGTTTTTCTTTTAGCTCAACCAACTGCTAATCAACCCAACCGAGAAAGCGAGCCGCCTGAAATGATTGTTGTAATGGAGAAGAACGCGACTGAAGATCAGATTTCGCACATGACCAGTCGTGTCCAGGAATTAGGACTCAAGGCGCATGTGATTCGCGGGACGGAACGGACCGTCATAGCGGCTGTGGGTGACGAACGCGGTTTGCATAAAGAGTCGCTTGAAAGCGGCCCGGGCGTTTCCGAAGTTGTGCCAATTCTTGCTCCGTACAAAGTTGCCAGCCGCGAGTTGAAACCTGACTCGACGCAGGTCCAAGTGCTCGGCTTCAAAGCCGGCGCGGGAGTTGTCGGCGTGATGGCTGGCCCCTGCTCGGTCGAAAGCGAAGAGCAGATCGTCACCACAGCTCGAGCCGTCAAACAAGCCGGTGCGACGGCACTGCGCGGCGGTGCTTTCAAGCCTCGCACCAGCCCCTACAGTTTCCAGGGCATGAAAGAAGAAGGCCTCAAACTGCTCGCACTGGCGCGTCAAGAAACGGGTTTGGCCGTTGTGACCGAAGTGATGAGCACTGAAGAAGTTGCTTTGGTTTCCAGGTACGCGGACATCTTGCAGATCGGCGCTCGCAACATGCAAAACTACCGCTTGCTCGAAGCGGTCGGGAACAGTCACTGCGCGGTGCTGCTAAAACGCGGTGCAAGCGCCACGGTCGAAGAATGGTTACTTGCCGCCGAGTACATTTTGAATGAAGGCAATCCGAACGTGATGCTTTGCGAGCGCGGCATTCGCACGTTTGAAGCTCATACACGGTTCACGCTGCCTCTAGCGAGCGTCCCGTACTTGCATCGAAAGACTCACTTGCCGATTATCGTCGACCCAAGTCACGGGACGGGCCATTCGTATTTGGTGCCTGACATGTCTGTCGCTTCCGTGGCCGCTGGCGCTGATGGTCTGATTATCGAAGTTCACCC
>JBGSJB010000195.1:0-24947 GCA_041742175.1 Pirellulaceae bacterium
ACCGCACCGGTCGCATTCTGAATGAAATACAGTTTATCCAGCAGCGCCTTTTCGCGAACTGCAAGCACGCCTGCCAAACAATCGCTGTGACCACCAAGCGCTTTCGTAGCGGAATGCATGACGATGTCGGCACCAAGCTCCAAGGGCCGCAGCAACACTGGCGACGCAAAGGTATTGTCAACTGCTACGAGCAAGTTGCGTTCGTGTGCAAACTGAATGATTGCAGGCAAATCGGGCACGGTCAGTCGCGGGTTTCCGATACTCTCCAACCAGATCAACTTCGTATTCGGACGCACTGCCTCAGCCAACGAATTCAAGTCTTGCAGATCAGCTAGCGAGACTTCGATGCCGGCCGTGTTGCAAACTTTGTGGAACAGACGATAGCTTCCGCCATAGATATCTTGACCACCCACGATATGTTCGCCACTTTTGAGCAGCATCGTCGCGCAGTGTGTAGCAGCCATGCCGGAAGCAAATGCAAGTGCGCCGCATCCGCCCTCGAGCGAAGCGAGCGTTTCCTGAACCGCAGAGCGAGTTGGATTGCCGCTGCGCGAGTAATCGAACTTGCCCCACTCACCGGCACCAGGTTGAACATACGTTGTAGCAGGGTGTATAGGAGGCACTACTGCGCCGGTCTGCGGATCGGGAGCATTGCCAACGTGGATTGCGCGCGTACGAAACTTCATCGAGTCATCCCTGTTCAAGACCAGCCAACAAGGCGTTCTACAGTTCCAACGCTTGTTGCAAGTCAGCAATCAAATCTTCAGTGTTTTCAATCCCGCAAGCCATGCGAATCATGTTGTCAGCGATACCGAACTTCGCGCGATTCTCAGGGGTCTGCTGGTAGTAGCTCATTACTAGCGGCTGTTCGATGAGCGACTCGACGCCGCCAAGACTTGGTCCGATGCGTGCTATCTTAACTCGGTCAATAATATCGGCAGTTTGTCGCCAATCAGCGTCGCGCACCAAGAATGTAACTAAGCCACCAAAGCCACGCATGGTGCGTCTGGCAATCTCATGTGACGGATGGCTGGTGAGTCCCGGATAGTAAACACGTTCGATACGCGGATGGTCTTCAAGAAATTCAGCGATCGCTTGACCGTTTTCATTGTGACGCTGCATTCGCAACTCGAATGTTTTCAAGCCACGTTGAAGCAGGTAAAGATTGTGAGGCGAATTGATACCGCCCATGATGCCGCGGAGCGAGCGTACTGATTCCAGTTGCTGTTTGCCGCCAGTGATCGAACCGGCCAACAAATCGTTGTGTCCGCCAAGATACTTTGTAGCCGAGTGCAAAACGTAATCAACACCGAAGGCAAGTGGCCGCAAATTGTAGGGCGTGGCTAGGGTGGCGTCGATCAGCGTCTCCACGCCGTGCGATTTACCGAGTGCAACGAATTGTTCAAGATCGATACAAGTTAAATGCGGGTTCGTCGGCGATTCGCTGACCAACATCTTTGTGCGCTCATTCATGGCGGCTTCCATCGCCGCAAAATCGCCTGTTGGAACTTGATGAGTCACAACGCCGAACCGAGCAAGATGTTTGTAACAGAACTCGCGGCTGCGATGATAACACTGATCGAAGAAAACGATCTCATCGCCTGCACTCAACTTGGCCATCAGCAACCCAACGATCGCTGCCATGCCGCTCGAAAACACGATCGCTTCCTCACCACCATCGAGAGCCGCTAGCTTGCTCTCAACAACCTTCTCATTGGGATTGCCATAACGGCCATACTCCTCACGAGGCTGTTTCTCTTCGATGAAGTCGATAATCGATTGCGTATCTTCGAAGGTGTAGGTGGAACTGCAAACGATTGAGTCGGTAATAGCATCGGACGGTTTCGTGCGTGATTCGCCCGCATGGACGCTGATCGTAGACGTCCCTTTGTGATTAGTTTCCACAGGCTGATACTGCGGGTTTGTTGAAACGGCGGCGGAATCGACTGACTGAACCGGGCTTGCGCTTGAAGTCGGTGACGGTTTAATGGTCGGCTTGATAGTCATGATTTAACTTGCGTAACTTGAACGATGCTTCAGCAGGCAGTTTGATTCTACGGCCATGAAAAAAACCGCTGTACCGAGATAATTGTCGCGGAGAGCGGCGTTTCGCTTGTTCAAGTTGGCCGAGCAGCTTGTGTTTGGTTGCCAGAATCTCTCGGGCGGGAACCAGTGTCGCAAAGCTAACTCGGTGGCACTTTAGCAGTCTCAGGCTGCAAGCGGCCGCAAATCCCTAACGGTGAGTAGAGTCTAACCGCGGCCGTGTTGACTTGCAATATTAGGCGTTGTAAATCAAGCAGAAACGCTCGCCGCTAATGACTCGATTATGTGTTTACGGGGCTCTTCTTCGACGGTTTCTTTTTCAGCGCTTTAGCGGTGCGCGGCTTCGGAGAAAGCTTCAGCGGACCGTTTGACTTCTCAAAAAGCGCGATCACTTTCTCGCGATCTGCGATGCGTTTTTCACGAGCCAGCTTGGCAAGCGCGAAAGCGTTCTTCTTACCATACTTATTGATTAGAAAGCGAATATTACGGCGCTTGCCATCTTCCGTCTTCCAAGATGCGATATAGGAAACATACTTGCAATCCGGATAACGCGCATCCGACTCAGTTGACAGATGTACGCCGACGATTCCACTTGAGTTGCGTTTCGTGACTTTGTTGACCGCTGACTGGGGCGGTGCCATTTCAGCCACCCAGGCTTGATAACACTCTTCAGCTCGCTTCTTCGACTTTGCCTTACCGCCGTGAGTCTTGTCCGAGAAAAATCGAGAGCGTCTCTCAGCTCCGCGCAAAATGCGTACCAACCATCCGTGAGTGTTCGTTGATTCGCTGTCGACCCGCGCGAAACCTTTCGGAGAAGCTTTCTTTGGCACCGAGGATACCTCCAACTGACTAGCAACAATTTGTTCGCGTAAGCACGATTTCGCGTGGACTAGAAGTTTAAGCGAGATTATCAGTATAGCAAGCGCGTGCAACGGATAGCGATTAACATTCAACCCGATTTGCACAGTCGACGTTATGCTTTTAAAATCGGGCGCGTGCTGACGAGCTTCTCGAACGTTCACAAGTTGTCGATTGCTTACGTTCCAGTCACTTATGAACAAGTCGTTGCATCTGTCCATCGTCGCTTTTGCACCGCCTCGCAAAGCCAATCCCGCCACACAATTCCCCCCTGATTCATGACTTATCTACTGATTCCCAAGGAGACGCGATGAGCGTTAGCGAAAAAGGCCATGTTGATTCGGTTATGATCGAGCAACGTATTTTCCGACCAAGCGATAATTTTTGCAGTCGCGCGCGTATAAAGAATCTCGCTGAATATGAGGCGTTATATGGCCAGGCGAACTCGGATCTAACAGCCTTCTGGGCTTCTGAGGCTCGTGAACATTTGCACTGGTTCGAACCGTTCCACACCACCTTACAATGGGATGAACCGAACGCACAGTGGTTTGTTGGTGGCAAGACTAATGCGAGCTACAACTGCCTTGATGCGCACATCAACGCAGGCCACGGCGAGCGCACCGCGATCCTTTGGGAAGGTGAGCCTGGCGATACTCGCAGGCTTTCTTACAACCAATTGCACCAAGAAGTTTGCCGATTTGCTAACGTGCTCAAAGCGGAAGGTATCGCCACGGGTGATGTGGTTAGCATTTACATGCCGATGACTCCAGAACTGGCCATCGCAATGCTCGCTTGTGCACGTATTGGCGCAGTACATTCGGTGATCTTCGCGGGCTTTTCCGCCGAAGCGCTGGCGGATCGCAATAACGATGCCAAGGCAAAGCTCCAGTTGACGAGCGATGGTTTGTACCGTAGGGGTAAGGTCCTACCTCTGAAGTCCGTCGTTGATGAAGCGTTGGCAAAAAGCCCAACGGTTCAGAAGTGCATCGTGCTTCAACGCGCCAACAACGAAGTCAACATGCAACCGGGCCGCGACATCTGGTGGCACAACGCCGTTGCTGAAGCCAGTAGCAATTGCGCCGCCGAAGAGCTCGACAGTGAGTCGCCACTATTCATACTTTACACCAGCGGATCAACTGGCAAACCGAAGGGTATCTTGCACACGACTGCTGGATACAACTTGTTCGCCAAGCGAACGTTTCAGTGGGTCTTCGATCATCGGGATGACGATATCTTTTGGTGCACTGCGGATTGCGGCTGGATCACTGGCCACAGTTACGTGGTGTACGGTCCACTCTCGGCTGGTGCAACTGTCTTGATGTATGAAGGTGCTCCGAACGCTCCCAAGGAAGATCGCTTTTGGGAGTTGATTGCGAAGTACAAAGTTACCATTCTTTACACCGCGCCAACTGCGATTCGCACCTTTATTAAATGGGGCGACGAGCACGTCGATAAACACGATTTGAGCAGCCTGCGATTGCTCGGTAGTGTCGGTGAAGGCATCAATCCCGAAGCTTGGATGTGGTACTACGAGAAGATCGGTGGCAGTCGCTGCCCAATCGTTGATACTTGGTGGCAAACGGAAACTGGTGGGATCATGATGTCGCCATTGCCAGGCGCGATTGCGACCAAGCCCGGCAGTTGCACGAAACCATTGCCCGGAGTTCGCCCGCGAATCGTCGACGATCATGGCAACGATGTGCCCCAAGGCCGAGGCGGCATGCTGTGCATCGATCATCCATGGCCCGGCATGTTGCGAGGAATTTGGGGCGATCCCGAACGCTTCAAAGAACAGTACTGGTCGAAAGTTCCAGGAATGTATTTAACAGGCGACAACTCTCGCTGCGATACCGACGGCTACTATTGGATCATGGGACGCATTGACGATGTTATAAACGTCTCAGGTCATCGACTGAGTACGATCGAAGTCGAAAGCGCGCTCGTCTCTCATCCTGCCGTGGCGGAGGCGGCTGTTGTCGGCAAGCCAGACGCGATCAAAGGACAAGCCATCTCGGCTTTCGTAACTCTGCGAAACACAGAACCGAATGAGGAGATTCGCAAAGCGCTAATGTTGCACGTGCGCAAAGAGATCGGAGCACTCGCGCAGCCAGACAACATTCACTTTACCGCCACGTTGCCGAAGACACGCAGCGGTAAAATCATGCGCCGGCTCTTGCGCGACATCGCAGCGGGCAAAGAACAAACCGGCGATACCTCAACTCTCGAAGACTATAGCGTCCTCGCCAAACTGCGCGGCGACGAAGAAAGCTAATTCGCGAACTTCGATCAAGCTAGGAATTCCAGGTAAAAGTCTTCGAAGAAACTGTAGTCAAAATCGGACGTCCACGGATCCTCCAACGGCGGCTCGACGAAGTCAATAATCGTCGGGTCCGTCGGTGAAGCCGACTCCCAATCCCAGTCCGGCAAGACAGGTGGCGGCGGCAACGTCGGGTCGATGGGATTTGGTCCTTGATCGTCACTAATAACGTCGGCCAATAGCGCAAACGAAGCGGCGCGAAGCGGCGTCCCCGCCCGCGAACGACTGTTGACTACAAAGTAATACTCACCGGCACCCAACCAAACGAAGGCTGTTCGCACTTCACCACTAGCTGTAGCAAACGATGAAACGATATCACCTGTGCGGGCATCGAAAATGTTCAACTGAACGCCAGCGTTAACGCTCGTCGATTGAGCAGAAAGATCGAAGCGAAGCAGTTGTGTCTTGTAAGTCGTAAACTGGGAAACGTTTTCACCAGTCGGGCTCACTGCGCCTGTGAACACAGATCGCAATTCGTTAGCCGGTTCCGTCGCAAAGTCGATTGTCGCCACGTAGTTTCCTCGCGAGAACGATGAACCATCTGCAGCTCTCACGAACAGAACGTAGTTCTCGTTCGCAGCCGAGTTAGCAACCACAAGTTGCAATCCCCCATCAGGCTTTCGAGTCAGCTTGGTTGCCACGCGATCACCACTCGCGTTCAAGAGGATCGCATCGAGTTGTGGATTCTGCGTTCCAACTGGGTCCACTGAAATTGCCAACGTGGCACTTGCAAAATTGGGAGCCTGAAATGCAAACAGGTCGCGATCTGAAGCGGATGATAACGCAGATTGCAGTTCGTACCGCGTATTCGCGAGAAAACCTATTGTTGTTTCCAGCTCCGTTGCAGTTACCAGCGTATCGTTGGAGCCCTTCTCGATATCAACTAAACCAGCTCCTGCAAACAACGCATCCACCGATACATAGTCTACTCTTTCATCGTCATCATCGTCATTCGCGTCCGCATCATGACTTGGCGGTACGATGCTGGGTTGGCGACTGAGGGCGCGGTAGTCGATGTCGAGTCGATAATCACCGATGCCGAATACATCGTTGCTGTTTCGAGCTACGCGAATAAACAGTAATGGATGATCACTCAACGAGCTGATATCTAATTGCAAGTTGTTTTCGAAAATACTATCGACTTTCGCATCAGCCAATTTGTTACCGAAGCGATCGAAGACTTCCAGCTTTGCTTTAAGCAGACTAATTCCTGACGCCCAAAGCCGAATGGAGACCTGATCCTTACCCGCCAACGGTTGCAGCCGATAAAAATCGACATCACCCAGCGAGTTCAGCGAACCTGAAACGGAAAGAGGTCGGTTACCAGTGAAGTTGGCCGGTGTACTTATACGTGTCGCGAGCGCACGGGAATTGTTGTTGGTTGTTTCGTAGATATCGCGGCGCGGGCCGTAGAGTTGTCGAATTGCCGCGATATCTGATGCTCGAAGCGTACCGTTCGGACCGGAATAGTTACCATTCATCACCGCACCTGGCACAGAATTGTCCTCTATCCCCAGCGCGTTGCCAGCCTCATGCAACAACACCGAAAACAGTTCAATCGCTGGCCCTTTCTCATTTGGCGACGGTACCTGAATCGGTAGAGGTGCAGAACGATCCGCCAGAAAGAAGTTCGTTTGAGTGTTCAGCAAAACGTCACCGGACCACGTTCCCGCAATCTGTTGATAAGGCAACGCGTTCGCGAGAACTCCAGGCTGTGGGAATGCGCCGACACGAAACTCACCAAAGCGAGGATCATTAGTTGTCAGTCCTACCGCGCCAAAATCATCACCGCGGTCCGGAACTAATCCCACATTAAAATTGCCGTAAACCGACCAGGTTTGAAACGCTCGCAGCGCAGCCTCCTGCCACAACTTGCGGTCGGTAACTTGGTCGAGGACTTCGCGCGCCGCATTGCTGTAAGCACCAATCGCTGCGTCGTCTGTTGGAAAGCTGACTGAAAGTGAACGTGGGGAAGGCCACGCATTACCAAAGTTTGCCAACAGGTTCCGGTCTTCTAGTCGTTCGATCGTGTTTCGACGGCGAAAGTTCGCGCTTGCATTGCGTTTCATATCGAATTCCTAACAAGTGGGAAGAAATGCTTATTTTGGAAGAGTTACTGATTCGTCAGAAGTCAGTTTGGATGCCGTGATCAGTGCTTGAAACTCAGCCGCATCGCGAATCGACTCAAGATCGCTGTCCGATTCCAGCAGTTCGCCACCGTAGCCCCGCTTCAAAGCTCGCGCCACGTAGGCAATCGCCAACGATACGCCGTCTTTGGAGTTTCTTGAGAGCAACGCATGCGCGCATCCGATCTGATAGATCGTTGCCGGTAACAGTCCCTCGCTTGATTGCTCGAGTTTCTCGATGTCTCGCAGCGAGTCTTCGAATCGCTCGACGCGTGCAAGCAAAACGCAACGCCCGCCGCGAGCCATCTCCTTGCTTGGGTCGCGGTTCAATATCTTGTCGAGCGTCGTTATCGCCGAAAGGTTGTCTTTCAAGTGTTCCGACTGAACATGTGCAATGTTCTGCAGAACTTCAAACGAATCAGGATCCAGAGCTTCCGCAGCCCGCAGATCGCGGAGCGCTCGATCCGGAAATCTTGGCAGTTGAGCAAGCCCGCGTGAGATCCAGTCTTCAACAGTTCGAGGTTCCGTTGTCATTCCGCGCTTGAGGTCACTACGCACGCCGTCGATGTTCCCAAGATGCTGGTTCATGCGGGCTCGCATCAGGAGAATCCGATTCGAGTCCGGATTCAATCGCAATGCTACGTCGAGGTCTCGCAGCGCGGGCTCAAAATCTCGCAATCGTTCACGCGACATCGCTCGATCAACATAGTAAGTTGCATTTTTTGGTGCGCGTTCAATGCCTGCACTCAGGTCCGCTTCAGCCGCTTTGTAGTTTTTAGCCGCGCTGCGCAGCATTGCTCGTCTCACATAACTAATTGCTGCATCCGGAGCCGCCCCAATCGCCAACTCGTACGAAAGCAATGCGGCTTCCGTTTGGCCCAAACGAGCTTGCGCGTCACCAGCGGTTAACCAATACAATTGCCGAAGCGCCGAACGCTCAGCCTTCGAGAATTCTGCTGCCGCGGCAATCCGTTGCAACGCCACCACAGGCCTATCCTGAAGTACATCCGCGCGCGCGATCAACAACTGCTCAACCGATCGAAGCCGCTGCAATGCAGCGTCAGGTTCTGTGGTCAACGTCAAGTCAGCACTGTCCCAATCCACCTCGGCCAATCCGCACAACTGCTGCATCACCTTGCTTCGATCGGAAAGTCGACGTACCGATTTGCAGATATTCAGTAGCTCGCGAACCGAGTCGCGCTCTGGTTCGGACAACGAGTTCCAAGTTTCGCACGCAATCGCCGCCGTGCTGAGTGCGTAATCGAAAATCGCCTCTTCTGCCAACAATTTCTGTGAATATCCTAACCTGCCCAGCGTTACGGAATTTCTAAGGTCGATCTCGGCCGACCTGTTGGCACCTGCGAATCGCTTCACTTGCAGGACCGCACTAGTTAGAAGTTGCTGGCGATCAGCCTTGTTGGAAATTAGCTGCGGCAAAGTGCTCAGCGCATCGTTCTCAAACTCGACAAACTGAGACTTGGCTACTAACTCATTTGTCTTGCGCCACCAACGTGCAGCCAGCAGGCTGGTGAGTGAGACAATCAATAGACAGAACGCTACAACAGGTACGAGAGAAAATAGTCGCGGATATCGCCGAATGATTTTTGGCAATTGGCTACGCCACAAACTCTCACTTGCATGAATCAACGGCAAGTTCGACGATTCTTGATGGATGTCCTCCAGCACTTGAGTTGCCGTTGCATAGCGATCTTCTGGCTTGAATTCGATACACTTTGTAATGATCGCTCGCAAACCTGCAGTTGCATTCGCATTCGTTATCGGGAGCGCATTCTTGCGACCTTCAAACGCAACTTCGATATCTATCTCAGCACAGGAACGCGGCGCCGGGAACGGCAGCCGATTCTCAACCACTTCGAATAAGATGATGCCCAAAGAAAATACATCCGCGGACGCGCTTGTTTGAAATCGCTGGCCAAGCAGCATTTGCAACTGTTCCGGAGACATGTAGGGAAGCGTACCGCCGGCCCACTCCGGTGCCGCGACATCACATTCCTTCGCGAGATTAAAATCGATGAGCGCGGGCTCGCCGTCATTACGCAGTAAAATATTCGCTGGCTTCAAGTCACCGTGAATGATGCCGCGTTCATGAGCGTGTGCGAGGGCTGCGGTTACATGTCGTGCGAACCACAACAAGAAACTTCTTGAATCCAAACCGCTCAGCTTCTGCAGTGGTTGCGAGGTCGTCGAATTCCAAACTCGAACACGTTCCGCTTCCGCTTTCGTTAGACCACCTTCATTGGCGTCATCAGCACTTTCATCAGTACTCTCAACTGTACCTTGCTTGGTGCTGGTCAGTTGATTTAAGGCAGCTTGCACAGTTGAAACAAAGCTCTGACCATTTCGTTGTGCTGGAAGCGATTGTTCTCCCAACCAGTCTGCCAGTGTTGCCGATCCGAAGTAGGGCATACACAACGCGGAGTACTCGCCAATACGATGCAATGAATAGAGCGGCACAATACCGGTGTGTTGCAACCTTGCCAAATGTGCGGGCTCGTCGAGCGTCTTGCGAACCACTTTCAATGCAACATAGCGACCAGCCAACGTTGACTGCGTCGCCAAGTAAACGCGACTGAACGCACCCACGCCCAGCAAAGCGATCAGTTCAAAATCGCCGAACCTCGCACCCAGCTGCGGCTCACTTTGGGTTGTCCGAATGAAAGCCGCTGGCCGACTGCATGCGCTAAAAGATTGCTTAAGAGCGTTGAACCAATCGGCTTCGTGAATCCGCTCAATCCAGTCCCAGCGATCTTTGCTAAGCGACAGCGTGCGAGATTGGCGCGCCCGATAGTCTTCAAACGCGATGGCGAGCGCAAGATTGCTCGACTCACGCAATGCTGGAAACGACTCAAAATAATTTAGCAGATCTACCTCAGCTTCAACTGCATAGCGCCGATCAATGTCTGCGCGAACCAACTCGCAAAGCACCAAAGGCCTTCGCTGCAGCGACTCTGACTCGACAAAGTCAATCAAGAACCCAGCGGCAGCCGTCCACTGACGCTCGAACGCGTCAAGCACGTCGTCGATTTGCTCACTGGAGATAATGGATTCAACTTTGTTCTTCATCGACTGAGCTCGGCGGATTAAACACGAAGTGGCTCGCTTGTTGGTTAAGTCCAAATCCAAGGTTCGACCCGCCACGATTAAGAAGATTCTTAGCGAATTAAAGCAGTTCGTCTGCCTCGGAATTGTCCAACGAACTCAACATCTTTTCGCGGATCGCCTGCAGATTGCGCTCGACGCTCCTGCGCGAGCGTTGCAACCTGCTCGCAATCTCCTCAACTGAGAAACCTTGCACACGCAACATCACCACTTCCTGCTCAGTTTCCTTTAGTCCCTCGATCGATTCTCTAATCGCTAATTCGAACTCTTCGGGCGTGTAACTATCGACTGCATCGAACTCCGCGAGCGCATCGAGTGACTGAGTTCGCCGCGAGTCTCGCTTTACCGCAGAACGCAGCCTCGCATTTCGCCGCACTTTGTGAACGGCCACAATCGCCACCAGTTGCCACAGCGTACCGCCTTCCGGTGCATCGTAGGCTCCCGAATTGATGCCGCGGAACACACTCTTAAAGACACTTTGTACAATGTCTTCTGGTTGCACAATGGCTTTCAAACGGTCGGCCATCTGCTTGTGAACCAAACCGAATACACGCTTTGCATAGCGGTCATAAACCTCCGTAGCGGCCGCGTCGTCACCCGAGCGAAGCCGCACCACGAGCGATTGGTCCGAAGTTCCGGGCGTAGTCATTTTATAGTTCCAGCCGTGATTGAGCACTCAACGCGCATTGTAATCGAAATTCACTGGAAACCACCCAATTTTCCGCAGCAAACCCGTAAACGCCAGGCAGCCCGCAACAACTTCTTGCTGCGGGCTTGCCACACTTATATGATTCTAAGAACCATTAAGAAAATTAGCGAATATTTCCTACCGACGAACTTCGAATTCCTTGATCTCTTTCTTTGAACCGCCGGTGATTCCGAAGTCAAAGATCGTGTCGCGTCCGTCGCCACCTTCGAACACGGCGTCTTCCGCCGCGCTAACCGCCGTTCCAATGACTTCGTCGTTACCGACGTCTACCGAAACAGTAATCGACTTGCCGGAATCCACATTCGTTAGAACAACTTCATCGTTCCCGGTTCCTGTGAACACGCCGATATCGGAGCTCGTCATCAAGTCTTCAACCAAAATTGAATCAGCTCCCGCCTGACTATCGATTGACATCGAGTCGGCGATTACAGCACTCACATCAATCGAGTCTGCACCACCCTTCGTTTCGATCGACAGCAACTGATCGACGCCAGTGTTCGCAACTTGTATGACATCGTTCGCGCCTTCACTGATGATCGTCAGCGATTTGCCCGCGTCGACCCCTGTAACAGTGGCTCGCAAAACATCTTGGCCACCGTTGATGTAGATGTCTTCAAAAGCGGTGACGTCGGTCAACTGCACAACGTCATTCCCAGCCGAACCTTCGATCGTTAAGTTCGCACCGACAGTCACCGGTTCGATCGTGTTCAGCCGATCTGCGCCGGCTCCAAGGTCGATGTACAGGTCGTTGCCAGTGATCACGCCGCGCAATGTCACAAAGTCGTTGCCACCACCCATGCGAATCTCCGCAGCGTTCAGCTGCAGCCTTGGGAATCGCACCGAAGGTCGGCCATTAACGGTCGTCCCAGTTCGTCCAGCGACCACCAAGTCGCCCGCCGCATTGCGGGTGACAACGATGCTGTTGTCCGCATTGTCACCAAAGATGGTGACCAATGAGCCTTCCAGCCTGACCTGCACATTGTTTGCCGAAGCACTTTGGCAAGCGGCAGCCGACAACATACAGGCAACACAAGTTCTCGATAGCAATTTTCGAATCGACATCATCTACTCCCGAATTCGCAACAGTTTGTTGGCATCAAAACCTCGCGATGCCGTTCCAAATCTGCCCCGTCAGTTGCGGGGCTACA
Organism: Pirellulaceae bacterium; assembly: GCA_041742175.1. Lineage (GTDB taxonomy): Bacteria > Planctomycetota > Planctomycetia > Pirellulales > Pirellulaceae > Aureliella. The sequence continues at coordinate 12,322 of JBGSJB010000195.1, forward strand.
ATCTGTTAAGGCCATTCGCGTTGAGTGATCCGCCAAGCTATCTATTGTGTACTCGGGAATTCTCGCTGTCGTAAGTTAGTTCAGACGACTTCCACAGACTGATGCAGCATTGCTTCGCAGGGCGTCGACTTACATTCGAGGTCGCGCGGACTGGCGACTAGAAATCGCCACCACCAGTTCGTCGGAAGAACCTAAACGCGTTGTCGAGCGTGTTTCAGCGGCAACCATGCACCGTTCTGGTTGCTACTTTCGACGCACTGTTGAATGAACAACATACCTTCAACACCATCGTGAACGTTCGGATAGACAGTGTCCCGCCGCTCCAATTTCTTGCCTGTTGCCTTGTCGACGATCGCATCAAACGCGGCGGTGTAGATGTTTGCAAAAGCCTCAAAAAACGCTTCCGGATGACCGCTCGGTAAGCGACAAGCCCCGCGTCCCGCTTCGTTCATGAACGGCGCGTTCGGATCTCGCGTGTACAGTTGATGTGGATGGCCGTTGCGACGGAAGATCATCACGTTCGGCTCTTCTTGACGCCACTGGATTGCGCCTTTCGTTCCGTCGATCTCAATCGAAACATCGTTCTCGCGCCCGTGACTGATTTGCGAAGCGGTGACAGTTCCCAAGCCGCCGCCTGCAAACTTGATGACCGCTGTGCCGTAATCGTCCAGCTTTCGTCCCGGTTCGAACGATCGCAAGTGACAGGAGATCTCCTCCGTCTTCAGACCGGTCATGTAGCGAGCGAGATTGTAGGCGTGTGTTGCAATATCGCCAAAGCAACCTGCAGCGCCGCTCTTGGTTGGATCTGTACGCCAAGCCGCCTGCTTCTGGTCGGACTCTTCAAGCCGCGTGCGCAACCAACCTTGAATGTAATTCGCGCGAACCGCTTGGATCTCACCCAGTTCACCACTGAGGATCATCTGCCGAGCTTGGCGAACAAGCGGGTATCCGGTGTAATTGTGTGTAAGGGCGAAGACCACGTCCGACTTGTCTACGACCTCAGCCAATTGCTCGGCCTGAGCCAAGTCGAAGGTCATGGGTTTATCGCAAACCACATTAAAGCCCGCTTCGACCGCTGCTTTAGCAATTTCGTAATGCGTGTGGTTCGGTGTTGTGATACTGACAAAGTCGATGCGCTTGTCGGCTGGCAACGCTTTCTCTTTCTCAAACATCTCCTGGTAGGAACCATAGGCTCGCTCAGCGGCGATGTCGTAATCCGGCGCGGAGGCTTTCGCTCGCTCTGCGTTGCTGGATAGTGCTCCTGCAGTCACCGTCGCGCGGTTGTCCAAACAGGCCGCGATCGAATGCACGCGTCCGATGAATGAACCTTGGCCGCCGCCAACTAATCCCATTCGAAGTTTGCGATTCAATGGCCCGTTTGTCATGCGAGTTCTCCCAGAGGATTTGCGAAAGTTGACTGTGATCAAGCGTGCCGATGTTTTAGCACAAGATGGCGGAATGTGGCAGACGGTGAAGCAGGCAACAATGCGGCAGCAATCCGACTTCGTATCGCAACCCGCCAAGCTTGCAACCGAATGCAGAGCGCGCAGCTAGATGCGGACGAAAATCCGTTGACGGTATAGCCAGAATAGTACCAGCCACATCAGCAGTAGTACGCCCGCGCCCAACAAAACCGGCTCCCAGGCTTCGCCTCGAAACAGAAACGGTCGCGTCCCCAGATGCCTCACGAGAAGCTCTTTAAAGGGTTCTTCCAGCGTCCAACTCATGACATAAGCCAAAATCGAATTGGCACCAATAATCATGAACGGAAACGCCCACATTCGCAGCTTCCACCAGTCGCAGATCACATGCAAAGTAGCCAGCCACAGAAAGCAGATGCCGCCACTGAACAACGCGAACGCTGGCGTCCAAATCCGTTTGACGTTCGGACAGATGCCGAAATGATCCAGCGCCCATCCGCCCGCAAGCAGCATCGCGCCACACGTCACCAGCACAAGCACTTGCACACCGTAGCGTCGAGTAGCATTGAGCACGCCGCCCGCAAGCACTCCGCCAGCTAGTACTCCTAAAATCATGGTCGCAAGTGTCGGAATAAAATTCAGAGTTGTGTAACCACCCGAGAAAAACTCAAACGTCTCAGTCCTTGGGAACAAGTTCATGAACCATACATCGAACGACGCTGCAGGATTTACATTCTTATTCCAGTGAGCCTCGAAGCCGCTGAGCAGATGCGGCCAATCATTCGGTACACCGACCGCTGCATAGTTGAAATCGGCAGGGACAAGCGGCCAAAGTGCGAACCACAACCAATAACCGCCCAAGATGATCACAACTGATAACAATTGGCTCCACCGAGGCGTCAGGGCGATCAAGAACAGTAGAAAATAACCGAGTCCAATCTGTGTCAACGTATCATCAAATCGAAAACTGGTCATCGGTTGGCCAAGACTGCGCAGCACAATTCCCAGCACCACGAGTATTAGACCGCGCCAAACCGCGTGCAACATCATCGATCCGAGGCTGGCTCCCTTCTGCCTCCGTGACGCGATTGAGAAAGGCAACGAAACTCCGACCAGGAATGAAAAACTCGGCTGGATCATATCGTGCAACGAACACCCAACCCACTCAACGTGCGTCGTATGAAACTTAAGCCAAGCGAAGAACTCGTTGCCCGGGAAATACTGTTCCAGCGTCCACAACTTTAACACTTCGGCCAACATTAAGAACATCACCAAGCCGCGATAGGCGTCGATCGAGGCAAGGCGTTTACCAACGGCAGCAATTGGCTGGGAAGGGTTCACGACAGTCGGTAATCTCTGATTCATCAGTTAGCTCTCGGAGGCGTGGGCGTTGATGAACCATCATAGTTCGCCAAGCCAATTCCCGCCAACTTGAGATCAGCCGTAACAACCACCAACTATCAACCAGCAACTAACAACCAACAACTATTTTCCCAGCCAGGCCTTAACGATGGCTTGCGGCGGTGCGAACGAGGCGGTCGCCGCTTCCGTGAACGATTTGCCTTCACGCAGCTGCTTGAGCAAAGCGTCAAAGCGACGTCGATTCGCGCGGTCCATCATAAATCGCGTCAATGCCATCCCCGCCAATCCAGCCGCTTCCTCATCAAGTCGCTCTTCGAGCAGCGTTTCGGGCTTGTCAATTTTCTGCAGCGCACCGGGCAACGATTGCTCCCAGGCTTTGACACGCACGTCGCTGCGCCTGTTTGCGGTTAAAACCAAGTTTCTCGCTACGCCCTCCGCAAACCACGTGGGCACATCATTCATCGCGCCCAGGTAGGCGCCGCTGACCATTTGCAACGCGAGCGCCGCTTGCTGTTTTTCATCAGCCGCAGGATCATCCGCAATCACGGCGTAAACGTCCAACGGACTCGCTTGCCAATGACCTTGCCATTCGCGCGGCAACTCACGACTCTCCGTCATGTGTCCAAATTCGCTGTAGTCATAGCGACTTTTCAGTACGAACAACGCGATGCCGCCTTTCACCAGCGGCTCGTTCGCCGGCGCATCGAGAGATTTCTTGACTGCCGAAATCGCTTTGTCCATCTGCTCAAGCAACTTTTCGATCCGACCTTTTTGAACATTTCCTAACACGATGACTTGGTCGCTGGTCGCTGAAGCGGGTTCGTCATTGGGCAACACCTTAGTCCAGCGCGCCAGTGCTCGCTCTTGACGGCGTTTGAACAACTCCTAATGCGTGGCGCGATCAGCCCACGATTCGTTGACCACGGTATCAATGTTCGCTTCAGCACTGCTTCCATCGAACGCAGCCCCTTCACGAATCCAAGTCGAAATCAACTCAATCTTTTCAGCATCCAGCGGTGGTCTCCGTGCGGGCATGCGCTCACCCGCTTCCCCTTTGAGCTTCTTGATCAACAGACTCTCTGCCGGCAATTCACTCTCGATGACCTTGCCGCTATCGCCACCGAGCAGAAGCTGTGAAAAATTATCCATTCGAAAGTTACCTGACGCTTGCCGACCTGCAATGTGGCAACCGTTGCAATTCTCTCGCAAGATCGGCGCAACATCGCGGGCGAAACTGACCGTCTCTTTGCCCGTCGGTTTCTTCACAGCCATCGCGCCATTCGCGGGCTGCGCTGCAGCACCTTTCGCGAACGCAGGCAGCGGTGCAGCGGGATTGGGTCCATCAAACTTCGCACCTTCAACGATCCACGTACGCAGTTTTTCCAGTTGAGCCTTCGAAACCTCGCCGCCACCGCGCGGCATATCGCCACTTTCGATCACTTCGACCAAGCGATTGCCTTCCTTGCTGCCTGGAAATAGAACGCGACCCGCCTTGGAACCGCGAATCAGTTCGTTATACGTAGCCAACGAAAAGTCGCCGCTACGTTTCGTGATATGACAATTTCCACACAGCGAAATCATCCACGGCGCGATATCTTCCTTGAAGCTCACAGTGGATTCGCTGGAGGATTCCATCTTCTTGGCACTCGCCGTTATCTCGTCCCAACTCGGCAACGGATCCAGCACCGCACCTTCCAACTCGAGTAACCCGTGAGCTCGCTGCAAAACGCTAAAAATCCGGCGACCTTCCTTTTGCAAGTCCGCATCTTTGGTTGCCAGCAACTGCAATAGTTCCTTCTGAATCGCAGTTACCTTTGCAGCGGACTCCTCGAACTTCTCTTCCTTGAATAACTTGCCTGCTTCATTCGCACTCGCCATCAACGTTTGAAGCTGCTTACGTTGCTCAGGCGTGATCGCAGCTTGCAACGTCGAGCAGAATGAAGTCGAGCAGGTCAACGCAAAAAAGCCAAACACGAAGCACCAAGTTCTGGATCTGCTGCATGGCGATTTCTTGCCAAGAATCCACTGAATTCGTTGAAAGCGCATCGTTACTTGATCCGGATTCGGAGGACTGAAGAAAAGCAGATTGCAATCGTGGACGATCAACCAGGTATTTCCATTGTACTAACGCTCCGAACGGGTGGCTGTACTCAATGGCATATTTGTACGACGGACTTCCTAGTTCGTCAGCGTCGTTAAATAGACGGCCCTGGAAGGTCGTACTACCCCAAAATTTAGCTGAAACAATTCACGAAATTCAGCATAGCTCAATTCAGCATAAGCTCACGAGATACCGGCCAACGGAGCAACTTCGACTATCGCTGCGTTTGGATTGATGACTGGCGTGTCAGGCTTGGAAAGCACGAACACAGCGATGCCCGCTCCGAGCGCGATGGCAAGGAAGAACATGACCACCAAACCGGTGATCAACAGGACGCGCGAGACACCTTTTTCCGGTATCGGTGTAGCGGGAACTTGCTTTGCGACAGGCGGGGCGGAGCGGACGGCGCTTACACCTGGATTCTTGATCGCACTTTTAGACGCTGCATTTGGAAAAGCCGCGCCCTTCAAAGCGCTGCTCGCGCTCGATCCACCTCGACTTGCGGGCGTTCGACGACCTATTTCGGCTTCGAGGTTAATGGTGCTTCCGGAGTCCGACGCGGAAGGCTTCTTTTCAAGTCTCACCAACACGCCGCTGTCCGAAGGCGAAAGCGACAAACCATCTCCGGATCCCGACCGTCCTGCCACGGTATCACCCGCCCGATTGCTAACCGTATCGATCGCTGAACCAAGCTTCGAGCCGCCGGCCGCTTCGGCTTCGTCGCCGAGATTCAGAGAGCTGCCACTATCGCCGCCCTGTGATGGCTGGAGCACACGTTGAGCGGTATATTTCGCTAGCCATCCCTCCAGCACCTCAGCCGTTTGCGCGGCTGACTTGTAGCGAAAATTCGGATCTTTCTGCAACAACTTGACGCATATGCCTTCCAACTCACCCGGACACTTAGGTCGCAATTTGCGGATATCAGTCGGCATCTGCGCTTGATGCTTTGCAATCCGCTGAGCGATCGTTCCGTCGGGAAAAGGCGGTTGCCCTGTCAGTAAAAAATACATCGTGCAACCAAGTCCATAGAGATCCGCTCGTGCATCGACCTTATGACTGTTCAACGCTTGTTCCGGGGCCAAGTAATCCGCTGTCCCAAGGACTTTATCGTTGTAGTCGATCGTCAACGAAGCTTGCTTGTCATCCGAAAAAAGCGCCAACCCGAGGTCAAGCAACTTGACGCGTCCCGCTGAGTTGACCAGCAAATTCGCCGGTTTGACATCCCGGTGAATTAGTCCAACATCGTGCGCGTGCTGCAAACCGTGCGCAGCTTGCGCGATATAGTCGGCGACCTTATCGAACGCCATCGGTCCGCCCTTCTTCACCATCGTTTGCAAGTCGTCACCGTCGACATACTCCATCACGATGTAGTGCGTGTCGCCTTGGTTGTCGATATCGTAAGCGCGGACAATGTTCGGATGGTTCAACGAAGCGATCGCTTTCGCCTCTTGTTGAAATCTTGCCAAGTAAGACGACTTGCCCAGTCGACTTTGCGGAAGCACCTTGATGGCTCGCTTGGTGTGCATCATCATGTGCTCCGCCAAGTACACGCTACTCATTCCGCCGCTGCCGATATGACCGAGCAGCTTGTGCTTTCCGAGAAAGAAGCCTTTGTACTTGCCTTGAAGTAGTTTGTCGCAGTGCCAGCGAGTCACCACTTGATGCTGCTGCAATAACTTTGCTAACTGCATCGCGTCCGCAGGAAGTTTGCCGTCGTTTTCGCCACGTATCGCATCCAGTGCAGCATCAATTGCCGCTGGTTCTGCTAACTCGCTCTTGCGAACGAGCTCAACGAGCTTTTCGGAGGTGATCTTGATCATGCCATTCCCGCCGGACGTCTTCCTAATCGCAAATCATAGGTCGCTGCACAATGTTAGCGCCGAGCCTAGAGCGCACGCATTGTAAAGAACAGCGAGCGTCTTGCTACAACCGAACTCAAAGTTGTAAGCAAGAATTCAATCTCTTAATTGCTCACAGTACAAGCCCGCAACACTCACTGCACAAGCCCGCAACACTCTCCAGCGACCCTGCACTCATCAACTAGTCTAATTCAAACGTCTCATCTACCATTCCTTTAACGCGGCTTCGTGAGCCGTCCTGCCACTGCCGTCAATTAGGAACGCTATCGCCTCCGAATGCAACGATTGTATGACTAAAATTCCAACTTCAGATTGCTTGATCGTCGGTGGCGGAGTCGTTGGATTGTCGCTCGCGCTCGAAATGGCAGAACGCGGCGCTTCGGTGCAGTTATTGGACCAAGCGGGCGTTGGCCGAGCTGCGTCGTGGGCGGGAGCCGGAATTTTGCCGCCCAGTCCAGCAAGAGGTGCGGTTGACCCACTCGATCAGCTGCGTGGCTTGAGTCATCGGCTGCACGCGGAGTGGGCCGCAAAGCTCTTTTCGCTCACCGGCATCGATACCGGCTACTCGCAATGCGGTGGACTGTATCTCGCTCGCTCCGCTGCCGAAGCAGCTACTCTGGCCGCTCAGCACTCGTTGTGGTCAGATCACGGCATCCACGCAGAACGCTGGACTGTCGCCGAGGCGATCGCACGGGAACCGAACCTCGAAGTATTGCTGCAAACCGAATCGGTCAAAGCGATCTGGTATCTGCCCGACGAATGTCAAGTCCGCAATCCTCGCCACTTGAAGGCGCTCATAGCAGCCTGCCTCAAACGCGGCGTGGACATCGTCGAACACGCCGCGGTAACCTGCATCGATTCGAACAGCGACGGCACCGCCTTCGTCCAAGCTGCAAGCAAGGAAGCCGGTAGCAGAGAATATGCAGCCAAGCAGATTTGCATCTGTTCCGGCGCTTGGTCGCGACTATTGCTCGATCAGATGGACGTCGCAACCGGAATCTTGCCGATCCGCGGCCAAATGATTCTGTATCACGCCGATAAACCTCTGTTGCAACGTGTTGTCAATGAAGGCCATCGCTATTTGGTCGCTCGCAACGATGGACGCCTGTTAGCGGGCAGCTGTGAAGAAGAAGTTGGCTTTGACGTCTCGACAACTGACGCAATGATCGCTCAGCTGCGAACATGGGCTGAGAGCATCCTGCCGCAGCTGCAACAGACTCACATCGAAAACACCTGGGCTGGCCTACGCCCTGGCTCCTTCGACGGCCTGCCGTATCTTGGACAAGTTCCAGGTCGACACAATATCTTTGTTGCCAGCGGTCACTTTCGCGCTGGATTGCATCTATCGTGCGCCACAGCCGTCCTGATGTCCGATTTAATGGAGGGCAAGCACACAAAAATCGACCTGTCGCCGTTCCGACTCGGCCGAGGCTGACGCTCAAACTCGCTTCGGCACCGGATGCATAGCGCCTTCCGCTACTCAACTTGGCTGCAACCCTGCTACAATGCCGCTCCACAAAGTCGCGAAAATCAACTATCGAAAACGATTGGGGTCGCGTGACAATGCCGCGTTGTTCAGCCGAGTTGTTCGGCAAACTAAGCGGAATACGCAAAGAGTTACACTACGCTTAGTAGCCGGAGTTTTCGAAGTGGATTGGAATGTGCAAAGTGATAAAGCAGCTTTGATCCTGGGTGATTGGCTCGCCGAGTTGGATCCTCGCACGCCGACGAATGGTCTGCGAGTTAGCCGAACGCAACAAGGTACACGAAGCAACATTGCTCAAATCTTCCGAGTGACTCCCAAGCCGTCGCACTCTCTCACCATTCAAGAATCGTACGTGAGCGAAGAGGATATGATCGTTCGCTACGAGCAGTCCGGTGACGACCTCTACACTTTTCAACTGAATTGGCGAAAGCTGAAGAGCGATATCGCGGGAGCGTTCGCTATCGAACTGTGGATCAGCGTCCAAACTTCGCTACTCGATACGCATCCGACCATCGATGTTCGCTCGCGAGCAACCGATGCACAGTGGCACGCGCTGACGCTCGATGACTTGTCGTACGCAAAGAGCGAAGTTATCAGTATGGGTCTGTTCAAGAAATCAGGAGTGACTTCACTCCTAATGATCCAGCCGTCTGACGCAAACCAAGCAAAACGAGTTCTTGATAAAAAAGAAGATTTCACATTGCGCATGTTCGGCGACTTTATGGAGAAAGGTGTCATACGTCGCGCTCGACTGTGTTTTCTGTCGATACCAGGCGAAGTCTCCCGCTACACGATGATCAAAGAATATCGTGCGTTTGCCGAAAGCCCTCTGCCCCTGACCGCTTAGAATTGTAGCTCGCAATGATGCTCGATCTTCAACGCACGATCGTAGCGCTCAGCAGCGGCGCGATGGCTAGCCGCCGCGCGATCGTCCGAATTTCTGGTCCAAATACACGTTCGATTCTGCAGCGACTCTTTCAATCCACCGACGATCACGCGTTGCTCGAAACATTGGCACCTCGCGCCGCTGCCGTCACTTGCAAAATGCACTGGCCGCACCGCAGCCAGCCATCATTGTTGCCTGCAACTGCATACTTCTGGCCAGATTCGCGGAGCTTTACCGGCGAACCCAGTGCCGAACTGCACTTTATCGGATCAATGCCCATCGCCGAGAACCTCGTCGCTAACTTGTGTGCCTTGGGCGGCGACATGGCACTCCGCGGCGAGTTCACGCTGCGGAGTTTTCTCGCTGGCAAACTCGACTTAGTGCAAGCCGAAGCGGTACTTGGCGTGATCGAAGCCGAAGGAACGGAACAACTGCACGAAGCTCTCTCGCAACTCGGCGGCAACCTCTCGCGCCCTGTCCGTAGCATGCGCGATCAACTGATTGAACTGATCGCACATCTCGAAGCGGGCTTGGACTTCGCCGAAGAAAATATCGAGTTCATCACACTCGATGCGCTCATTGTCCAGCTCCAGCAGATCATTGATCAAGTCGCGACACTTATCGCACAGTTAACAACACGCGATGCGCGGACTCAACTGGCACAAGTTGTCATCATCGGCCTTCCCAACTCCGGCAAGAGCTCACTATTCAATCGTCTAGTCGGACACGATCGCGCAATCGTCTCTCCTGCCGCCGGTACAACGCGCGATGTGATCTCGCAGTTGATTGACATCGGTGGCTTCGCGTTCGAGTTAGTCGACACCGCAGGCATCGAAGAACTGCAGGGCGACTCCCCGCGCGCTGCCGCTCAATCCGCGCTCAAACAACGACTGACTCAAGCCGACGTGGCGCTGTTTTGCATCGATAGCTCTTCCGATATCGACCATCACTGGCGAGCCGCTCAAATGCAATCGCTCGCCGAGCTCGGTGTGTCGGTACTGACCGTCGGAACGAAAGCCGAACTAAACCGATCGGAAACTAACCAGAGCAAATCTTGGCAAGCAAACGATTTCAACGTACAAGTCAGTGCCCAAACTGGCGCCGGCTTAGCAACGCTTCAGACTCTGTTGCTTCAGAAAATCGCAGCGCACCACCGCGAATTCCAATCCGCCGCCATGCAGCACATCGCTATCCGCTGCCGCAAGTCGCTAGCAGCAGCGCACGCTACACTGCAAGCCGCGATTGCGATCGCTCAAGCCGACGCGGGTGACGAATTGATCGCCGCAGAATTGCGCATCGCACTCGATGATCTTTCCGCAGTGATCGGTGACGTGCACTCGGACGACATCTTGGGCGAGATCTTCAGTCGCTTTTGCATCGGCAAGTAATCTTGCAGCGCGCTCGCTTCAGCGGTTGGCCTCGCTGCGCTGACGCGCTTCATAGTAACGCTGCATCGGCGTCAGTCGAACCGACGGCAGCAGCAAGTCATCATCGTCCGGCGACTTTTCTTTCGCGCGATCGCTCGGACTCAATTCCTCAGGCACAACTTCTTCCAGCTTTTCCGCAGGCACTAAATCCACAGGCTCTTCACCAAGCTGTTGACTTTCATCTTTAAGAAACGGTCGTAGCCAAGTCGGCGCCGGCTCCGCTGGAATCGTTGGCATCGGCGGCGCCAAACCAGGCGACGAATGATTCGTCTGCACTCCAGTGCCATCAACGTTCACACTTTGCATACCAGTCGCTTGGTAACTCGGCAGAAAAGAGTGCGCATGGCCATGCATCGGCTGAACAAACCCGTGCGCCGAATAACTAGCATGGAACGGATAGAGCAGCGATCGGCTCGCATACATCTCCGCGGGATGCTTGTCCTTGATCGCCTGGAAGCGGCCATCGTATTGACCTGAATGATAACCATGGTTCCACCCAATCCCGAGGAACCGTCCCATCGCATTCATCGTCGGATAGTTATGCTGAGCATTCGCCGAGCTCGTTAAACTCAACCCAACTCCGACGCTCAGCAAAAAGATTCGCTTCAGCACAATTGCATCCTTTCAGCCTCGAAACTCTCCAGCCCGAGTATTCGTTTTCGACACACTCCCGCGTCGCCGCTACTCTACGAATCCTTGAATCGGCCGCAGCCGCAAGCGACTCAAGTCCCATCTGATTTACTAATGCCATCCGTCAGACGAACCGGTTCGTCATGTGGATTAGTCAAAGTTAAACGACGCAGATTTCAACGAAGCTCTAGACTGCAGCTCGCGTACGCAACTTGCGGCTACTGCTTGCGACTGTTGCGCGCCGCCGTTGCAATCTGCCGTTGCGAGCCGCCGTTGTTTAGAGCGTGTTGTCATACGTCGCGACGCATAATCCCTCAGTTGCATCACAGTTGTCATCAGAAATCCCAAAAAGCGATCCGCAGGCCTAGGCGCAAAGCCGCTCATCAGTACTATTTACTTCGCGGGATGGAGCAGCCCGGTAGCTCGCGAGGCTCATAACCTCGAGGTCGTCGGTTCAAATCCGGCTCCCGCAACTTCTCTGTTTGGTTAGGAAACTGACCACCGTAGGTTATTCGATCAAGCCGGTGTCTTGCAGCAACGCAAAACACCGGCTTTTTTCGTATTTTCCTGCAATCTCCGGGGGCTCGAACACTCTCCAGAGACTGGTTTTCCGGTCGCGACTCTCGCCAAAACAGCCCCTCTCTGGGGGCAACTCAGAGACAAATACTCTCAGAGTCTCTGGGTTATGAAAACCGCCGGGTTAGCGACTCTGGGTTATGAATCGTCTGCCTGACTCGGGTTTCTTTTTTATCCATTGATCTGCCTCACTAGGCGGTCCAAAGTTGCGAACTTTCATGCGGGTAATTCGCTCTAGCCGGTCACGGCTACCATTAACTGACCGAATCGGCTGATTCGCTTCTCGTTTCCCTGGCTGACAGGGAAGCCTCTTGAACCATGACGTTGCGAGTCTTGCGGACGACGATCTGGCATGTTTCGGCCTGAATTATGTCTCCACCTTTGGGTGGCCGTTCCATAGACTCGACGATCCAGTCGTTCAAGGTATACAAGGGCTTGTCGCCAATGGGCTGGAGATCGATGCCGGCTACCTCACGAAGCTGAGTCAACGACACGAAACCACCCGCGATCCAACCATCGCCGGCCCGATTGAGATGTGTCGGTATTCGATCAAACTCGTCATGGATCTCGCCAACCAACTCTTCGATAATGTCTTCCAAGGTGATCATTCCCAATATCGTTCCGGCTTTGTCCTTTACCAGCGCAATGTGGCTGCGTTCACGAATCAATCGCTCTAGGCACTCTGAGATGGGGGCTTCGCATGATTGGAGCCCAGCGACCGAATGAGCTTGCGAAATGAAGATGAAGTAGATGTTTGCGAAGCAAACCGCAGATTAGCAACAATGTCTTTGAAATTGACATAACCGATGATTCGTTGCGGATTGCCGGCTTCCTCCGTGACTGGATAGCGAGTGTGCATATTCTGATGGGCTGACAAC
>JBGSJB010000196.1:0-8295 GCA_041742175.1 Pirellulaceae bacterium
GCTTTAGTCAGTTTTTCTTGCGCGCGAACGCTGGCGGTACTGGTTCCGATCAAGCCAACACCGCAAGCTAACATCCACGCGTGTCGCTTCGAAAATACAATTTGCGAGATCGAACGAACAGGTTTCACGATTGGCATGCCCACCTACTCCTTGGAGTTTACTTTGCACCATTGACTTCAGCCACAAATCAACCGTCGGCTGGGAATTTATCGTTTAGGCCGGCTCAGCGCTGAACGCCTTAGCGTTTGACGCGGCTGAGTCTGCCTTTGGAAGCTTGCAGTTTATGGTGTAGCAATTCTTCGCCTCCAAGTGAATGCGATTTTCTTCGGAAGGCGAAATTACGCTGGCAGACTTTGGTCAAGTTGCATTTTAGGAACCGATTTGCCACTTTTTGACTTAGGTCAGTCCACATAAACTGCCGATTCCGACCAAGCTAAGCAAACAGGCAAGAAAAATCGTACCAGCGGCAAGAGTTCTCGAGTGAATGGTTGACATCCCCGAACCATTGGCTACGATTTCCCAGTCTAGTTTGTAAGCGAAACACTTTGTGCTAGCTCGCAAAACAAGTATCGGCGAGCGAACCGTAACGGAGATCGCAAAGCTCGGAAGGGGTTCGGAACGTTCGCAAAGATTCATTAGGGGCGCGTAGCTCAGTTGGTTAGAGCGCGTCGCTGATAACGACGAGGTCCCAGATTCGAATTCTGGCGCGCCCACTTGTGAATCTTCGCAGCAATCGCCATATTGTTAGCGCTGTTTTGATGCAGCCAAAGTTATCGGGGGTGTAGCTCAGTTGGGAGAGCGCTTGCTTTGCAAGCAAGATGTCGTCGGTTCAAGTCCGTCCACCTCCATCTCCAAACCGTTGAAAATGTTGGGGGAAGTCGCCTTCGCCCGATGTTTTCAACGGTTTCTTCATTATCCTGCGACTTGATGCGGGGCTTTGCTGAGGCGAGAAGTGTGCCGCTTTCCCCTCCGACTGTACCGCTTTCTGTGCTGCCTTTTGCAGCTGCTTTAAAGCCTATTTCAGTCGCCAAAAGATAGCCGCGTTCGGCGACTTGTGATCGGTTTTCCCCAAGTGCAAACCGCGGGCGGAGAAACTCTCGCTCGAGTTCAGTTTGACGACTTGCCCGCATGCGTCGAGTTCGCTTGGTAGCCAATTACAACTACCAACTGGACCATTCCGACGCGACTCGAGCTTTTCAAAAGTCGAAAACGCAAAACGACGACACTCAGCGTCTAGCGGCCAGTCCCCTAAGGCTCCTTAGCCTGCTTCCGCCGTTGCTTCACGACTGTAATCAAAATCGGTTCGACACGGTGATTCGGTGCGGAACGGGGGCGGGCGGTGTGTTAGAATAGAACACTTAAACTAGACCCATTGTTTTACGGCTGAAGCCCTGACCCTCTCGAGGCTGAAGATGCTTGATCTGATCGGAAAAGGGAAAGCGCACACTTGTGATGGTGCGACTCGACGCGACTTTCTGCAAGTCGGAACGCTAGGTGCCATTGGATTGGGTTTGCCGCAGTTGTTGCAAGCCAAAGACGCTGGGCTGGTTGATCCGACGAAGGATAAGCGCTCGTGCATTTTGATCTTTAATCTCGGTGCCCCGAGTCAATTAGATACGTTCGACATGAAGCCGAACGCGCCGGCCGAGATTCGCGGTCCTTTCAAACCGATTTCGACTGTCGCCGATGGAATCCAATTGTCAGAGATTCTGCCAAAGCATGCTGAGATCGCTGATAAAATAGCTTTGGTGCGATCTTGTTTCCACCGCGGCGCGGCGGTGCACGACGCGGGATGGCAGATCATGCAAACAGGCCGACTGTTTACGGGTGGAGTGAACACGCCTCACGTCGGATCCGCGGCTTGGTATTTAAAAGGTCCGCGAGGGGATCTCCCTCCGCATGTTGTATTGCCAGAAACCATGGGGCGCGGCGGGGGCAACTTGCCAAACGGACAAGCTGGTGGATTTCTTGGCAAAGCCTACGATCCATTCGCGCTGCTTGCCGACCCATCGAAGGAGAACTTCAAAGTTCCCGATTTGCTGCCACCCGCTTCAATTCCGGCGGCGCGTTTGGAGCGCAGGCAGAAATTGCGGGCCACTGTCGAAGAGTCGATGAAGCAGTTCGAGGCGAGCGAAAGCGCGAAGCTAATGGATGAGCACTTCGCGACCGCTTACCGCTTGATGACTAGTCCTCAAGCTCGCGATGCGTTCGATTTGTCTAAAGAGTCAACACAAATGCGAGAACGCTATGGAATGAATCGCTTCGGCCAGTGTTGCTTACTCGCTCGACGTCTCGTTGAAGCTGGCGTGCGTTTCGTAACCATCAATACGTTTCTTACGGTCTTCGACGAAATCACGTGGGACATCCACGGTAGCAAACCGTTTACCTCGATCGAAGGCATGAAGAATATTGTCGCGCCGATGTATGACCAAGGCTACGCGGCGCTGATTTCAGATCTTTCTGAACGTGGTTTGCTGGGCGATACGCTGGTTGCCAACATGGCCGAGTTCGGTCGCACTCCGAAAGTAAATCCTGCTGGTGGTCGCGATCACTGGCCGCAGTGTTTCACGGTTTACTTTGCGGGCGGCGGCGTGAAAGGTGGGCAAGTGGTTGGCGCGAGCGATCCGATCGGCGCCGTGCCAGATGATCGCCCAGTTGAACCGCCGGAAGTTGTCGCCACCATCTTCCACAGCCTCGGCCTGAAGTTGACTGAGCACTTGCCCGGCCCCGCTGGTCGCCCGTTCCCACTGGTCGATTCAGGATTTCGCGAGATTCACGAGCTGTTCTAAGGCGGCAATGTATGGATGCTAAACTCGGCAAACTCAATCGGCACAGGATGTGAACTTGAAGAACAATCAACCAAAGGTTTTACCTCGCGAAGGTAATCGCCGCAGCAAAATCGTCCTCATGACTTCCAGTATTGTGTACGCGATTTGGTTGCTGTGGTTGGCTTATGTCGCGTGGGTCAATGTGACAGCCGGTAATCAATAGCGATACGTGCATGGCGATCATCTCGCTGGCTTTGAATTATCAAAGTCAGTGACGGTGATGAGTTGCTTCTTGATGATTGGTACTTGGCCGTTCTGAAGTTCACAGATGATTTGGTAATTGTTGGGCGTCAGTTCGCGATCAAGCCGAAATTCTAGGTTCGCTGACTCGCCTGGCATCAGCCACTTTCCGAAGCCGCCGGCGAGCGCACTGCGTTGCTCAGATTCGGACGCGATGAGCAATCGTGCGTCCAGCGGCAGATGGCCGGGTCCATGATTAGTGACCACAGAACGAAAGCTCGGGTATTTGATGTCTGGCACAAATCGCAATGGCTCCATCTCAACCTTCGGTTCGCTGGTCTGACCAAGAATGATCGCAAGAGGAACTGCACCACTATGGGAGAACTGTTGCGTTGGATCGTTGCTTTTCACTTGTAAGAAACCAAACTCGAAGGGGCTGGTAAAGTTCGACCTGGATCGGAGGGTGATCGATATTTTGCGGCTGCGACCTGCGGACAAGGTAAACGTTTCCGGCTGAACGATCACGGTGCTGAGCGGCGTGCCTTGGAGAGTTTCTGATGCTACTGATATTGTCTTGGATTGGTTCGATGTGTTCCTAAACTCGATTGTCGCACGTCGCTGACCTCCGCGCGATTGGGAGAGTTCAAGCTGAGCGGGAGTTATGTAGAGCCCTCCGCCAACCTGCTTCACTTTAACCTCCTGAGCCGGGAAGTCCTCTGAGTTGACTGCGACTTCGAAGGTGCGACGATTGATAACGCGACCGCCGTCGAGCAATTCGGCTTCCAACTGATAGGTGCCGCTGAGCAAGTGTTGCGGCAGCATCTCTTCCATTCGGACCCGGCATCCCGGAAGTACTCGACCCACATACCGTTCCTCGTTTTCCATCGTCGCCCGAACGGGCATCACCATCCGCAGTTCGTCGAAAGTTCGGTCGCTCGGCGAGGACCGCAGGTGCGTTCGCATCTGATATTCGAACGCAGTGCTCGCTGGATTGCGCACAACCACACTGATCTTGGGCAAGCCGTTGAAGGGAGTTACACGAGCTTCTTCGAGAACAAGAGTTTTCGCCTGCTCGCCTCGCGCTCCACTGACATCGAGATCGACGCGGAGCACATAGTTAGTAACAAAGCGAATGCCAGCTTTGGTGACGGGTTTACCCTGAGCATCAAATTCTGGAGCCGGGTCCTTTTTCGTTCCCGAGTCGCGGACGAGAATCCCCAGCGAATGAAAACTCGCATCGCCGTCAGGCACTCGCAGAATCCCTTCAAGTATATACGGAATATCGCGTCGCAGTCGAACTTTAGAAGGACCAACAATCTCGATCGGGTTGGTCGCACCGCCGCGTTCGTCTTGCAGCACTTGGCCTGTAATGTCTTGCCTCAAGCCAACTTTGAGAATCTCAATATCCGTATCACGATTAAGTGTTTGCAAAGTAAATTGAAAGTGAAGGATCTCACCACGCCGACCACTGATGCGCTGCACGAGCGGTTCAATTTGAAATGCTGGATTGAAGTTGCTTTGAACTGTGATGTTGCGTTGCGCTTGCCCGCGAACCAACTGAGTCGTCAGCAACAATACCATCACCAAAACAGAGTAACTGAAGATCAAATTGCCAACGCTACGATCGATGCGGCTATTAAAACAACTTTGAAGTAAGAGCATTTTCAGATCGTACAGTGAGTGATTATTGATCGCCGGTTCGCGTTAAAAAATCTCACGAATCGCAACGGCAAACTGCTTGTAAAATCAATTTGGTTCTGCGCAATAAGGATCGTGTACGATTCTAGGCGAAATGAAGATTGCAACTTCGTTGTCTTGATCTTGTTTCTCGACCGTTCGGAACAGCCCGCCGATGCCTGGCAATGAACCAAGAAATGGAACTTTGGTGACGCGATCAACGGTCTGACGTTGCACCAAGCCGCCGATAACGATCGTGCGTCCATATTGAACATCAACCTTCGTTGAAACGATACGGCGGTTTATTGTGGGAAATGTATTGTTATTTTGCGTCGCTGCGGCATTGTTTGTACGGATGTCTTCGCTGACTTCGGCGCGTTCGATTTCAACTGTAATCATGTCGCCGCGAATGTGCGGTGTGATCATCAGGTTGATACCAGCATCAACTTTTTGCACATCTTGGCGGAACAGCAAATTTGCATTTGTTGGTTGCAAGCTAAAGAAAGTTTCACGTTCGATAGCAATCGATGCCTTCTCACCATCTTTTGCCGTAACTCTTGGAGCTGCGCGAATGGTTACGTAACCGTTCGCCGCCAGCGATTGCACAAAAGCTGAAGTCACCGCGAAATCGTCGAATGCATTGTCCACACCATACTTGCTCGCCGCGCCATTGAAGGCTAACCCTGTCAACCCAACTTTGACTTGGTCGATGTTGTTGAGTTGCAATGTATGGTTCCAGTCGAAGCCAAAGCGAAATCCAGAATCCGGAGCGCTAACGCAAACGATCGCCTCCAAAACAACTTGTTGAACTGGTTGATCGAGCTCCTGTAGCCGATTGAGAAGATCTTCGCCAATCTTCTGCGGTGCTTCAATGACAATTAGATTCCGATCGTCTGATAACTGAAAAAATTGCGAAAGGCGACGAGGGACCAGAGCCGCAAGTTTGGTAGGTGGGTGATTGCGTGGGGAATATTGCTGGCGAGTGCTTATCATGCTGAAAAGCGGAGACTCGGGATCAGGTGGCGAAACCAGATAGGACCCTTCATGTTGCACGTAGACTAAGCCGAGTGGCAAGAGCAACATTTCCAAAGCCTGTTCAAAGCTTGCATCCTTAATCTGCAACGTGACCAATCCGCCGACGGATTCATCGACAACGACAGTCTCTCCACTGACAGAAGCGATGATATCAATCGCCTCGCGAATCTCCGTTTGCTCGAAAATTTCATTGATCGGCGGATTTGCTAGTTTGCCACGAGGATTTGGCATTCCGGGCAGAAGTTCGGGAGCGAGCACGGTCTTGTTAGCCGGCGCGCTTTGATCGAAGTTCCAACTCGAAGAGACGACCGGAATATCGGGTGGAAGATTAGCGTTGAGGATCTCCAGTTTGGCGGATTGCTTCGCAGCTTGTCGCGCGGACTGCCGAGCCTTCTTGGCGGCTTGCTTCGACTGTACGTCTGGCTTTGCCTCAACGTTCGATTCCGGATTCTGATCAGCAGTTGGATTCGGCCTCGATGCGGATTCCGAATTCATTAACGGAATTATTGGCAATGTAGCGAAACCGTCATTGCCGGAAGTCGTCGACTTTGCGGAAGCGAATTGAGCGTTGACTCGTTTTTCACTCGCCATCGATGCACCTCCCGCCTCGGCAAGCGAACCCTGAAACGGTCTCGCAGCATCGTTCATCTCTATTTGAATCGCTGTTGATGCGTCGCTGCGACGCGCGCTTTCAACCGCTTCCTGATAAAGCTCAGCGACGCTTTTATAGCGAATTTTCGACTTATCCGCGCAGCCCGCCCCCGTAAGGGCAAGGAGACTGCACATCACGAATCGTATTGTCCGTAGAAAATTCATTTCAATGATAGCACTTAACGTGGCGTGAATCTGCCGACAACGAGCAGGTGTCTTATAGTGAGAGTCAGGCTTGTGACGCAAGAGCGCCGCCTAGCTCAGGATGCGTGTCCGATGACCATGCAGACGCAAAGTCGGCGTAAGGTGCGTAGATTACCCACGTCCTTCGACACCAAGTCGCTTCAAATGAGTCGATTTTCAGAAGCGTTCTATCCGAAATCAGTGTTGTTGCCGTCCGCGGTGACTTTTAAAGGGTGGTTCGCTACCCAAACTTCAGACCAGGGAAGGTCAACGGCAAGCATGATGCAACGCCGTAGGCCAGCCTCTCACTATTGACGAAATCCGTCAATGAGGAGGAATTTTCTGTGCCACGCCTCTCGATTATTATTCCTTATCGCAACGATGACCAGCGACTTGAAGAGACCATTCTCTCAGTGCTGGAAAACCGTCCTCGCGACTGTGAGGTCATTGTCGTTCATGATGGATCCTACTGCGACCCCTATCAATTGACCGATGAAATTGTCTATGTGCAGGAAGAACCTGAGTCTACGGTCGTCGAGTTGCTCAACGCGGGACTAATGGCAGCTTGCTCCCCAGCCATCTGCACTTTGCTCGACGGTGTAGTCGTGAGTGCCAATTGGGCAGAGAGTGCGTTGGAGCGATTTGCAAGTTCGGATGTCGCCGCTGTGTCGCCCAAATTACAGATTGGCCTCCGTACAGTTACCGGCATCTCAATCAGCTCAACTAAAAATGCGGCAAACCTGCGATCCGCTCGAGTTGAATCCAAGGAAGCCACCGCAGCGGCCCCAACTTTGATCGCTGGTTTCTATCGCCGTCGCGCACTACTCGCCCTCGATGGTTGGAATGAAGAACTGGGAGTAGGCAGCGCGGACGTCGAACTTGCTATACACATGCGTGACCTCGAAATGTGCTGTGCATGTGAATCGCAGGCAGCGATCGACGCTTCGAAAGTTGTACTGCCGATACGTCGGTCCGCTAAGACGATCAGCGAGTTAGCTGGAATCGCCGCAGCGCATCGAATCGCCGCGCATAGCTTTACAGGCTCCATCACCTCCGTCATCGCAGCCGCCTTCACAGGCTCAGTAGCCACAGCGCTTGCATGGTCGGCTGGACTGAAAAATGCTACAGTTATGAACGAAGTCGCAGATCGCATCGCTTTCTCAAAGAAGCAACTGAGTAAGCAGCAGGACATGGTATCCCTCAAGATCTACTCCGGCTCCGCTAGCCAAGAACAAAGAAAAGCCGCTTAGCGAGCGGTGTGCGATCGTCTCGCTGTGTTGCAACAAAACCTTGCACGCTCAGAAGCCTGAAACCCGTCTGCCCAGCACAGCCCCGTCTGCCCAGCACAGACCCGTCTGCCCAGCACAGGGCAGATCGTGGTTTGTAGTTTTGAGAGCGATGGTGGGAAGGTGGGATGGTGGGAGCGAGTCAGTGCGAATTGAGCTGGTCGTTGGTTCCAAGATGTGTCGAGGCTTTGCTGGGAGCCGCTATGATCAGCCGTTAGTCGCGGTGTCGCTTCACCCGGGATCCTCAAACGATATATTGCAGGAACCACAACCCCCGCCTATACTTTCGTCCCACGAAACGAACCTCGTTTCCCCAGGGCGGTTAGCTCAGTTGGTTAGAGCGCAACGTTGACATCGTTGAGGTCACAGATTCGAGTTCTGTACCGCCCACTCAGTTTTTCCAAGGAAAAACTACTCTTTTTGATCCGCTCCGCGACTATTGAATCGTACAAATG